>DASUNQ010000320.1:0-41402 GCA_036277075.1 Thermoanaerobaculia bacterium
GCGCGGCTGGCGCGCCCGGCGGCGAGCGCGCGCGGAGGCGGCGGAGCGCGAGGCCGCCGCGGCGGAGCCGCCGCCGCCGGCCGTCTACGACGCCGCCGTCGAGCAGGCGGTGCGCCGCTTCCAGGCGCGCCATGGGTTGGAGGCCACCGGCACCGTCGGCAAGGACACTCTCGCCGCCCTCAACGTGCCGGCCGCGGCGCGGGCGCGGCAGCTCGAGGTCAACATGGAGCGCTGGCGGTGGATGCCGGCCTCGCTCGGCGAGCGCCACATCTTCGTCAACGTGCCGGCCTACGCGCTGCGGCTCGTGGAAGGGGACCGCACCGTGCTGGCGATGAAGGTCATCGTCGGCAAGGACCAGAGCCGCACGCCGGCGTTCAGCGACCAGATGACGTACCTCGAGCTCAACCCCTACTGGAACGTGCCGCCGTCGATCTACAACGAGGAGATCGCGCCGAAGGTCGCCGCCGACTCGAGCTACCTGGCGCGCAACGACATGGAGTACGTCGAGGACGGCGGCAGCGTGCGGGTGCGCCAGCGGCCGGGGCCGGCCAATCCGCTGGGGCAGATCAAGTTCATGTTCCCCAACCAGTTCAACATCTATCTCCACGACACGCCGGCCGACCACCTCTTCGACGTCGCCGAGCGGGGCTTCAGCCACGGCTGCATCCGCATCGAGAAGCCGATGGAGCTGGCCGAATACCTGCTGCGCGACGACCCGAAGTGGAGCCGGGCGGCGCTCCAGGAGGCGATCGACTCGGGGGAATCGCGGAGCCTCAAGCTGCCGCGGCCGATCGCGGTGCACATCCTCTACTGGACGGCGTGGGTGGAGCCCGACGGGACGGTGCAGTTCCGCGACGACCTCTACGGCCACGACGCGACGCTCGATCGGGCGCTCGCCGAGGAGCCGCCGGTGGACCTCGACCTGCGCGGCCTCCAGGGGTCGATGCGCGCGGCCCGGTAGGAGCTAGGCCGCGGACGATCGCCCGGCATCGAGCCAGGTCTTGACGGCGGTCGCGGCGAGGATCAAGGCGCCGCCGGCGAGCGACCAGGCGCCCGGCCGCTCGCCGTGCGCCAGCCAGGCCCAGATCGGGTTGAGGACCGGCTCGAGCAGCAGCAGGAGCGAGGCTTCGAAGGCGGGGACGCGCGGCATCGCGCGGGTCAGGAAGACGTAGGCGAGGCCGACCTGCACCACCCCGAGGAACAGCACCCCCGCCCAGTCGCCGGCGCCGCCGCCGCGCGCCGGCAGCGCCAGCGGCAGGCAGACCAGGAAGGTCAGCGCGTTGCCGAGCACCGCGGCTCCCGCCGCCGCGCCGGGCCCTCCCGCGCGCCCCAGCGCCCGCAGCCCCATCACCGTGCAGGCCCAGGTGAGCCCTGCGGCGGCGCCGAGGACGTTGCCGAGCAGCGGGCGCGGAGCGGTGGGAGAGGCGGCGTCGAGCCCCACGAAGAGGAGCGCCAGCCCCACCGCCAAGGCCGCCATCAGCGCCAGGTCGGAGCGGCGGACGCGCTCGCGCAGCAGCCAGGGGGAGAGCAGGAGGACGTAGAAGGGCGCGGACGACTGCAGGAAGATCGCGCTCGCCGCCGTCGTCTGCTTGTTCGCCTGCACGAAGAGGACGAGCGTCGCCGCGTAGACGACGCCGACGCCCAGCGCGCGCCACGAAGCGGCGCGCCGGCTCGCCGGGATGAGGGCGAGCAGCGCCAGCGCCGCGATCCCCGAGCGGAAGCTCGCCACCTGCCAGCCCGAGAGGTCGATCGCCTTGATGACCGCCCCGCCGGTCGAGAAGAGGGCCGCCGCGGCGAGCACCGCGAGCCGCCCCGAGAGGGCGCTGCCTCGGCGCATGGCGGCGAAGGATATCCCTCGCCGCCGCGCCGAGTCGCCGAGGCGCCCGTGCTAGCATCAGGGGCCCGCCGGAGCCTTCGCCTGCCCCGCCCCTCATGACGCGACTCCTCCAGGTCTGCTGCGCGCTCGGCCTGCTGGCCGTCCCCGCGGCGGCCGCCGAAACGGCGTACTCGGTGAAGTCCGACGGCGACGACGCGCTCTACACCATCGATCTCTACAGCGGCCGCACGCGGCGGATCGGCGCCACCGGCTTCGGCGACGTCGAGTCGCTGGCCTTCAGCCCCGGCTGCGCGACGCTCTACGGCGTCGACGACGTCAAGGACGTGCTGGTGCGCTGCGCCCTCGCCACCGGCGCCTGCACCCAGATCGGCCCGCTGCGGGTGGACGTGACCGACACCGGCCTGGCCTTCGCCGCCGACGGCAAGCTCTACATGTCGACCGACGCCCCCAAGCCGCCGCGCCTCTACCAGATCGATGTCCCGAGCGGCCGCGCGGACCTCCTGGGGGAGCAGAAGACCGAGATCACCGGGCTGACCGGCGGGCCGCCGACCAAGACCTGCCGCTCCGGGCTCTACGGGCTGGGCGGGGACTCCGACCCGGCCAAGAACAAGCTGTCGCAGCTCTACTGCCTCGACCCCGACAGCGGCGCCGCCACCGCCTTGGGCAAGCTGCAGACGGTCAATCCGGTCGACGGCGGCATCGAGTTCGGCGCCAGCGGCGTGCTCTGGGGGCTCGACGACGAAGGGACGATCTTCTGGCTCAACACCCTCAGCGGCCGGGCGGCGGTGGTCGTCCGCGCGGACCCGGCGCGCCGCGGCTTCGAGGGGCTGGCGATCGACGGCGGCGTCTGCGCCGGACCGCAGGCGCAGTCCCCGCTCGAGATCCCGGCCGCCGGTCCCGCCGCTTTCGCCGCCCTCGCCGCCGCGCTCGGCGGCCTCGGAGCCCGGCTCCTCCGCCGCCGCGCGTCGAGCGAGCCCGGCCGCTAGCCGTAGTAGCCGGCCAGGGGTCGCACCACTACCCGTAGCTTGCCGCCCCCCCTGTTCCGCGCTACGCTTTCGCGCGGTTCGAGCCCCACTCCGAGTGCAGCCAGGAGGCGATCCGGCCCGCGATGACCCGCCCCGCAAGAAAGATCTTCGTCCTCGACACCTCGGTCATCCTCTACGACTTCAACGCCCTCCAGAGCTTCCAGGAGCACGACGTCGCCGTGCCGATCACGGTCCTCGAGCAACTGGACCAGTTCAAGAAGGGCAACTCGGTCCTGAACCTGCAGGCGCGGGAGTTCATCCGCCAGCTCGACACCCTCTCCTCGTCGAGCCTGCTCGACGACTGGATCCCGCTCGACGGCCCGACACACGGCCGCTTCCGCGTGCTCACCGAGGAGGACGGCCCGGTCGCGCCGGCCGCCGAGCCCGGCGCGCGCAAGGCCGACCACCGGATCCTCAACGCCGCCCTGGCGCTGGCGCGCGACGAGCCCAAACGCCGGATCATCCTGGTCAGCAAGAACATCAACCTGCGCCTCAAGGCCCGGGCCCTGAAGCTGCCTGCCGAGGACTACGAGACGGTCAAGATCAAGGATCTCGACCATCTCTACAAGGGCAAAGTGGAGCTGGAGGTCGCGGACTCCGCGGTCGTCGATCGCCTCTACCGCGAGGGGCGCGTGCCGCGCGAGCAGCTCCTCGCCGAGAGACCCGCTCCCAACCAGTACTTCATCCTCCGCGGCGACGGCAGGTCGGCGCTGGCCTGCTTCAACCCGCGCCACGACCAGATCGAGCACGTCGCCAAGGCCGGCGCCTACGGGGTCACCCCGCGCAACGCCGAGCAGACCTTCGCCCTCCACGCCGTGCTCAACCCCGAAGTGCCGCTGGTGACGATCACCGGGGCCGCCGGCACGGGCAAGACCCTCCTCGCGCTCGCCGGCGCGCTCGAGCAGCGGCGCCTGTATCGCCAGATCTACCTGGCGCGCCCGATCGTGCCGCTGTCGAACCGGGACCTCGGCTTCCTCCCCGGAGACGTCAAGTCCAAGATCGACCCCTACATGCAGCCGCTCTGGGACAACCTGGGAATCATCAAGAACCAGTACGGCGACCGCGACCGCGAGTACAAGCGGCTCGAGGAGATGGTCGAGCAGGAGAAGCTCCACATCGTGCCGCTCGCCTACATCCGCGGCCGCAGCTTCGCCAACGTCATCTTCATCGTCGACGAGGCGCAGAACCTGACGCCGCACGAGGTCAAGACGATCATCACCCGTGCCGGCGAGAAGACGAAGATCGTCCTGACCGGCGACATCTTCCAGATCGACACTCCCTACCTCGACGCCGAGAGCAACGGTCTCTCCTACCTGATCGACCGCCTCAAGGGCTCCCCCCTCTACGCCCACGTCAACCTGGACAAGGGGGAGCGCTCCGAGCTGGCGAACCTGGCGAGCCTGCTGCTATAAACGGAGCGCCTCCCATGCGCCGCCTCCCTCACCGGCGCAAATGCTCGAGCACGACGCCGCCTATGGCGGCAGCCACCTCGCTCGCGCCCTCGTCCTACAGCACCGGGGAGACGCCGCCGGCGCGGAACGCGAGCTGGCGGAGGCCCGCCGCTTCTGGCGCGAGGCCGACCCCGATCTCGCGGAGCTGCGCCAGATCCAGGGGGCGAGCGCGCCGGCCCCCGCAATCCCTTGCGGCGGTTCCGCATTCGATTGCGGATGCCCCGCATTCCATTGCGCCGGCCCCGCAATGCATTGCGGACGCTCCGCATTCCATTGCGCACGCTCGGCGGTGGATTGCGGACGCCTCGCATTGGATTGCGGACGGGCCGCATTCCATTGCGCCAGCTCCGCATTGCATTGCGGACGCTCCGCAATGGATTGCGGGCGCTCCGCAGTGGAATGCGCGCGCCATTCTGGCGCTTCTGCCGCTAGCCCGCCGGCCGCTCGCCGGGCGCCGGCGCCTTGCGCTGCGCCGGGGCGGGACCGCGCTCGCCGAAGATCCAGACCGGCTCCGGCTTCTTCGCCGGCTGCCACTCGAGGCCGAACTCCTCCGTCGCGGCTTCGCGAATGCGCGCCACCGCCTCCTCCGGGGAGTCGGTGACGATCATCCGCTCCAGGTCGGCGGCGGCGATCGTGCCGCGCTTGACCATCGTGTCGCGCAGGAAGTCGAGGAGCGGCCGCCAGTAGTCGCCGCCCATGAGGACGAGCGGGAAGTCCTTGATCTTGCCGGTCTGGATCAGGGTGGCGCACTCGAAGATCTCGTCCATCGTGCCGAAGCCGCCGGGCAGGGCCACGAAGGCGTAGGAGTACTTGACGAGCATCACCTTGCGGACGAAGAAGTAGCGGAACTCCAGCCACTGGTCGAGGTAGGGGTTGGGCTGCTGCTCGTGCGGCAGGGCGATGTTGCAGCCGATGTTCCGCCCGCCGACCTCGCGCGCGCCGCGGTTGGCCGCCTCCATGATCCCCGGGCCGCCGCCGGTCATCACCGTGAAGCCGGCCTTGGCGAGCCGCGCCCCGACCTCCCGCGCCAGCGCGTAGTACGGGTGGTCGGCGGCGAAGCGGGCCGAGCCGAAGACGGTGACGCAGGGACCGGCGAAGTGGAGGGCGCGGAAGCCGCGCAGGAACTCGCCGAGGATACGGAAGAGGCGGACGAGCTCGGCGAGACGCGACTGCGGTCCGGCGAGGAACCGTCCTTCCTCGGCGCTCTCGGTGCGCTTGCCCCACTCCGGGCGCCCCGGGACGTCGGGCGGCGGCGCGGCGGCGTCCCCCGGGCGGGGGAGCTCCTCGGGTGCGCTCTCCTTCACACCGGCGAGTGTAGCAATCGCCCTGCCGTTCGAGGTGAAAAGCTCTTTGCTTGCTATGATCTGACCTTCGAGCCAGCACTCGTATGCACAGCCGCCGACGACTCCTCCGGCGCCTCCCCCCGCTCGGGGGGGCAGCCGTCCTCGCGCTCCTCCTGGCGGCGCCGCGCGCCGCCTCGCCGGCCGCGCAGCGCCAGGGGCCGCGTTTCCCCAACGTCCTCGTCGTCACCATCGACACCCTGCGCGCCGACCGCCTGTCGGGCTACGGCTACCACCGGGCGACGACGCCCAACCTCGACGCCTTCATGGCTACGGGGGTCCGCTTCACCCAGGCGCGCACCGTGGAGCCGCTCACCAACCCGGCGATCTGCTCGCTGTTCACCTCGCTCCATCCGCACGAGCACGGCGCGACGCGCAACGGCCTGGCGATGCGCCCGGGGCTCCCGTCGGCGGCGGCGGCGCTGCGCCGCCGGGGCTACCGCAGCGCCGCCGTCGTCGGCAACTGGACCCTCAAGGACCGCATCTCCGGGCTGGCGGCGCACTTCGATGCCTACCACGAGCTGTTCACCCGCAAGCGCTGGTTCGGGGTGTTCAAGGGGGAGGCGACGGCCGCCGATCTGACCGACGCCGCCCTCGACTGGCTGGCCGGGCACCAGCGGGAGCACCGCCGCCCCTTCCTCCTCTGGGTCCATTACGTCGAGCCGCACGCCCCGTACCGGCTGCAGGAGGGATTCGCCGGGCAGCTGGGAATGGCCGTCGGCGGGGAGCCCCCGCGCGCCGACCGCTACGACAGCGAGATCGCCTTCGCCGACCACCACGTCGGCCGGCTGCTCGCCGCGGTCGAGCGCGACCCGGCGCTCGCCGGCAACACGATCGTCCTCTTCACCGCCGACCACGGCGAGAGCCTCGGCGAGCACGGGGTGTGGGGGCACGGCCGCCAGCTCTTCGACACCACCCTCCGCATCCCCCTGGCGATCGCCTGGCCCGGGCGCATCCGGGCCGGGGTGATCGACGCGCAGGCGCTCAACCTCGACATCGCCCCGACGCTGCTCGGGCTGGCGGGCCTGCCGGTGCCGGCCAGCTTCCGCGGCTTCGACTGGAGCGGCGTGCTCCAGGGCGCCGCGCCGCCGCGCGGGCGGGTGACCTGGTTCCAGGCGCACAAGGGGGCGGTGCTCTCGGCGCAGGAGGTCAAGGGGGGCGCGCGCCGGCGCGGTCTGCTCGAGGTGGCGCTGCTCTCGGGCACCCGCAAGGAGATCCTGCGGCTCGACGGCGCGCGCCGCTGGCTCTTCGACCTGGCGCGGGACCCCGCCGAGCGGCGGAGCCAGGCGGGCAGCGCGACGCGCGTCTCGCTCGAGCTGGAGCGCTGGATGGCGCAGGTCCAGCAGGGGCTCGTCGCCAGCGATCGCCAGATGCCGATCGAGCTCGACCCGGAGAGCGTCGAGAAGCTGCGCGCCCTGGGCTACGCGGAGTAGCCGCCGCGCGCGGGCGCCGTGAAGCTCTGGGCGATCGCCGACCTCCATCTGCGCTACGAGGTCAACCGCCGCGCGCTCCAGGCGCTCCCCGCCTACCCCGGCGACTGGCTGATCCTGGCCGGCGACGTCGGCGAGACCGAGGAGCAGCTCGCCTTCGCGCTGGAGGCCCTGGCGACGCGCTTCGCGCGGCTCCTCTGGGTGCCCGGCAACCACGACCTCTGGACGCCGCCCGGGCGCGCCGGCGAGCTGCGCGGCGACGCCAAGTACCGCCGGCTGGTCGCCCTCTGCCGCGCCTACGGGGCGCTGACGCCGGAGGATCCCTACGTCGCCTGGCCGGGGCCCGGCGGCCCCTGCCTCCTGGCGCCGCTCTTCCTCCTCTACGACTACAGCTTCCGCCCCGACGCCGTGGCGCCGGAGGACGCGGTGCGCTGGGCGGCCGAGGAGAACGTCGTGTGCTCGGACGAGGTGCTCCTCGACCCGGAGCCCTACCCGTCGCGGGCGGCCTGGTGCGCCGCCCGTTGCGACGCCGCCGAGCCGCGGCTCGCCGCGGCGGCGCGGGCGGCGCCGCTGGTGCTGGTCAACCACTGGCCCCTGCGCCGCGACCTCGCCGTCCTGCCGCGCGTGCCGCGCTTCACGGTCTGGTGCGGCACCCGCCGCAGCGAGGACTGGCACCGCCGTTTCCGCGCCCGCGCCGTGGTCTACGGCCACCTGCACATCCGCGCCACCCACCGGCGCGACGGGGTGCGCTGCGAGGAGGTCTCGCTCGGCTACCCGCAGAACTGGGAGCCGCGCCGCGGCCTCGCCCCCTACCTGCGCGAGATCCTGCCGGGCCCGGATGCGGAGCCGGGGGGACGGTAATGGTATTTTTCGCCAGCCCATGAAACGAATCGGCATCCTCTTCGGCCAGGAGAACACCTACCCGCAGGCCTTCATCGAGCGGGTCAACGCCAAGGGCGCCGACGGCGTCGTCGCCGAGGCGGTGCGCATCGACAAGCTGGTGCAGGGGGAGGACAGCGGCTACGCGGTCATCGTCGACCGCATCTCGCAGGACATCCCCTTCTACCGCGCCTACCTCAAGAACGCCGCGCTCAGCGGCGCGGTGGTGGTCAACAACCCCTTCTGGTGGAGCGCCGACGAGAAGTTCTTCAACAACTGCCTGGCGACGAAGGTCGGCGTCGCGGTGCCCAAGACCGTCCTGCTGCCCTCGAACGAGCACCCGACCGACACCGACGCCCGCTCGATGCGCAACCTCGCCTATCCGCTGTCCTGGGAAGAGATCTTCGACTACGTGGGCTTCCCCGCCTACTTCAAGCCCTTCGCCGGCGGCGGCTGGAAGAGCGTCTATCGGGTGCGCAGCCCGCAGGAGCTGTTCGAGGTCTACGGACAGACCGGGCAGCTGGTGATGATGCTGCAGGAGGAGATCGCCTTCTCGGAGTACTTCCGCTGCTATTCGGTGGACCGGCGCCAGGTGCGCGTCATGCCTTACGACCCGCGCCGGCCGTTCCACGAGCGCTACGTGCGCAACGCGCCGCCGATCGAGCCCGCCCTCTACGAGCGGCTGGTCGGGGACGTGCTCAAGCTCAACCGCGCCCTCGGCTACGACCTCAACACCGTCGAGCTGGCGGTGCGCGACGGCGTCCCCTACGCCATCGACTTCTGCAACCCCGCCCCGGACGCCGAGCTGGGCTCGATCGGCCCCGAGAACTTCGAGTGGGTCGTCGAGGCGACGGCCGGCATGGCGATCCGCCAGGCGCAGGAGCAGGTCCCCGGCCGGTTCAACCTGGTCTGGGGCGACTTCGTGCGCGTCGCCGGCGCCGGAGAGCCCGCAGCGGTCGCCGTCTGAGACCGCGCGCCCGCCGCATGTCCTCGCTCCCCCCCTTCACCCTCGGCATCGAGGAGGAGTTCCAGCTCATCGATCCCGAGAGCCGCGGCCTCCGCTCGCACGTCTACCAGCTCCTGGAGGACGGCAAGGAGATCCTGAAGGACCAGGTCAAGGCGGAGCTCCACCAGTCGATCATCGAGGTGGGGACCTCGATCTGCCGCGACATCGGCGAGGCGCGGGCCGAGGTCGTCCACCTGCGCTCCAACCTGGCGGCCCTGGCGCGCAGCCGCGGGCTGACCATCGCCGCCGCCGGCACCCACCCCTTCTCGCACTGGCAGGACCAGGCGATCACCGACCTGCCGCGCTACCACGAGATCATCGAGGACATGCAGCAGGTGGCGCGCGCCAACCTGATCTTCGGCCTGCACGTCCACGTCGGGGTCGAGGACCGCGAGCTGGCGATCCAGATCATGAACACGGCCCGTTACTTCCTGCCGCACATCTACGCGCTGTCCACCAACTCCCCCTTCTGGCAGGGGCGCAACACCGGCTTCAAGTCCTACCGCAGCAAGATCTTCGACCGCTTCCCGCGCACCGGCATCCCGGACAACTTCCGCAGCCGCGCCGAGTACGACAGCTACGTCGCCCTGCTGGTCCGGACCGGCTGCATCGACAACGGCAAGAAGATCTGGTGGGACCTCCGGCCGCACCCTTTCTTCAACACCCTGGAGTACCGGATCTGCGACGTGCCGTTGCGCGTCGAAGAGACGATCGCCCTGGCCGCGCTCATGCAGGCGGTCACCGCCAAGGTGGCCAAGCTCATCCGCCAGAACCTCGGCTTCCGGCTCTACCGCCGGCTGCTCATCAACGAGAACAAGTGGCGCGCCGCGCGCTACGGCATCTCCGGCAAGCTCATCGACTTCGGCAAGCAGACCGAGGTGGACTGCGTGCAGCTCATCTACGAGCTGCTGGAGTTCGTCGACGACGTGGCCGACGAGCTGGGCAGCCGGTCGGAGCTCGCCTACATCGGGGAGATGGTGCGCGGCGGCACCGGCGCCGACCGCCAGCTCGCCGTGTGGCAGCGGACCAACGACATGCGGGCCGTCGTCGATCACATCGTCGCGGAGACCCACCTCGGCCTGGAGCCGCCGGGCCTGGCGCGGCAGGGCGGAGGAGGGAGCTGATGTCGAGCGCAGTGGCGGCGAGCCCGGAGCTCGCCCCGGGGGCGCGGAACGCGATCCACACCTGCCTCCGCCTGCGCCCGGACGAGCGGATCACCCTGATCACCGACCGCGAGACGCTGGCGATCGCCGCGGCCCTGGCGCAGGAGATCGAGGCCGTGGGCTCCCCCTACACCCTGATGGTGCTCGAGGACTATGCGCCCCGGCCGCTGGCGGCGATGCCGGCGCCGGTCCTCGCCGAGCTCGAGCGCTCGCAGGTCTCGATCTACGCCGCGACGGCACTCCCCGGGGAGCTGCCGGCGCGCATCGCCATGACCGAGGTGATCAACCGCCGCGGCATCCGTCACGCCCACATGGTCGGCATCGACTGCCGCATCATGAGCGAGGGGATGCGCGCCGATTTCCTGGAGGTGGACGCCCTCTCGGCGCGGCTCATCGCCAAGGCGGGGGGAGCGCGCGCCATCCGCGTCACCTCTCCCGGCGGCAGCGACCTCGCCGCCACCTTCTCGCCGCGCCTGCGCTGGATCAAGACCAGCGGGCTCATCACGCCGGACAAGTGGGGCAACCTCCCCGGCGGCGAGATCTTCACCTGCCCGGAGAGCGTCGAGGGACGGTTCGTCGTCGACGGCGTCGTCGGCGACCATCTCTGCCGCAAGTACGGCGACCTGCGCGAGACGCCGCTGGCCATCGAGGTCCGCGGCTCCCGCATCAGCGCGCTGGAGTGCGACAACCGCGCGCTGCTCGAGGACTTCCGCGCCTATACCGCCACCGACGAGAACAGCGACCGGGTCGGCGAGTTCGCGATCGGCACCAACATCGCGGTGCGCGACGTCATCGGCAACATCCTCCAGGACGAGAAGATCCCCAGCGTCCACATCGCCTTCGGCCACCCCTACGCCGAGCACACCGGCGCCGACTGGCTCTCCTCCACCCACATCGACTGCGTCGCCCGCAAGTGCAGCGTCTGGATCGACCGCGAGCCGGTGATGGAGCGGGGGCGGTTCCTGATCTGAGCGCGGGCGCCTAGGGCATGGACCCGGCGCACCGCCGCGCCTTCAACGCCGCCTTCCGCGAGGAGAAGTACCGGGCCGTCATGCGCCAGCTCGAGGCCGAGCTGGGGTTCCCGGTCGATTTTCGGATCAGCGAGACGCCGATCTTCCTGACGGCGGAGCTGACCGCGGAGCTGATCGCGGCGGCGCACACGATCGTCGCCGCGGTCACCGCTCCGGACTACCTCACGCGCGCCGGGCGGGCGGTGCCGCCCGAGCTGGCGGTGCCGGGCGAGGAGGGGCAGCCGCCCTTCGTGCAGGTGGACTTCGCGCTGGCCGAAGGCGACGGCGGGCACGTCGTGCCGCAGCTCATCGAGCTCCAGGCCTTCCCCTCGCTCTACGGCTTCCAGTGGCTCCTCGACCGGGTCTACCGCGAGCATTACGACATCGCGCCCGGGCTTACCACCTATTTCGACGGCCTCGACGAGGAGAGCTACGCGGCGCGGCTGCGGGAGACGATCGTCGCCGACTGCGACCCGGAGGAGGTGGTGCTGCTCGAGATCGAGCCGGAGCGGCAGAAGACGCGGGCGGACTTCGCGGCGACCGAGCGGATGCTCGGCATCCGCAGCGTCGACCTGCGGGAGCTCGCGGTGCGGGAAGGCCGCGTCTCCCGGCGGCGCGACGGGCGCGAGGTGCCGGTGCGCCGGATCTACAACCGGGTGATCTTCGACGAGCTGGTGCGGCGGGGCTTGCCGCGCGCGCCGCTCTTCACCGAGCCGCTCGACGCCGCCTGGGTGGGGCACCCCAACTGGTACTTCCGGGTGAGCAAGTTCTCTCTCCCCTTCCTCGATTTCCCCTGGGCGCCGCGCGCGCACTTCGTGTCGGACCTGCCGGAGCCGCCGCCGGACCTCGGCGACTACGTCCTCAAGCCCCTCTTCTCCTTCGCCGGGCTCGGGGTGGAGCTGGACGTCACTCACGAGCGGCTGCGCGCGCTGCCGCGGCCGGAAGAGTGGATCCTGTAGCGCAAGGTCGTCTACGCGCCGGCGATCGAGACCCCCGACGGCCCCGCCAAGGTGGAGATCCGGATGATGTTCCTCGGCACCGGCCGCCCGCGGCTGGTCAACAGCCTGGTCCGGATGAGCAAGGGCGCCATGATGGGCGTTGACTTCAACAAGGCCAAGACCTGGGTGGGCGCCAGCGCCGCCTACCACCCGCCGGTCGGGGCGCCCGCCGACTCCAGCCCCTAGCGAAAGAGGAAGCGGAGCGCCCGCGGCAGCCGGCGGCGCCAGCTCGCCTCGTTGTGGGCGCCGCGGGGGTCGCAGCGCCAGAGCAGGCGGTCGGGGCCGTAGCCGCGGCGGGCGAGCTGGTCGGCCAGCTCGGCGACCAGCGGCTGCGCCGTGCCGCGCCCCTCGCGCGCGCCGCAATCGAGATAGATGCGCGAGACCGCCGGCGTGGCGCGGGCGGCCAGCTCGGTGAAGAGGGCGCCTTCGGCGACCCAGAGGGAGGGCGACAGGGCGAGCGCGCCCCCGAAGGCCTCGGGGTGACGGAAGTGCGCGTAGAGGGCGGCCAGGCCGCCCATGGACGAGCCGCCGACGACGGTCCCCGCCGGCGACGGAGCGAGACGGTAGGAGGAGGCGAGGACCGGCAGGAGCCCTTCGACGACCCAGTCGAGCAGCAGGTCGAGCTTCCCCTCCCGCCGGCCGATCGGAAACGGCGAAAGCTCGGCGATCCGCTCCTCGCCGCCATGGTCGATCCCCGCCACGATCGGCGCCGGCCAGCCGCGGGCCCCCAGCTTCTCCACCGCCTGGTGCAGGTGCCAACCCCCGGCGTGCGACGGCTCGTCGTCGAAGAGGTTCTGGCCGTCGAACGTGAGGAGCAGCGCGCGGCGCTCTCCGGGCGTCCACGCGCGCGGCAGGTAGACGCGGAGGCGCCGCGGCGCGAGCCCCGGCACCTCCACCGGCCCGAGGACGTGGACCTCGCCGGGCCGCGGCGTGGCCAGGAGCTCCGGAGCGAGCCGCGCGGCCGGCGGCGGCGGAAGCGGCGCCGGCCCCTCCTCCCCATGTAGCTTCAGCGCCGGCTCCGCGAAGCGATCGGGAACGTCGCCGGATGGGCCGCCGCGAGCACGGCGTCGGATCATAGCGATCCCGCGTCGCGCCGCCGCCCGGCGCCGCCGCCGGACGGGTCGACCCGGCCGCTGGGCGGATCGGCCGAGGCCCCGGGTGGATCTCCCCAGCGGCTCGGTGCATCTTCCCAGGCGCTGGGCGGACGCGCCCCAGGCGCTGGGCCGATCGACCGAGCGGCCGGGCCGATGCGCCCGGCCGACGGGCGGATGAGCCGAGGCGCCGGGTCTAGGCCGCGAGGGCGCAGTCGCGGGCCGCCAGGAACCCGACGGCCTCGGCGATCACCCCGGGATCGCGGAGGAGCCGCCGGTGCCCGAGACCATCGAGGCGCACGCAGCGAGCGCCCGGCCAGGCGGCGGCGAGCCGGCGGCCGTGCTCGAAGGGCACCTCGCGATCGGCGGCGTCGTGGAGGACGAGCGCCGGCAGGTCCAGGTCGCGCGCCAGCCGCGGCACGCTCCAGTCCTCCCACGCGCCGCCGATCTCGCCGCGGATCCCCTCGACGACGCGCGCGGCCGCCGCGCCCCGGAAGCCGAGGGCGTGCGCCATGATCCAGGCGAACTCCAGCGGCTCGGCCCCGGGCGCGAGCAGGACGACCCGCTCCGCCCGCAGCCCCTGGCGCAGGGCGTAGACCGTCGCGGCGCCGCCGAGCGAGTGCGCGACGACGCCGGCCGGCGGGCCGGTCAGCTCGGCCACGGCGCGGATCGACGCGGCGAAGTCGAGCGCGGTGGCGCGGCGGCCGGTCGAGGCGCCGTGCGCCGGCATGTCGAAGGCCACCGCGCGGAGGCCGGCGGCGACGAGCGGCGGCACGAAGGCGGCGAGCTGCGCCGCCTGCCCCTCCCACCCGTGGACGAGCAGCACCGGCCGCCCCTCGCCCCAGCTCCAGCCGGCCAAGCGCTGGCCGGCGGCGGCGAGGCTCCAGGCGCGCCGCGCCAGCCCCGGCACCTCCGGCGGGGCGGGGCGGCGGAGGCGGCGCGGGGTGAAGAACCGGCGCGCCGCCCAGCGTTCCGTGGCGCTCGGCGCCACCGCCGCGGTCTTGCGCAGCGCTCGGCGGAGGAGGCGGAGTTTCCAAGCCTCAGGACGAACGATCGTGCTATTGCTGGCGGAACCGATGGCGAAGGATTCCATGGGAGCTCTCCTCTCTTCAGGGTCGGACGGAGTCGATCAGCCGCTGATAGGCGCCGCGCGCGTGCTCGGGAGCGCGCGGGTCGCGGAGCAGCCGCTTCGAGTGGTGATAGCCGAGGACGATGCCGTAGAGCTGGAAGGCGAACTGCTCGGCGTCGAGGTCGGCGCGGAAGTGCCCCTCCTCGACCGCGATCCGCGCCGCCTTGGCGAGGGCGTCGAACCAGTCCCGCTGGGCGCGGACCAGGAGCTCCCGCTGCGGTCCCGGCCGGTCGTCGAGCTCGGTCGCGGCGGCGATCAGGATGCAGCCGCCGGGGAGCGAGCGGCCGGCGTCCCAGTCGAGCCAGCGCTCGAAGAAGACGCGGATGCGGGGCTCGCCGCGCGGCGCCGCGAGCCCCGGCCGCACCACGACCTCGCGGAAGCGCTCGACCGCGGCCTGGAGGACCTGGAGCTGCAGCTCCTCCTTCGAGCCGAAGTGGGCGAAGAGGCCGCTCTTCGAGAGCCCCAGCTCGGTGGCCAGGCCGCCGATCGAGAGGCCGTCCAGCCCGTCGCGGCTGGCCAGGCCCACCGCCTGCTCGAGGATGCGCTCCTTGGTCTCGGCGCCCTTGCCCATGGAGAAATAGTACGACCGTTCGTTTCAGCCGTCAAGGGGGAGGGCCGCGACCCGTTCCAGGAGCTCTCGCGCCTCGGCCGGGTCGCGCAGGACGTAGCTTGCGGCGGTGGGACGGGGCTCGTCCGCCACCAGCACCCCGACCCCCGGCTCGGCGGCGGCGCGGACGGCGCGGACGGCGCGGAAGGCGTCCTCGTCGGTCGCGTCGTCGCCCAGGTAGAGCGGCACGCCCCGCCCGCCGTCGAGCCCCCAGGCCGCGAGGAGCCAGCGCAGCGCCTCCCCCTTGTCCCAGGCGAGCGCCGGGCGCAGCTCCCAGACCTTCTTGCCCTCGGCGCGGCGGAGGGCGGGATGGCGCGCGAGGACCCCCTCCACTTCCCCCTCGAGGGCCGGCAGGTCCTCCGGCCGGGCTAGCCGCCAGTGGACCGCCACCGTGAAGCGCTTGGGCTCGACGAGCACGCCGGGGAAGCCCCTCACCGCCCGCTCCAGCTCCGCCGCCGTCGCGGCGATCTCCGCCGGCACCCCCTCCCCCACTTCGTGCCGCACCTCCGGGCCGGCGATGTCGAAGCCGTGGCTCCCGGCGTAGACCAGCTCCGGCAGCCCGACGAGCGCCGCCACGTCCTCCCGCCCGCGCCCGGAGAGGACCGCGACCGGGAAACGCCGCGCCAACCGCCCGAGCAGCTCCCGCACGCCGCCGTCGAGCACCGCCAGCTCCGGGCGGGCGACGATCGGCGTCAGCGTGCCGTCGTAGTCGAGGAAGAGGGCGGGGCGGCCGCGCCGGAGCCGCTTCTCGATCTCCGGCCACCGCTCCAGCGCCGATGGGGGGAGCGCCGCGTCGCCCAGGTCGCGGCTCCTAGAGCTCGATCCAGGCGTCTTCGAGATCGAGCTGCGGGAAGTACTCCTTGGGGGTGCGGAAGTCGTCCGGCGCCTCGCCGAGCGCCGTCTTGAGGTAGACGTCCACCCACCAGAAGATGTCCTGCTGGCGCAGGATCTCCTGCATCGCGCGCATCCGCCGCAGCCGCTCCTCGGCCGGCAGGTGGAGCGCGTAGTGCACCGCGTCGGCCATCCCTTCGATGTCGTGCGGATTGACCAGCAGCGCGCCGACCTGGAGCTGCGCCGCGGCGCCGGCGAACTCGGAGAGCACCAGCGCGCCGCGGCCGTCGATCTGACAGGCGCAGAACTCCTTGGCCACCAGGTTCATGCCGTCCTTGAGCGAGGTGACGAAGCAGACGCGGGCCATGCGGTACAAAGCCACCAGGTCGCGCCGCGGCAGGCTGCGGTAGTAGTAGTGGACCGGCACCCAGCCGGCGCTGGAGAACTCGCCGTTGATCTCGCCGACCAGCCGCTCGATCTGCGCCTTCAGCGCCTGGTACTCCGGCACGCCCTCGCGGCTGGGCACGACGAACTGCATCAGGCGCGCCTTCTCGCGCAGGTCGGGGTAGCGCTCGAGGGCGTTGCGGAAGGCGAGGAGCCGCTCGGGGAGGCCCTTCGTGTAGTCGAGCCGGTCCACCCCGACCACCAAGTCGTAGGGGCCGATGCGCCGCCGCAGGTCCTCGATCCGGCGCTCGACCTCGGGCGAGCCCGCGGTCTCCTCGAAGGCCGCCGAGTCGATGCCGATCGGGAAGGCGCCGACGCGCATCGTGCGCTCCCCCACCCGCACCTCGTCGGCGGCGCCGCCGTGGACGATCCGCACCTCGGGGAGCAGGTGCTGGAGGCAGGTCAGGAAGTTCCGCTTGTCGCGCGGCGTCTGGAAGCCGAGCAGGTCGTAGGCCAGCAGCGCGGCGAGGATCTGGCCGCGCCACGGCAGCTTCAGGAAGATGTCGAGCGGCGGGAAGGGGATGTGGAGGAAGAAGCCGATCCGCCGCGCCTCCGCCCGCGGGCGCAGGAAGTCGGCGACGTGGATCAACTGGTAGTCCTGCACCCAGATGAAGTCGTCGGGCAGCCCCCGCTCGAGCACCGCGTCGGCGAACTTGCGGTTGACGTCGAGATAGGCGTACCAGAAGGCGGGGTCGAAGTCGCACGAGCCGGTGAGGTCGTGGAAGAGCGGCCAGAGGACGGCGTTGGCGAACCCGTCGTAGAAGAGCTTGACCTCGCGCGCGGAGAGGAGGACCGGCACCAGGTCGTAGCCGCGCTCGCGGAACCCTTCCCCCATCAACTGCTCCCAGTCGCCGCCCTTGTCGAGCGGGAGCCCCGGCCAGCCGATCCACAGGCCGCCGCGGTGGGAGAGGACCGGCGCCAGGGCGTTGATCAACCCGCCCGAGCCCGGCTTCAGCGACCAGCCGTCCTCCGTCTTCTCGAGGACCACGGGGAGGCGGTTGGAGACGACGAGGAGACGGCGCGAGGAGGGACTCAAGACGAGGCCATTGTATGGCAGCGCTGCAGGCCGTCGCGGTGCTACGATGGGCGCGAATGAGACGTAATTCAGCCGCCGCCGCGCGCGTGGAGACGGTCCTGCCGGCGGGCGGGCGCGAGGGCCTCGGCGCCCTCGTCGAGGCGCTGCGCCGCGACCCGCGGCTCGGGCCGCAGCTCGTCCACGCCGCGCACCTTCCCGGCGGTCCGGCCCGCTTCGCGGCGCACGACCCGCCGCTGCCGCCGGCGCTCGCCCGCGCCCTGGCCGGTGCCGGCGTGCCCGAGCTCTGGAGCCACCAGGCGGCGGCGCTCGCCGCCGTCCGCCGCGGCGAGGACGTCCTCCTCACCACGCCCACCGCCTCCGGCAAGTCGCTCGTCTTCCAGGCGCCGCCGCTCGCGGAGGCGCTCGCCGGCGGTCCCGGCCGGGCCCTCTTCCTCTTCCCCTTGAAGGCCCTCGGCCAGGACCAGCGCGGCAAGTTCCAGCGCCTGGCCGCCGGCTGCGGTCTCGACGAGGAGGCGGCCGGCTGCGCCATCTACGACGGCGACACGCCGCGCGGGGAGCGCAACGCGATCAAGCGGCGCTTCCCGCGCGTCGTGGTCACCAACCCCGACATGCTCCACCTCGGGATCCTCGGCGCCTGGACCGGCTGGGGGCCGTTCCTGGCCGACCTGCGCTGGATCGTCCTCGACGAGCTGCACACCTATCGCGGCATCTTCGGCAGCCACTTCCACCACGTGCTGCGGCGGCTCCTCCGCCTCTGCCACGCGGTCGGCGGCGATCCCCTGCTCGTCGCCTCCTCGGCCACCGCCGCCAACGCCGGCGACTTCGCGGCCGAGCTGGCGGGACGTCCCTTCCGCTGGGTGACGGAGTCGGGGGCGCCGCGCGAAGGGCGGCACCTCCTCCTCTTCCGCCCGGCGGCGAGCCCTTACACGCTGGTGCTCGAGCTCTTCACCCGCTTCCTCGCGGCGGGGCTCAAGACGATCGTCTTCACCAAGGCGCGGCGCATCACCGAGCTGCTCTACTCCTGGCTGCGCGCGCAGTCGCCGGAGCTCGCGGGCCGGGTCGCGAACTACCGCGCCGGGTTCCTCCCCGAGGAGCGGCGGCGGATCGAGGCGAGCCTCTTCAGCGGCCGCCTCGACGGCGTGATCTCGACCTCGGCGCTCGAGATGGGGATCGACGTCGGCGGCCTCGACGCCTGCATCCTGGTGGGCTATCCGGGGAGCGTCATGGCCCTCTGGCAGCGCTCGGGACGGGTGGGGCGCACCGGACGCGAGTCGCTGACCGCGCTCGTCGCCCTGCCCGACGCCCTCGATCAGTTCTTCCTCGATCACCCGGACGCGCTGCTGGGCCGCCCCTGCGAGCGGCTGATCGTCGACCCCGGCAACGATCTCGTCGCCCGCTCGCATCTCGTCTGCGCCGCCTCCGAGCTGCCGCTCGACCCGGGCGGCGATGCGGGCGACCGCGGCTGGCTGGCGCGCCACGCGCCGGTCGTGGGCGAGCTGGTCGATCGCGGCGAGCTGCTGCAGAGCGACCGCGGCGAGCTCTACGCCCTGCGCCGCCGCCCGCAGCGGCACGTCGAGCTGCGCGGCGCCGGCATGCCCTACGACATCCTCGACGCGCGCGACGCCCGGCCGATCGGCAGCGTCGACGGCGTGCGCGTCCTCCACGAGTGCCACCCCGGAGCGGTGTACCTGCACGCGGGCCGGCAGTACCTGGTCGAGGAGCTGGACCGCGACGGCCGGCGGGTGGTGGCGGCGCCGGTGGAGCTCGACTGGTTCACGACGCCGTTGACGGAGAAGGAGACCGAGGTGCTGGAGATCCTGGCGGAGCGGCGCGACGGCCGCCTCGCGGCGCGCCTCGGGCGGCTCGAGGTGACCGAGCGCGTGGTCGGCTACGAGCGCAAGCGGGTCCACGGCCAGGAGGTCCTGGGGCAGCACCCCCTCGAGCTGCCGCCGGTCACGTTCGAGACCGTCGGGCTCTGGTGGGAGGCGCCGCGCCCGGTCGAGGAAGCGCTGCGGCGGGCCGGCGAGCACTGGATGGGGTCGCTGCACGCCGCCGAGCACGCCGCGATCTCGCTGCTGCCGCTCGTCGCCCTCTGCGATCGGGGCGACGTCGGCGGCATCTCCTTCGCCTTCCATCCGCAGGTCGGCTGCGGCGCCGTGTTCCTCTACGACGGCCACCCCGGCGGGATCGGGATCGCGGCCCGCGCCTTCGCCGACCTGCCGCAGCTCCTCGGGCGCGTCCTCGAGCTGCTGGGCGCCTGCCCCTGCGAAACGGGGTGCCCCTCCTGCGTGCAGTCGCCGAAGTGCGGCAACGGCAACCGGCCGCTCGACAAGGCGGGTGCCGCGCACGTCCTCCGGCTGCTCCTCGCGGTGTAGTCGCGCGGCACGGAACTTGAACACTTTCTGCGGGTTGGGGAGGTGAGTGCCATGGCCCTGAGCGCTGGGAGTCAGCAGGCGTTCCGCATCCTCCACTTCGGCTTCACGGTGGCGCCCATCGTCGCCGGTCTCGACAAGTTCGCCGACATCCTCACCGACTGGACGCGTTACCTCGCTCCGCTCTTCCCGCAGCTCCTGGGGGTCTCGCCGGAGACCTTCATGCTCGGCGTCGGCGTGATCGAGGTCGTCGCCGGCGTGCTGGTCGCGATCAAGCCGCGGATCGGTGGCTACGTCGTGGCGGCATGGCTGCTCGGCATCATCGTCAACCTGCTCATGCTGGGCGAGTACTTCGACGTCGCGCTGCGCGACCTCGGGCTGATGCTGGGTGCGCTGGCGCTGGCGCGCCTCGCCGGGGACGCGGAGCGATGAGCGGCCGGCGCGCCCGCCTCGGGCCCGCGCTCGCGGTCAGCGCGCTGGCGCTGGCCGGCTGCGCCGGGCTGGGGCTGGAGAGCGTCTTCGAGCAGCCCGACGTGCGGCTGACGGACCTCGCCGTCGAGCGCGTGACGTTCGACGGCGCCGACCTCCGCTTCGAGTTCGAGGTCGCCAACCCGAACCCCGTCCGGCTGCCGCTCGGCGGCATCGACTACGAGCTGCGGATCGACGGCGAGCGGCTGCTGGACGGTCTCGACGAGCAGGGAATGGAGATCGCGGCGAGCGGCGAGACCCCGGTCGCGCTGCCGCTCACCCTCCGCTTCTCCGACCTGCGCCGCGTCTGGCGCAGCGTGCGGCAGCCGGGAAGCTCGCGCTACGAGCTGGTCGCCGACTTCCTCTTCGACGTGCCGGTCCTGGGCGAGGTCCGCGTGCCGCTTCGGCGCAGCGGCGACCTGCCGGACCTCGTCCGCTAGCGCTCCAGGCGGGAGTGAGCCCTCACGAGCGCGGCGGGCGCGGGGCGGCGCGGCGCGGCCGGCGGCGCGCGGGTGTCCCCGCCGGCACCTCGTGCAGCAGGAGCTGCCGGTAGCCGCGGTACCAGTAGACGAGCGGCGGACCGTACGGCTCGGGGGCGGCGCTCGCTTCGACCGAGCCGACGTAGACCGTGTGGGTGCCGGCGCCGAGGCGGCCGGCGATCGTGCAGTCGAGCCAGGCCAGGGCGTCCTCGAGGATCGGTGCCCCGGTCGCCGCCGTCGTCCAGCTCCCTTGCGCGAAGCGGTCTTCGTCTTTGAGCCAGGCGAAGCGGTTCGAGAGCTCCATCTGCTCCTGGCGCAGGACGTTGACCGCGAAGACCGCCCCCTCCTCCTCCAGGAGCGGGTGAGCCTTGTGCCGGTTGTCGATCACCACCGTGACCAGCGGCGGCTCCGCCGAGACCGAGGCGAAGGCCGAGACGGTGAGGCCGTGTATCCGTTCGCCGGCGCGGATGGTGACGATCGTGACGCCCGCCGGGAAGCGGCAGAGGGCGTTGCGGAACTCTTCCGAGCTGACGGGCATGAGCTGGCGATTCTGTCACGCGGCGCGCAGGCGCGCGGCGACCTGTTCGAGGTCCGCAACGAGCTGCGCCCGCGCCTCGCGGCGGGCGGCCGGGTCGGGCATGCGCAGGATCGCCGAAGGATGGAGCGTCGCCGTCACCCAGCGCGCATAGGGAGTGTCGAAGAAGCGGCCGCGCTCCCGGGTGATGCGGAAGGCGGAGCCCAGGAACCCCTGCGCGGCCGTGGCGCCGAGGCAGACGATCCCTTCCGGATGGACCAGCTCGATCTCCGCCTCGAGCCAGGGGCGGCAGGCCCGCACCTCGCCGAGGGTGGGCTTCTGGTGCAGCCTCCGCTTGCCGCGCGGCTCGCTCCCTTGAGCGCGTGCGCTCAAGCGACCGTCGGGAGGTCGAGCAACGCGAGACCTCACGACGAACTTGAAGTGCTTGACCGCGTTGGTGACGAAGACCGCGTCGCGCGGGATGCCGGCCTCGACGAGCACTTCGTCGAGCACGCGCCCCGCGGGGCCGACGAAGGGCTTGCCCTGCAGGTCCTCCTGGTCTCCCGGCTGCTCGCCGACCAGCATGGCGCGCGCGGGACGCGGGCCGGCCCCGAGCACCGCCTGCGTCGCCCACTTGTAGAGATCGCAGGCGGTGCAGCGTTGCGCGGCCCGCTGGAGCGCCGCGAGCGTCGCCCGCGGCGGGATGAAGCTCTCGGCCGGAGGGTGGACCTCCGGCATCAGAGCTCCGGCATCAGGCCTTGGCCTTGAGCAGGATGTCGACGCGCCGGTTGAGCTGCCGGCCCGACTCGCTGGCGTTGCTCGCCACCGGGTAGCCTTCGCCGTAGCCCTCGGCGATGATGCGGCCGCCGTCGACGCCGCGCTGCTCGAGGTAGCGCTCGACCGACGTCGCGCGCCGTTCCGACAGCCGCTCGTTGTGCTCCTCGCTGCCGGTCGAGTCGGTGTGCCCCTGCACCACGACCGCGGTCTTGCGATATTCGCTCAGCACCTCGGCGACCTGCTCGAGGGCGTCGCGGCCGGAGGAGTCGATCGTCGCCGAGTCGACGTCGAAGAGGACGTCGGAATCGAAGTGGACGAGGAGCGTCTCCTCGTCGACCCGCTCCACGGTGGTGCCGGGGATGCGCGCGAGCTTCTCCTCCTGCGCGTCCATGTACGCGCCGATGCCGGCGCCCACCCCGGCGCCGATCACCGCGCCGGCGAGGATCTCGTCGGCCTCGCGCTTGCCGGCGGCTACGGCTCCGGCGGCGCCCACGACGGCGCCGATGCTCCCACCCTTGACGGTCTTGTCGCGCTTGGTCATGTACGGCTCGTTGCGCCGGGTGCGGGGGGCGTCGCCGCCGCCGCCGGTGCAGGCGGCGAGGAGCGCGGCCGCCACGACGACGGCCACCGAAGCGGTCAACGAGCGGGATCTCGAAGTCGTTCTCATCGTCGTTGCTCCTTGTCGTCGCTCCGGCCCGGTTGAGCCCTCCGGCCGGTGGCATGCGCTGGAGGCGCCGGCTCACACCGTGCGCCCGGGGGGGTGGAGTTTCAAGGCGTGTGCCATTCTTCGCTAGAGTCGTCGAATGGCTCGCTCCAAGCTCCTCGAAACGCTTGCCCGCTGGCCCGTCGCGCGGCAGCTCCGCGACGGCGACTGGACGGCCTATGCGGGCGCCTCCCGCTCGCCGCGCACCGAGGCGCTGCGGCCGCGGACGGAGGGGGCCGACCGGGTCGTGCGCTCGATCTGCCCTTATTGCGCCGTGGGTTGCGGGCAGCTCGTCTTCGTGCAGGACGAGCGGATCACCGACATCGAAGGCGACCCCGACTCGCCCATCTCCGAAGGGTGTCTCTGCCCCAAGGGCGCCGCCACTTTTCAGCTCGTCACCGGCTCGCACCGGCTCAAAAACGTCCTCTACAGGAGACGCTACGGGACCGCCTGGGAGACCATCCCGCTGGAGCGGGCGATAGACATGGTGGCCGAGCGCGTGAAGGCCGCCCGCGAGGCGACGTGGGAGCAGGACCGCGCGGACGGCGCCCCGCTGCGCCGCACGCTCGGCATCGCCCACCTCGGCGGCGCCACCCTCGACGACGAAGAGAACTACCTGCTCAAGAAGCTCTACACCGCCCTCGGCGTCGTCCAGGTCGAGAACCAGGCCCGGATATGACACTCCGCCACGGTCCCCGGTCTGGGGACCTCCTTCGGGCGCGGCGGCGCCACCACCTTCCAGCAGGACCTGCAGAACGCCGACTGCATCGTGATCCAGGGCTCCAACATGGCAGAGTGCCACCCGGTCGGCTTCCGCTGGGTGATGGAGGCCAAGGCGCGCGGCGCGAAGATCGTCCACGTCGATCCGCGGTTCACCCGCACCAGCGCGGTGGCCGACCTCCACGTGCCGCTGCGCGCCGGCAGCGACATCGCCTTTCTCGGCGGCCTCGTGCATTTCATCCTGGAGGAGGAGCGGTACTTCCGCGACTACGTCGTCCACTACACGAACGCGCCGGCGCTCGTCTCCGAGGACTTCCGCGACACCGAGGAGCTCGACGGGCTGTTCAGCGGCTGGGACCCTGAGAGCGCCCATTACGACCCGCGCTCCTGGGCCTACGAGGAGGGGGAAGCGTCGGTTCCGGCAAGCCACGCCGAGCTGTCGCCGACGCGCGACCGCGAGACGACGACGGGCGAGCCCGGACCGGAGCGGAGCAGGCACCGCCGAGCGTCGCGGCTCGACCCCACCCTCCGCCACCCGCGCTGCGTCTTCCAGCTCCTCCGCCGGCACTTCGCGCGCTACACGCCGGAGATGGTCGAGGAGGTCTGCGGCGTGCCGCGGGACCTCTTCCTGCGCGTCGCCGAGACGATCTGCGCCAACTCCGGGCGCGAGCGCACGACGGCCTTCTGCTACGCCGTGGGCTGGACGCAGCATTCGGTCGGCGTCCAGTACATCCGCACCGCCGCCATCGTCCAGCTCCTGCTCGGCAACGTCGGCCGCCCCGGCGGCGGCATCCTCGCGCTGCGCGGCCACGCGTCCATCCAGGGCTCGACCGACATCCCGACTCTCTACAACCTGCTCCCCGGCTACCTGCCGATGCGCAAGGCCGCGCAGGACCGCGGCCTCGCCGACTACCTCCGGCACAACACCGCCGCCACCGGCTGGTGGCACGAGCTGCCGAAGTACGCGGTCTCGCTGCTCAAGGCCTGGTTCGGGGAGGCGGCGACGGCGGCGAACGACTACCTCTTCGACGCGCTGCCGGCGATCGACGCCGACCACTCGCACATGGCGACCGTGGCGGCGATGGCCGACGGGCGGGTCAGGGGCTACCTCGTGATGGGCGAGAACCCCACGGTCGGCTCGATGCACGGCGGCCTCCAGCGCGCCGCCCTGCGCCGGCTCGACTGGCTCGTGGTGCGCGACTTCGCCGTCACCGAGACCGCCGACTTCTGGCGCGACGCGCCGGAGATCGCGCGCGGCGAGGTGCGGCCCGAGGAGATCGCCACCGAGGTCTTCTTCTTCCCCTGCGCGGCGCACACGGAGAAGGACGGCACCTTCACTAACACCCAGCGGCTCCTGCAGTGGCACCACAAGGCGGTCGACCCGCCGGGCGACTGCCGGAGCGAGCTGCACTTCACCTTCCACCTCGGCCGGCGGCTGCAGGCGCTCTACGCCGGCTCGGGCGATCCCAAGGACCGCGCGCTCCAGGTGCTCACCTGGGCCTACCGCTGCGAGGGGGCGCGGGAGGAGCCGTCCGCCGAGGAGGTGCTCGCCGAGATCAACGGCCACCGCTTGGCCGACGGCGCGCCCGTCGGCGGCTTCACCGAGCTCGCCGAGGACGGCTCGACCGCCTGCGGCTGCTGGATCTACTCCGGCTGCTACCGCGACGGCGAGAACCGCCCGGCGCTGCGGCGGCCCGCGCGCGAGCAGAGCTGGGTCGCCCCCGACTGGGGCTTCGCCTGGCCCGCCAACCGGCGCATCCTCTACAACCGCGCCTCGGCCGACCCGGAGGGGCGTCCCTGGTCGGAGCGGAAGCGGTACGTCTGGTGGGACGAGGAGGCCGGCCGCTGGACCGGGCACGACGCTCCCGACTTCCCCGCCGAGCGCGCGCCGTCTTACCGGCCACCGGAGGGAGCGCAAGGGATCGCGGCGATCGGCGGCACGGAGCCCTTCATCATGCAGGCCGACGGTCGTGGCTGGCTGTTCGCGCCGAACGGCCTGCTCGACGGGCCGCTCCCCACCCACTACGAGCCGCAGGAGTCGCCGATCGGCAACCCGCTGTACGGCCAGCGGCGGAACCCGGCGCGCCTCGAGTGGCGGCGGCGCGACAACCCCTACCACGCCCCGGCCGGCGATCCGCGCTTCCCCTACGTGCTGACGACGTACCGCCTGACCGAGCACCACACCGCCGGCGCGATGACGCGCTGGCTCTCCTGGCTCGCCGAGCTCCAGCCGGAGCTCTTCTGCGAGGTCTCGCCCGAGCTCGCGGCCGAGAAGGGGCTGGTGCACGGCGCCTGGGCGACGATCACCACCGCCCGCGCCGCCGTCGAGGCGCGGGTGCTGGTGACGCGGCGGCTGCCGGCGATCCGGCTCAAGGGGCGCGTCGTGCACCAGATCGGGCTCCCCTACCACTGGGGGAGCAAGGGGCGGGTGCGCGGCGACGCGGCCAACGAGCTGATCGGCTTCGTCGCCGACCCCAACGTCTCGATCCAGGAGTCGAAGGCGCTCACGGCCGACATCGCGCCGGGGCGGCGGAGCGCCTGACCGTGGCCGCCGGCTTCTTCACCGACACCACCGTCTGCATCGGCTGCAAGGCGTGCGAGGTCGCCTGCAAGGAGTGGAACCAGCTCCCCGACGACGGCTTCCTCTTCACCGCGATGTCCTACGACAACACCGCGGCGCTCGGCGCCTCGACCTGGCGGCACGTCGCCTTCGTCGAGCGGCCGGTGGCGCTCTCCGAGCAGCTCACCGGCCTCGGCCAGTTCTCCTGGCTCATGATGTCGGACGTCTGCAAGCACTGCCGGCGCGCGGGGTGTCTGGAGGCCTGCCCCACGGGCGCCATCATCCGCACCGAGCACGACAGCGTCTACGTGCAGCCCGACGTCTGCAACGGCTGCGGCTACTGCGTGACCGCCTGCCCGTTCGGCGTCATCGACCGGCGGGAGGACGACGGCCGCGCCTGGAAGTGCACGCTCTGCTACGACCGCCTGCAAGGGGACCTCACCCCCGCCTGCGCCAAGGCCTGTCCCACCGACTCGATCCAGTTCGGCGACCTCGACGAGCTGCGCCAGCGTGCGCGGCGGCGGCTCGCCGTCCTCCACGACCGCGGCGTGCGCGAGGCCTGGCTCTACGGCGCCGACGCCGCGAGCCAGCCGGGCACCGGCGGGCTCAACGCCTTCTTCCTCCTGGTGGACCGGCCGGAGGTCTACAACCTGCCGCCCGAGCCGGTCGTGCCGACGCAGCGCGCCGCCGGCGCCTGGGGCGCGATGGCCGCCGCCGCGCTCGGCATCGCGGCGGTGGCGCTCGGCGCCGTGCTCGCCAGCCGGCCCGGCCGCCCATGAGCGGCTCCGGGGGCGACGGCCGGTACGTCGATCCCGAGCTCGGGCTGCTGCTCGGGGAGGCGGCGTCGCAGCGGATCGAAGCGACGTCGGCGCGCGAGGTGTGGCGCGACGTCGCGACCAGCCTCCCCGCCCCCGGCGAGGGGCCGACCTACTACGACCGTCCGGTCCTCAAGGAGCCGGTCTGGATCTGGTCGGTGCCGGTCTACTTCTGGGTCGGCGGCACGATGGGCGCCGCCCTCACCCTGGGCGGCGCGGCGCAGCTCGCCGGCGGCCCGGAGCTGCGCCCGCTCGTCCGCCGCTGCCGCTGGGTCGGGGCGGTCGGCGGCGCGGCGAGCGCCGCGCTGCTCGTCCACGACCTCGGCCGCCCCGAGCGCTTCCACCACATGCTGCGCGTCTTCCGGCCGACGTCGCCGATGAGCGTCGGCTCCTGGGTGCTCGCCGGCGCCTCGACGCTCGCCGGCGCCGCCGCCCTGCTGGCGTCCCGCCGCGGACTGCTGCGCGGCGCGGGCGACCTCGCCGGGCTCGGCGCAGCCCTCCTCGGCCTGCCGCTCGCCGGCTACACCGCGGTCCTGGTCGGCAACACCGCCGTGCCGCTCTGGTTGGAGACGCGGCGCACGCTGCCGCTGCTCTTCATCGCCTCCGCGATGGGCGGCGCGGCGTCGTTCTTCGATCTCGCGCCCGCATCGCGTCCGCGCGAAAAGCGGGTGGTGCGGGCTTTCGGCGCGGTGGGGAAGGTCGTCGAGCTGGCGGCGATGGTGGCGGTCGAACGCCAGGTGACGCGCATCGAGCGCGTCGGGCGTCCGCTGCGTGAAGGGGTGTCCGGCGCTTTGTGGAGCGCCGCCAAGGCGCTCACCGTCGCCAGCCTCGGAGCCACCATCCTCCCCCGCCGCACGCGGCGCGCGGCGCTCGCCGCCGGCCTGCTCGGGACCGCCGGAGCGCTCGCCTTGCGCTTCGCCGTCTTCCACGCCGGGAAGGCCTCCAGCCGCGACCCGCGCGCCACCTTCGACCAGCAGCGCGGCCGCTGAACCTGAGGGGCTCCGGTTACCGACTTGCGAACTTTAGATCAACCGGGCGATAATTGGCCTGTCCCGATCCGCCGCGCGCCACGCACCTTCTGCTGCGAGAGCCGAGAAGTAACTCATAGCAAGTCTTCGATTTAGGCCGGCGCTCTCCGCCGGCCTTCGGACGGAGGGAGAACGATCATGAAGCGTTCGCTTATCAGATGCTTGACAGCCCTGGCCGCGGTTTCGTTGCTTATGCTCGCGCTCGCTCCGGCGGCCAACGCCGCCCCGTGGGGGCTGGCGGTCGACAGCGGGATGCGTAGCGCGGGGTGGTTCGAGAGCGCCTTGGCGTGGCTCCAGGAGCGTTTCAGCCTGAGTTCCGCGCGACCGGCCCGCGAGACCAAGCAGAAGGTGGTCCAGAACACCGGTTGCGGAATCGACGCGAACGGGGCGCCGGCGGTCTGTCGCTGACGCCGGCGAGAGGGATGAGGAGATGAACGGCCATCCGACAGTCGGTGAGCTCGAGAAGTTCCTGCGCGGGTCCGCCGCGCCGGAGGTGAACCGGCAGGTGGTGCGGCACCTCCTCGCCAAGTGCTCCCCCTGCCGCGCCTCCCTCGAGGGGATCGGCTGGGGGCCGGAACGCCGCGAGCGCGTCGTGTCGCTCCTCGCGGGCGATCCGGACGAGCTGCCGGACGGGATGGCCGTCGTGGAGAGCTACGACTACGAAGAGAGCTTCGCGAACGCCTGGGAGGTCTGTCGGCGGGAGCTCGACTCCCCGACGCGAGAGGTGTCGCCGGAGCGGGAGACCGTCGAGGAGGACTTGCAGCTCGACGAGTTGCTGGCGGGGGCGGAGGACCGCGTGCCGGAGCGGCGGTTCGTGGAGCTGCTGCTGGCCCGCAGCCACGCCGTGCGGTATCACGACGCCGCGGCGATGCTGCGCTGGGCGCGAGTGGCCCGCCTGCTCGCGGAGCGTTGCGATGCCGAGACGGTCGGGGGGGCCGCCGCGCTCGCGGACCTGCGGGCCCGCGCCTGGGGGCAGTTCGGCAACGCCCTCCGCGTCACCGGCCGCCTGCGGAAGTCGGCGACGGCGCTGGAGAGGGCGAGCGGCTATGCCGCCGCGGGAACCGGCGACCGGTCGCTGCGCGCCGAGCTCGCGAGCTGGACTGCGAGCCTGCTGATCTTCGAGCGGCAGTTCGATCGCGCCATCGCGCTGATCGACGAAGCCGCGGGCATCGCCCGCTCGCTCGGCCGGCGCCGCGACCTGGCGTGGTGCCTGTCGAACAAGGCGATCGCGACCGTCTACTCGGGGCGGGCGGATGAGGCGATCCGCATCCTCGACGAGGCGATGCGGCTGGTGGACCGCTCGGATCCGCGGCTGCTTCTGACGGTCTTCCACAACCTCATCTACTGCTACGTCGAGGCCGGCCACCTGCAAGAGGCACTGGCGCTCTTCCCGCAGACCCGAAGCGTCGGCGAGGAGATCCAGGACGAGCTCGTCATGCTCCGCCTCCTCTGGCAGGAGGCGCGGATCCTCTGCGAGCTCGGGCTGCTCGAAGAGGCGGAAGCCCAGTTCGCGCGCGCCCGGGAAGGCTTCATCGAGCACGACTTGGCCTACGAGGCGGCGGTCGTGTCGCTCGACCTGACGGCCGTGTACGTCAAGCTCGGGCTCACCGTCGAGGTCCGCCGGACGGTCGCCGACATCCTGCCCGTCTTCAGCAGCCTGCGGGTCGGCCGCGAGCTGCTCGCCTCGCTCATTCAGCTCCAGCAGGCCGAGGACCAGACCCAGGCCCTCCACCTCATCCGCGCCCTCTCCCGCGAGCTCGTCGCCGGCCCCAAGCTGCCGCCGTCGGTCTGACCGCTTCTACCCGCGCGCCTTGCGCGCCTGGATCGCCTCGGCGAACCAGACGACCTCGTCGAGGAAACGCTCCGCGCGCGGCTCGTAGGCCGGGTCCCGCGGGTTGCCGTCGTCGTCGAAGCTCTCCTGCACCTTCGAGACCGGCAGCGCCGCCGGCACCGGGAAGGCGCCCATGCCGAGGGTCACCATGCGGAGCTGCGTCAGGCAGTGGAGGCCGCCGAAGCCGCCAGACGAGACGGTGACGATCCCGATCGGCATGCGCCGGTACTCCGGCAGCAGATAGTCGAGCGCGTTCTTGAGCACGCCGGGGTAGCCGTTGTTGTACTCGGGGCTGACGATGACCAGCGCGTCCGCGCGACTGATCTTGTCGCCGAACTCCTGGAGCCGCGGCGGCGGGTCGTCGCGCTGGTGCAGCCGCTCCTCCAGGATCGGGAAGTCGTAGTCGAGGAGGTCGAGCAGCTCGGTCTGCACCGTCTCCCGCCGCGCCAGCCGCGCGACGACGAAGCGCGCCACCTTGACCGACTGCCGCCCGCGGCGCGTGCTGCCGAGGAGGACCGGGATCGACAGCATGGCCGCGACTCGCGCGCGCTACGTCCCGAGCTTCTCCCAGTCGGTGTCCGGGGCGTCCTGCGCGATGGCGAGGCCGCCGTCCGAGCCGACGAAGACGGGGTCCTTGACCACCCGCACCTTGCCGCCGCCGACCTCGGCGAGCGCCTTCTCCAGGCGCGGTCCCAGGCCGCGGATCAGGCCCGTCCCGCCGGACAGGACGACGTTGCCGCGCACCCGCTCCTGAAACTCCGGCTCGACGCGCGACAGCAGGTCGAGCATGGACTCGACCAGCGGCGGAAGGATGCCCTCGCAGGCCTGCCGCATCTCGGCGGTGATGTCGATCTGCGTCGGCTTACCCTCCACCGGCACGGTCACCACGACCGGCGTCTTGGTGTCGCCGACGAAGCTCGCCTCCTCCTTCCAGGCGCGCACCATGTGGATCGAGAAGCGGGCCTGCGCGTGGCGCTCGCGCAGCAGCCGGAAGAGCTGCTCGTCGATCCAGTCCCCGGCGACGGTGAGAGTGCGCTGGTCGTCCTCCGCGGGGAGGCGGCCGTTCATGACGCAGAGGTCGGTGGTGCCGGCGCCGATGTCGATGATCATCGAGTGGAGCAGCGCCTCGAGGCCGTAGGCGACGGCGAACGGCTCCGACACGATGAGCAGATTGTCGACCGCCCCGTGCAGGGCCTTGCGGACGTGCTGCTTGTTCACCCGCAGCGCCTCGGCCGGCACCCCGACGACGGCGCGCACCCGGGCACCGTTGCGCGCCGCCGGGTCGACGCCGGCCAAGCCGAGGAGGTGGCGCAGCAGCTCGCGCACCGCCGCCTCGTCCTTGTCCGAGCCTTCCTTGATCAATCCCGCCTCGAGCGGTCGGTGGAGGTCGAGCATGGTGCGGTTGTCGAGCGCCTCGCGGCCGATCAGCACCGGGCGCTTGAGCACCTTGCGCGCCACCATGTCGAGCGGCCAGCCGACGTAGCTGTCCACCACGTGGCGCTGTCCGTTGGACGCGGAGATCGAGCTCCGCGAGGTGCCGAGATCGATCCCCACGAGCACGACGTCTGGGCGGTCGGTCATCGCGATCAGATTCCTTTCTGGACGGAGGCGGTGGCGACGCCGGCGGCATAGGAGCGCACACCGGTGGAGAGCGCCTCGGCGATCGCCTGCCGGTACTCCGGGCGCGCCAACAGGCGCGCCTCCTCGGAGTTGGAGAGGCACGAGACCTCGGCCAGTACGGACGGCATCTCGGTGGTGATCAGCACGATGAAGGGGGCCGCCTTGACGCCGCGGTCCTGGAGCGCCGGATTGGCGGCGGCGAGCGAGCGGACGAGCGCGCCCTGGAGCTGCGCGGCGAAGCGCCGCGACTCCTCCTGGCGCACGTCGGTGTAGATCCGCTCGAGGAGCGGCTTCAAGTCGGCCATCGAGTAGCCGGAGTCGCGGTTCTCGGCCGCGGCGAGCTCGTTGACCGCCGGGTCCGAGCTGGTGCCGGCGTAGTAGGTCTCGACGCCGCGCGCGCCACGGTCCTCGATCCAGTTGAGGTGGATGGAGACGAAGAGGTCGGCCCCGGCGCGATTGGCGAGCAGCGCCCGCTCCCTGAGCGGCACCTCGCGGTCGCCGCGGCGGGTGAGCACGGGCTCGAACCCCTCGGCGGCGAGGAGCCGCTCCAAGCGGCGCGCGATGTCGAGCGTCAGCGCCTTCTCCACCGGTCCCTCGGGGGCGCGCGTGCCGAGACTGGCGCCGCCGTGCCCCGGGTCGATCGCCACGCGCCGCACGGCGAGCGGGAAGACCGCCGGGTCGATCGGCGTCGGCGCCGGGAGATGGGCGGCGGCGGTCCGGGCGGCGAGCGCCGCGGCCGGCGGGGAGAACGGCACCGCGGCGTGCACCTCGGGCGGCCAGGCGCTTGGCGAGGTGGAAGCGCCGCCCGCGAGGAGCTGCGAAGAGCCGTAGAGCGCCACCGGCAGCAGGAGGACGGCGAGCAGGCGCAGGGCGTCCTGGAGCGGCCAGCGGCGGCGGCGAGCCCGCGGCGGCAGGCCGTGGATCAGCTCCAGGTTCTCCCGCACGAGGTCGCGGATCAGGCGGCGCTTGAGCCGGGTGGAGAGGGACGGCGGGCCCAACGGCACGGCGGCTTCGACTCCTCGGAAGTTGCTCGATCGAAACGTGATTTGCAGTGTACTACAGCCGGTGGTTCAACTCCGTCCGATGCGGACGACCAGGGCGCCGTCGACCTCGCGCACCGCGCGCACCACGACGGCGGAGTCGGCGAGATCGAGGACCAGGTGGAGCTCGTCCCCCCCGGCGCGGACGTGGTGCCCGGTGCGGATCTGCCTGAGCAGCGGCGTGCCCACCGCCAGCTGCGCGCGGCCGAACGGGCGCTCGACACCACGGATGCGGAAAAGCTCGCGCGGCGCCGCGCCGTCGAGGCGGTCGCGGGCATAGCCGCCGCGGACGATCGGCGCGTCGCCGCGGATCGTCACCTCGGTCTCGCCGTCCACCTCCCGCCAGTCGATGCTGCGGATGACGGTGAGCCGCGGAACGCTCGCGGGCGCGGCGGGGGGCGGGGCGGGAATCGTGGTCTGGGACCGCGCCGCCGCGGGCACGATGGCTGGTTCGCGCGCGGGCTCGATCCCCGGAGACGGCTCCGGGATGGCGTCGTCGGAGGCGGGAACCGGCGCCGGGAGCGCGGGCGCGGCGGCGGGCGCCGCCGGCGCCGACTCGGCGGGCTCTGCAGCGGGCGCCTGTCCGCCCGTCGCCACCTCGCCCGCGCCCAGGAAGCCGAAGCGGCGCATCAGGGAGTCCTGGAAGAGGAACGCCGCGACGCCGGCGCCGAGCAGGAGGAGCGCGGCGCCGAGAGCTGCCGCACGCCTGCCGCGCGCTCCCCCGTGCTCCGGCTCCGGCGCGCCGTAGTCACCCGGCGGCGTCGCCGCGTCGCCGGCCGCCGGCGAGACCGCGGCTGCCGGCTCGGGCGCGCGGTCGATGTCGAACGGCACGCCTCCCTGATGAACGTACTCGTCGACCATCTTGTAGATCAGCTCGCGGCTCCCCTTCGAGAGGCGCAGGAAGCGGATTCCCATCCCGGCCGGGTGGTCGGGGCCCTGGTCCTCGTTGCGGAGCCACACCACTTCGCCCGTGCCCGTCATCAGCGGGTAACCGTCGCCGAGCTGGAACTCGAAGTCGAGCAGCGTTCCCACCGGCGAAGGGCCCTGCGACTTGACGAACATCCCCCCTGGCGAGACGTTCGAGGAGTACTCGCTGATGAAGCCCGAGAAGCGCTCGAAGCGGAGCTGCACTCGCGTCTCGAGCGGCACCCGGCGGGAGTCCCGCGAGATGGCGTAGTCCGTCATACAAGCTGCTCAAATGCAGAGGCAGCAAAAGAGTAGTGCCCGGCGCGGGGCCCGTCAACGCGCCGACTTGGCGGCGGCAGCACCCTGCCGCCGCTCAGCTCTTGCGGCGGCGCTCGCGCTTGAGGAAGTCGGCGAGGTGGCGGGCGAGCTCGAGGGTGAGGGTCTCCTCCTCGGCGGCGTGCTGGAACATGAGGAGGGCGGCCATCGCTTCGCGGTGCACCTCGCGCGACTCGAAGACTGGCAGGATCTCGGCGGCGAGCTGCTTGAGCTCGGCGGTGCACCCCTCCTGGGCGTAGAGCATGGCGAGGTCGAGCGAGACGAGCGCCGCGTCGTACCCCATGCCGCGCTCGAAGAACTCCCTCTGCACGTCGCGGAAGGCCGCCTCGGCGGCGCCGCGGCGACCCAGGCCGAGGGCGATGCGGCCTTCTGCCCAGGCGACGCGAACGAGGTCGAGCGGGTTCCGCTGGTCGAGCGCGAGGCGGCGCAGCTCCGGGAGCTGGTTCTCGGCCGCTTCGTGGCTGCTTGCGGCGATCAGCAGCACGACGAGGTTCAGGTGGGAGCAGAAGACAAGGCGGGGCTCGCGGCCGGCGTCCAACAGGGCATTCGCTTCGTGCAGCAGGCGGATGGCGCCTTCGAGCTCTCCCTGCTCTTCGAGCACGGAAGCTTTGTTGATCAGCGACCGGCCGACACGATGACGATCTCCGGCTTCGCTGAAGATGCCGACCGCCTCATCGAGGAGCGACAAGGCCTCGCCGAAGCGACGCTGCGATCGCCGCAGCGAGGCCTTCAAATCGCAGACCTCCGCCCGCACCTTGAGCTGCCCCGTCATGCTCTTGGCGAGGAACACGTCGGAGCGACGGAACGCCTCATCGGCGCTCCACAGCTCCCCCAGCACGCGCCGCGCGTTGCCGAGGTAAGCCCAGCTCTTGGCGCGGAGATCGTTGACCCAGTGGGGGTCGTACGCCTCACCCGGAAGGAGGTCGGCGATGCGTACGGCGAGCTCGGCGAAAGAGACAGCCCGGGCCGGGTCGTCGAGCGCCGCCTCGAGGCTCTTCTTCAAGAGGAGCTGGCACAGACCCCAGGACTGGAGGGAGCCGTCCTCCTCGATGCGGCGGAGCTGCTCCTCGAACGAGAGATCGAGAATCGACCCGAGCTGTTCCGGGGCCTGGAGACCCTCGTACACCACCACGACCTCGTTCCAGTGCTCGAGGTCGTTTTGGAGAGCCAGGATCTCCTCGTACCGCTCGCGACACCCCGGGCAGCGGTCGAGGAAGTGAGGGATCACCTGCCGCAGGACGTCCCCTTGCGGGAGGTCACCGGAAAGCCAGCTCGCGAGCGTCTCCAGCGATAGGTGGTCATCCCTCACCTGGTTCCCCCCAAGGCAACGAGATGGGGCCGCGAATTGCCCCTCTAGATCATCTGTTTCCCAAGCCGGCGATTTGGTGACAGTTGCTAGCCGTTGGGGTCCCCCACGAGACCGTTCATTTCCCACACCCCGATCAGCCGGTCTCTCACCGCGTCGAGGAACTCCATCATGCGAACCAGCGGCGTGAAACGCTCCTGGTTGCGATCGGGGCGGCCGCTGCGAGCGGCGGCAGCGGGAGCCGTGGCGAGGATGGCCAGCAGCGCGAGCGAGACGAGCGTGCGATTCCACCTGCGAGACATGGTCGTTCTCCTTGGCAGGACAGCGCCGACCGCGTCATTGCAGCACGAGCGTGTCCTAGAAAGAAGGTTGGCTCGCCTCGCGTAAACGTGACATTGGCAGGTAATTTTTCGCCCTTTCCGGCACCTGAAGGCGGCCGCCCTCCTCCCGACCTTCTCCGCCCCGCTATGGTAGAAAAGCACCGCTCGACAACTTCGCCCGGAGGGACGATGAGCACCGCGCTGATCGAAACGACGAAGGCCCAGGAGCTGATCGCGCTCGAGGAGCGCTACGGAGCCCACAACTACCACCCCCTCGACGTCGTGGTGGCGCGGGCCGAGGGCTGCTGGGTGTGGGACGTGGAGGGCAAGAAGTACCTCGACTTCCTCGCCGCCTACTCGGCCGTCAACCAGGGCCATTGCCACCCCGCGATCGTGGCGGCGCTGGTCGAACAGGCGCAGAAGGTCACCCTCACCTCCCGCGCCTTCCGCAACGACCAGCTCGGCCCCTTCTACCGGGAGCTCTGCGAGCTAACCGGCTTCGCCAAGGCGCTGCCCATGAACAGCGGCGCCGAGGCGGTCGAGACCGCGATCAAGGCGGCGCGCAAGTGGGCCTACACCCGCAAGGGAGTGGCCGAAGGGCAGGCCGAGATCCTGGCCTTCGAGAACAACTTCCACGGCCGGACGACGACGATCGTCAGCTTCTCGAGCGAGGCCCAGTACCGCTCCGGCTTCGGCCCCTTCACCCCGGGGTTCCGGGTCCTCCCCTACGGCGACGCCGAGGCGGTCGCCGCCGCCATGCACTCGAACGTGGCGGCGGTGCTCGTCGAGCCGATCCAGGGCGAGGCCGGGATCGTTGTCCCGCCGGCTGGGTACCTCCGCCGCCTGCGCGAGATCACCCGCGAGCACCGGGCGCTGCTGATCGCCGACGAGATCCAGTCCGGGCTCGGCCGCACCGGCCGCCTCTTCGCCTACGAGCACGAGGGGATCCGGCCGGACGTGGTCATCCTCGGCAAGGCGCTCTCGGGCGGCGCCTACCCGGTCTCGGCGATCCTCGCCGACGACGAGGTCATGGCGGTCTTCAAGCCGGGCGACCACGGGTCGACCTTCGGCGGCAACCCGCTGGGCGCCGCCGTCGGGCGGGCCGCCCTGCGCGTGCTGGTCGAGGAGCGGCTGATCGAGAACTCGGCCGAGATGGGCCCCTACTTCCTCGAGCGCCTGCGCGCCATCCGCTCGCGCCACGTCAAGGAGGTGCGCGGCGTCGGCCTCTGGATCGGCGTCGAGCTCCACCGCGAGGCTGGCGGCGCCCGCCGCTTCTGCGAGGCCCTGCAGCAGGAGGGGCTCCTGTGCAAGGAGACCCACGAGCACGTCATCCGCATCGCCCCGCCGCTGACGATCAAGAAGGACGAGATCGACTGGGCGGTGGAGCGGCTGGAGCGGGTGCTGACGAGCCTGTAGGAGAGCGCGAAGCCGGGCTCTCTACCGCACCGTGGGCGGCAGCCAGGCCTCGCCGCCGGGGTCGTGCATCTCCCAGTAGGCGATGCGCTCGCACTTCGCCAGTCTGTAGGTGGTCCCCTCCTGGTCGGCGAAGCGTCGCAGGCGGTGCGGCGGCGCCTTGTCGAAGGTGTAGGCGAGGAAGCGGTCGCCCGCGGTGAGACGGAGCGTGACCTCCTCGCCCTGCTCCTGGCGCTCCAGGCGGTAGGTGGCCGGGCGGAGATCGGCGAAGCGGCCGGCGAGGAGCGAGGGGAAGACCTGGAGGCTTGCCGGCGCCGGGCCGGCCACGTAGTCGCGCAGGTGGGCCGGCAGGCCGTCCTGCGGCAGCGCGCCCGCGGGCCACGGCATCGAGCGGTCGCCCTGGCCGTCGAAGTAGGAGCGCGTGGCGAGCCGGCCGCGGACCATGTCGGCGCTCGCGACGCCGCAGGCCTCCGAGCTGGTGGCGGCGATCTTCCGCATCGCCCCCGAGTCGCGCCGGAAGTAGACGCTCCCCATCTGGTGGTAGGTGTAGACCCCGGTCGGCACGTCGCGCACGTGGTTGAGCTTCAGCACGTCGAAGCCGTCGGGACGCGGCTCGTCGGCCTTGACCTCGAGGTCGGGCGCCCAGGGCTCCTTGACCAAGATGAGCAGGGCGCGGCCCGGGTACCGGTGGCCGTAGCGCGCCCAGCTCACGTCGTAGGCGCAGAACTCGGCCTTGCCGTCGTCCCAGAGCGCGGCGTGGCGCCACGCGGCGCTCCCCGGCGGCGGCACGGCGCTCTCGGCGGCGAGAGGCGCCGCCGCGGCGGCGAAGCGCGGCTCCTCGACATCGCTGCGGATCGCCCAGACGACGAGCCCCAGGAACGGCACCGCGGCGAGCGCTTTCCACAAGGTCTTCATGGCGGAGGTCCCCACGACTCTGGCTCGCGGCCGGCGGGCGCCGGCCGTTCCGGCAAGTATACGGCCCGGCTCAGCGCGCCGCCCGCGGGGCGGCACACGCCCAGCGCGCCGCCCCCAACACCGCCGTCGCCTCGTTGAGGACCACCCAGACGGGGACGCTCGCGAGGAGCGGCCGGAAGCGCCCCTTGTCCAGATAGCCGCGGACGAAGGACCCGTCGGCAAGCTTGGGCAGAAGCTTGGGGGCCATCCCGCCGCCGACGAACACGCCGCCGGTCGTCAGCCCGACCAGCGCCAGGTTGCCGGCCGCGGCGCCGTAGGCTTCCGCCCAGAGGTCGAGGGCGCGGGCGGCGCGGGGCGACCGGCCGGCGAGCGCCGCCTCGGCGATGGCCGGCGCCGCGTCCCCCTCCGGGTCCGCCAGCGCGGCCGTCAGCTCCGGCGCCTCGTCCGCCCCTCCGCCCGCCGGTCCGCGGAGCGCCTCGTAGACGTGGCGCAGCCCCGGCCCGGAGACCACCCGCTCGACGCTCACGTGCCCGCCGAAGCGGGTGCGGAGGTGCCGCCAGACCGCCGTCTCATCGTCGGTCCGCGGCGCGAAATCCATGTGCCCGCCCTCGGAGGCGAGCGGCGGACAGCCCGGCGGCAGGAGCGCCATGCCGAGCCCGGTGCCGGCGGCGATCAGGGCGAGCGCACCGTCCGGCTGCGCCGCGGCCGGATGGAGGACCGCCAGCTCCGCCGGACCGAGGAGCGGCAGGCCGTAGGCGGTGGCGACGAGGTCGTTGAGCAGCTCGACGCGCGCGATCCCCGCCTCGCGCGCCAGCTCCCCGCCGTCCAGCACCCAGGCGAGGTTCGGGGCGTCGGCGCGGTTGTCGAGGACCGGGCCCGGGACGCCGAAGCAGGCCGCCCCGACCCCGCGCTCGCCGGCCAGGAACTCGCGCAGGACGGCGCCGAGCCCCGGGTAGTCGGCGCTGCGGAACTGGGCGGCGCGCAGGAGGCGCGGCGGGCCGCCGGCGGCGGGCTCGTAGAGGGCGAGGTTGGTCTTCGTGCCGCCGACGTCGCCGGCCAGGATCACCGCGGCGCCCCGTCCGCCGTCGTGCCGAGCGCCCCCTCCAACGCCTCGAGGCCGGCGAGCGGCTCGCCGCCGAGGTCCACCCGGAGCACGCCGCGCCCGCGCTGGAGGAGCGCCCGCCGGTCTCCCTCGGCCTGCGCCGCCAGCAGCTCGCCGAAGCCGAAGCCGGCCTCCGGCACCGCCAGCTCGGCGCGCGGCCGGTCGACGAGCTGGAGGAAGAGACCGCCGGCCGGTCCGCCCTTGTGGAGCTGTCCGGTCGAGTGGAGGAACCGCGGGCCGTAGCCGGCGGTGGCGGCGAGACCGGTGGCGTCGCGCAGCGCGCCTTGCAGGCGGCGGAGGGCGGCGGTCACGGCCGCCGTCGGCGCGAGGTAGGCGTGGAGGCCCAGATAGCCGCCCGGGCGCGCCCCTGCCAGCCACTCGCCGAGAGTGCGCCCCAGCCCCGGCGCGGCGGCCGCGACCTCGGCGCCGCCGGCGCCCCCCCCCCGCGCCGCCGGATGCTCCCTGGCGCTCGACAGCGCCGCGCGCGCCAGGTCCTTGGCGAGCTGGACGTCCGGCTGGTCGAAGGGGTGGATGCCGAGCACCGCTCCGGCCGCCGCGACGGCGATCTCCCAGCGCAGCATCTCGGCGCCGAGCTCGGCCCCCGCCGCGAGCCGGAAGAGGACCGCCGGATGGCCGGCCTCGGCGAGCCGCGCGACGTGCTGGAGCGCGAAGTCGTCCTCGCCGTCGCCGGCGAGCGCCACGAACACCCGGTCCGAGCCGTAGGCCGCCGGCGACCCCGGCGGCTCGCCGGCGACCGGCACGATGCCGCGCCCCTGCTTGCCGGTGCTCTCGGCGACGAGCTGCTCGATCCAGTCGGGAAAGGACTCGAGCCGGGGAGCCGCGGCGAAGGTCAGCTTGTCCCGGCCGGCGAGGGCCAGCTCGCCGAGCGCGGCGCCGAGGGCGAGGGCCGAGTTCCGCTGCGCCGGCACCTCCGGCCCGCAGGCGGCGGCGAGGCGGCGGGCGGCGGCGAGGAGGCCGGCCGTGTCGGCGCCGATCCCCGCCGCCGGCGCGAGCCCAAAGACCGAGAGCGCGCTGTAGCGGCCCCCGACGTCCGGGGGCGCCGCGAAGATCTGGCGGAAGCCGCGCTCGCCCGCCAGCGCGGCGAGCGGCGTGCCGGGATCGGTGATCGCCGCGAAGCGCTCCCCCGGCGCCGGCAGCTTGCGCCGCGCCAGGTCCCAGAAGGCGCGGAAGAAGGAGAGGGTCTCGGTCGTCGTGCCCGACTTGCTGGAGACGAGGAACAGGGTGCGGGCGAGGTCGAGGCGGGCGGCGAGCCCCTGGACGGCGTCGGGGTGCGTGCTGTCGAGCACGGCGAGCCGCGGGTGGCCGGGGGCGTTGCCGAGGGCGCGCTGGAACACCTCGGGCGCGAGGCTCGAGCCCCCCATGCCGAGCACCACCAGGTCGCGCACCCCCTCGGCGGCGAGCGCGGCGCCAAAGCGCTCGAGCTCCGGGAGCTCCGCCGCCATCGTCTCGTGGAGCCCCAGCCACCCCAGGCGGTCGGCCAGCTCGGGGAGGGGCTGGGGCGACCAGAGGGTGGCGTCGCGCGCCCAGAGACGCCGCCCGAAACCCTCCTCCTCCCACCGCGCCAGGCGCGCCTCGACCGCGCCGGCGCTCGCGCCGAGCCGCAGCTCCATGCCCTCCCAGGTCCAGCGCATCGCTCCCTCCTCGGCCCCCGCGTGCGCACTCTACGCGATCCCCCGAGAGGCCTCGGAGCGCGTGCTACGATGCCGCGCCACACCGGCCAGGGCAGCGATCACGAAGGGAGGACGAGATGGCGGTACGCAAGGCGAACGCGGTATGGGAGGGGGGCGGGCTCAAGGAAGGGAAGGGCCGGGTGTCGCTCGGCAGCGGCGCCTGGGAAGGGCGCTACGACTTCGGCTCCCGCTTCGAGGAGGGGGGCGGCACCAACCCCGAGGAGCTGATCGGCGCCGCCCTCGCCGCCTGCTTCTCGATGGCATTCGCCGCCGGGCTCGGCCGCGCCGGCTTCCCGCCGCAGCGGGTGGCGACGGCGGCGAAGGTGCACATCGAGAAGGTGGCCGAGGGCTTCGGCGTGACGCGCATCGAGCTCGACTGCGAGGCGCAGGTCCCCGGCATCGACGAGGCCGCCTTCCAGGAGCACGCGCGCAAGGCGAAGGAGACCTGCCCGATCTCCAAGGCCCTCGGCGCCGTCCCCGAGATCGCGCTCCAGGCGCGTCTCGCGAGCTGACTTCAAGACCTGTGACGATTTACCTTGACTTGGCCCCCGGGGGCCACTACGCTCACATACCCAATCGTCGATAGAACAGAAGGAGAGTGCCATGGTGTGGAAGAAGCCCGAGACCGACCCACCTGTGCCGGAGCCCGCCTCCGCCCCCCCGCGCCCTTCCTACGCCACGCCCAACCCGCCGCCCGCCGCGACCGCCGCTCCGGCCTCCACGGCGCCGGCCTCGCGCGGGGAGCGCGCCACCATCGGCCCCTCCATCTTCATCAAGGGGGACCTCGCCGGCGAGGAGGACCTGATCATCGAAGGCCGCGTCGAGGGGCGCGTCGACCTGCGCCAGCACAACCTGACGGTGGGCAAGAACGGCCGCGTCAAGGCCGACCTCGTCGGGCGCATGGTCGTGGTCGAGGGGGAGGTCGACGGCAACGTCTTCGCCGAGGAGCAGGCGGTGGTCCGCACCTCGGGTCTCGTCCGCGGCAACATCACCTCGCCGCGGGTGACCCTGGAGGACGGCTCCCGCTTCAAGGGATCGATCGACATGGAGACCAAGGAGCCGCCGCGCGTGACCCAGACCGCGGCGAGCCCCGGCGCACGCCGCGAGACCGCGAGCGATGCGGGCGCCGGGCGCGACGCGCGCGACGGCGCGGCCGCCGGAAACATCGGCCGCGGCGCGACGGAGGCCGCGACGACGCCCGCCGGGTCG
>DASUNQ010000321.1:0-10997 GCA_036277075.1 Thermoanaerobaculia bacterium
ACGTCCCTGCCCCTAGGACGCGCGGTCAGAAGCGCCAGACCAGGAGGAGCCCGCCGCCGTCGCGCGCCGCCAGGGGCGCGACGGCCGGGCGGGCCGGCGAGCGGTCGGCCTGGGCCACCGCCCCCGTGGCCTCCCACGCCAGCAGCCAGCCGAGCGCCACCTGCGACAGGAAGTGCTCGTCCTCGCGCAGCCGCTGCAGCGCCGGCAGCGTCGAGGCGGCGACCGCCAGCGCCCGCGCCGGCGCGCGGCGGCTCTGCCGCGCCAGAGTCAGGAAGGGGACCGCGCCGACGAAAGCGTGGCCGCTGACGCCGTGGTTGCCGTGGAAGGGGTCCCAGCCCGAGCCCTCCGGCTCGCCGGGGCGGGAGCCGCCGGTCAACTGCTGCAGGTAGTAGAGCGCCGGCGCTCCGACCAGGTAGGCGCGCCCCGCGCGGCGCAGCCAGGTTGCCCCCCCGGACGGCGCCGGCCCCTCGGGTGCGAGGCCGACCGCGAAGGCGGCGGCGACGAAGAGCGGCATCACCACCTCCCCCTCGCCCAGCGTCTCGACCGCGTCCGAGAAGCCGTCCGAGCCGGCGCCGAAGACGTCCTCGAGATACCCCTCGCGCGCCTCTTCGTCGGCGTCGGAGTTGGCGACGAGGCCGCCGGCGGCGAACCCCGCGCCGATGCGGATCAGGCGGCGCGTCGAGTAGAAGCGGGCGTAGTCGGCGCGCACCGTGGCCCAGGCGCCGGCCGGCGGGTCGGCGGGCGCCGGCTCGGCGGCGTGGAGGAGCGGGGACGCGAGGAGGGAGAGAACGAGGAAGGGGAGGGCCGCGGGCCGCGGGAGCATGGCCCGCGGCGTTGCAAGAGACTCACCAGCGGGGGGTCACTCCGGCTTGCCGCCGACCAGCGCGACGTTGATCTCGCCGACGCCGCAGTCGACCCGTACGGTCGATTCGCCCTTGCCCTTGCGCCAGTGCAGCTCCTTGGCGACCCACCCCTTGCCGCTCTGCCGGCCGTGCGCGGTCAACAGGTCGGCCTCGCCGACGCCGACGTCGAGCTGCACCGACCCGACGGCGTGCTCCGGCATCGTGACGTGGACCTCGCCGACGCCGAGGTCGATCGCCACGTTCCCCTCCATGCCGCTGACCTTGAGCTCGCCGACGCCGAGCTCGCAGTGCAGCGGCAGGAGGCGCGGCACGTGGACCCGGGCGTAGGCCTGGAGACCGCGCGCGCCGACCCGCGGCCAGTCTTCGAGCTCGACCCGCAGCCTCTCGTCGTCGATCCGACCCACCAGGCGCACCTGGCGCGCCGCGTCCTGGCAGGACCGGCTCTTCGCGGCCTCGCAGGCGAGGTCCACCTTGACCACAAGCTCGCGGCTCTGGTGCCCGGCGACGATCAGCCGCCCGACCGGGAACTCCAGCTCGACGAGCTCGACGCCGCCGGTGGTGAAGCGGGCGTCGAGCGTGCGCACCGTCTTCTTGTCGCGGGTGTCGTGCTTCTCCTCTCCCGCCGCGGCGAGCGCTGGCGCCAGCAGGGTCAGGAGAGCGAGCAGGGGGACACGGGTCTTGGGCATGGTCTTCCTTTTACGCGCGCGGCGGCGGAAGGTTATCCCGCGGCACCCCCCTTGCATCGTCGCAGCTCCGGACGCACCTCCGAGAGCCCGGCCGCGCCCGGCGCGGGGAGCGGCCAACCGACGGCAATCACAGGAGGTTCCTCCTCATGGACCGCAACCGGATTCGACGCCACGGCACGGCCGCGGGCCTCCTCGCGCTGGCGCTCGCCGCCGGCGCCTGTTCGACCAACCCCGCCACCGGCCAGCGGCAGCTCGCCATGATGGGCCAGGGGCAGGAGATCGAGATGGGCCGCCAGGCGGACCAGGAGATCTCGGCGACCATGGGGCTCTACCCGGACGACGAGGTCCAAGCCTACGTCTCGCGGCTCGGCAAGGCGCTCGCCGCCAAGTCCGAGCGCCCCGACCTGCCCTGGAGCTTCCGCGTCCTCGACGACCCCATCGTCAACGCCTTCGCTCTGCCCGGCGGTTTCATCTACGTCACCCGCGGGCTGATGACCCACCTCACCTCTGAGGCCGAGCTGGCCTCGGTCCTCGGCCACGAGATCGGCCACGTCACCGGCCGCCACACCGTCGAGCGCCTGTCGAAGGCGCAGCTCGCCTCGATCGGCCTCGCGGTCGGCATGATCCTGCAGCCGGAGCTGCGCAACTACGGCGACCTGGCGCAGGCCGGGCTCGGGCTCCTCTTCCTCAAGTACAGCCGCGACGACGAGCGCGAGGCCGACTCGCTGGGGCTGCGCTACCTCAACTCGGGCGACTACGACCCGCAGGAGATGGTCGAGGTCTTCGACGTCCTGCGGCGGGTCAGCGCGCAGCAGAAGCAGGGCCGGGTCCCGGGCTGGATGGCCACCCACCCGACGCCGGAGAACCGCATCGAACGGATCTCGTCCGAGGTGGCGAAGCTCCCGGCCTCGGGCGATCGCGTCGTCGCCCGCGAGCGCTACCTCCAGGCGGTGGACGGCGTCGTCTTTGGCGACAACCCGCGCGAGGGCTACTTCCGCGGCAACACCTTCATTCACCCCGAGCTCGGGTTCCAGCTCCGCTTCCCCGACGGGTGGAAGCCCAGCAACCAGAAGCAGGCCGTGGGCGCGATCAGCCCCCGCGAGGATGCCGTCGTGGTGCTGACGCTCTCCGGCCGCAACTCGCCCGAGCAGGCGGCGCGCGAGTTCTTCGGCCAGCAGGGTGTGCAGCAGGGGCCGGCGCTACGCGCCAGCCTCGGCGGCCTGCCGGCGGTCGCCAACGTCTTCGGCGTGGCGCGGCAGCAGGGGCCGAGCCTGCAGGGGATCGCGGCCTTCGTCGAGCTGGGGGGCAAGGTCTACCAGCTCCTCGGCTACACGACGCAGGCCCGCTGGAACGGCTACGACTCGGTCCTCTCGGGCGCCATCGGGAGCTTCGAGCGGGTGACCGACCGCCGGGCCCTGGACGTCCAGCCGAAGCGGGTGGACGTGGTCACCCTGCCGAGCGCCATGACCCTCGAGGAGTTCGCCAAGCGCTACCCTTCGACGGTCGACCTCCAGACCCTCGCGATCATCAACCACCTCGAGGGCAACGAGCGGATCCCCGCCGGAACGGAGGTCAAACGGGTCGTGGGAGGGGAGTTGCCGGCGTAGCCGCTACTGGAAGTAGCCGACGACGTCGACGATCAGGTGGACCTCGCCAGCCTCGGCCACGAAGGGCCTCACGACGAGGCGCCCCTCGGACTGGATAGAGAGCGGGAGGAGGGCGTTGTTGGCCCGCGTCTGACCGGCAGCGAAGTTGATCGCGCTCGCCGTGGGTCGCGAGCCGGTCGGCGAGTAGATCCCGAGATGACCAGGACCGGTAGCGCCGGTCACCGTGAGGTTGACCGCCACGGCGACCGCGCTCGCCGGCACGCCGCACTCGCCGCCGACCGGGAAGGCGCGTGGCACGTCGCTCGTCAGCGCCGGCCCCCCGCTCGGACCGTTCGGCTCGCGCGTGTCCAGCACGCGGCAGGGCGGGAGAGTATAAAAGGAGGTCGCCACGACCTCGGGGTAGAGGAAGGCGGCGCCGGCCTTGTCGTCTCCATTGAGCTTCGCGCCGCGGTCGTCCCGGTGAGCCGTGGCGCGCATGAGGGCCTCCCGATACAGCTCGATCGAGCATGGCTCCCCGTCGTCGCCGCAGGAATGGCCGAGCCCCAGGGTGTGCCCGAGCTCGTGGCCATAGACCTGCTCGGCCCGCTCGGGGGTCGAGAACCAGCAGCCGGCTCCGTCGTTGATGATGATGTCCGCTCCGGCGATCACGAGAGCGCCGTCGACGACGTCTTCGCTCCAGGCCCCACCAATCGCCAAGACGCCGCTGCCGTTGCCGGGCGACCAGCAGGTGAAAGTGCCGCCGATCTCGTGGTTCGGGTCCTCGAAGAGGATGGCGTTGATGCCGTCGAAGTCGGTGAACCCCTCGGCGGCCGTTGTCGTGCCATCGTAGCGGTAGCCGACGTTGGACGCCGGTTCGTCGTTCCAGGCGGCGATGGCGGCCTGGAACTCAGCGAAGCCGCCCCCCGCAAGCCCCGGCTGCCCGTCCTCGTGGGCGAACCAGCCGATCTGCTGTCCGAGGTCGAACTCGAGCCAGCGGTGTTTTTGATCACCGAGGAAGGTGAAGGGCTCGACCAGCCGAAGGGGGCCGCCAGGCGACAGGTTGATGGCGTAGTCCGGGCGGCGTGCCCTGCCGGCGACGCGATCCGCGATCCAGCGCGAGAAGGCCGCGAAGTCCCGCACCGGCTCGTCGGCCGCGCCGCCGCCGGGCGCGAGCGCTTGCGCGTCCGCAAGGTCGCGCAGGGCGAGCCAGCGGCCGGCGGCGCGGCGCTCGTGGAAAGCGCCGAGCGCGAAGTGGAGCGGGCGGTATGCGCCGTCGGGATGCGGCACCAGGAAGAGGAGCACCCGCTCACCCGGCCGCAGCGCGGGCGCCCCGCGGACGATCAGCCGCCGGCGGCCGCCGGCCGGGCCGCCCAGGACCCGCACCCGTATGGTGGGCGCGACGAGCTCCCCTTTCAGGCGGCTCTCGACTCGCACCGCGAGCTCGGTGAGCGGGAGAGGACCGTCGCCGGCCGCAGTCGCATCCGTGACGGTCCCGACGACGACGAGCGCCGCCTGGTCGACGAGCTGTTCGTCGCGGGGGAGCACGTAGGTCGTCGCCGCGGCCGGCGCGGCCACCAAGGCGAGGAGCGCGGCACGACCGAGCGTTCGGCGCAGGCGATGACTCACTTCGGAACCTCCGTTTTCGCTGAGCGGCTATTTTACCACTGGCTACTTCCCCGCCGGCGAGTGGTGGAGCCCGCCCGTGACCTAAAGATGTTGCCGCCGTAGCAGCTCTACACCCCGCCGCGGCCGCGGCGACTGCCGCCGCTCCTCCGGTACACTCCTTTCTCGCAGGAATGCACCCCGCAGGACCTCCGGATCGAGCCGTCGCGCTTCAGGATCGCGCCGCAGCCGCTCCGGTCTTTTCCGCAGATGATCGATGTGTAGAGCAGGCGCTGCGGAGTGCAGTTCTGATGCTGAGGATCTATCCTCGACGCCCGCGGTGCACCCATTTGGCGCTACGCGGTGTATTTCAGTGCCGGCGGCGTCGTCTCCGGCGCTGCGGCGCCCCCCAACCGCCCCCGCCGGGGGTCTCCAGCAGCAACCGGTCTCCCGGCAGGACCTCGCGGGCGTCGATCGGGCCCAGCTCCTCGATCTCCCCGGTCGCCCGGAACAGCCTCTGCCGCCCGGGGGCCCCCGGCTCGCCGCCGGCGGCGCCGTAGGGGCGCTCGACCCGGTGCTGGGTGAGGAGCGAGAGACTCATCGGCGCCAAAAAGGCGATCTCCCGAACCGCGCCGTCGCCGCCCGGGTAGCGGCCGGCACCCCCCGAGCCGCGGCGGACGGCGAAGCGCTGGACCCGCACCGGGTAGCGGTGCTCGAGCAGCTCGGGGTCGGTGATGCGGGTGTTCGTCATGTGGGTGTGGACCGCCGACGCCCCGGCGAAGCCCGGCCCGGCGCCGGCACCGCCACAGACCGTCTCGTAGTAGCCGAAGCGCTCGCCGCCGAAGAGGACGTTGTTCATCGTCCCCTGGCTGCAGGCGGCGAGGCCCAGCGCCTTGAGCAGCGCGTCGACCAGCCGCTGGCTGGTCTCGACGTTGCCCCCCACCACCGCCGGCGCCTGCCAGGGGTCGTCCGGGAACGGCGGATCGAAGATCCCGCCCCGCGGGGCCCGGATCTCCACCGGCTCGATCAGCCCCTCGTTGAGCGGCAGCGGCTCGTCGATCAGGAGGCGCAGCACGTAGAGCACGGCGCTGCGCACCACCGCCGGCGGCGCGTTGAGGTTCCCCGGGTGGACGCCGGCCGAGCCGGCGAGATCGACGACCGCGCCGCCGCCGCCGTCGAGGACGATCCGCACCGCGATCGGGGAGCCGTCGTCCAGCCGCTCCTCGGCGCGCAGCTCGCCGCGCGGCAGCGCCGCGAGCGCCGCCCGCGAGCGCTCCGCGGCGCGCTCGCGCAGCGCCGCCATGAAGCGGCGCAGCGTCGCGGCGCCGTGCTCGCGCGCCAGGACGACGAGCGCCTCGGCGCCGCGAAGGTTGGCGGCGAGCGCGGCGCGCAGGTCGGCGAGGTTCTCCTCGACCGCGCGCGAGGGGAAAGGGGGCGCCGCGAGCCGCCCCCGCATCGCCTCCCAGCGCGGCTCCCCTGCCCGCACCAGGTGCGCGGGCGGGATCACCACCCCCTCCTCCGCCAGGCGGCGCGCGTCCGGCGGCATCGAGCCGGGCCGGCTGCCGCCGATCTCGGCGTGGTGGGCGCGGCTCGCCACGTACCCCAGGAGCGCCCCGTCCTCCGGTAGGAAGACCGGGGTGACCAGCGTCACGTCGGGCAGGTGCGAGCCGCCGAAGGCCGGGTGGTTGGTGACCGCCACGTCCCCCGGCCCCAGCGGCAGGGCCTCGCGCACCCGCCGCACGCAGAGCCCGAGCGCCCCCAGGTGCACCGGGATGTGCGGCGCGTTGACCACCAGCTCGCCGTCGGCGTCGAGGAGGGCGCAGGAGAAGTCGAGCCGCTCCTTGACGTTCGTCGAGACCGCCGTGCGCCGCAGCCGCTCCCCCATCTCCCGCGCCACGGCGGCGAAGCGGTTGGTGAAGAGCTCGAGCTGGACGGCGTCGGGGGGGGGCGGGATGGCTGTCATTCGATCTCCACGAAGCCCCGGGTGAGGAGGAGCCCGGCCGCGCCGTCGATGCGCGCGGACCAGCCGGCGGGGACGACGGTCGTGGCGTGGGCCTCGAAGACGAGGGCCGGGCCGGCGAAGCGCGCGCCGGGGAGGAGCGCGTCGCGGTCGTAGGCCGGCACGTCGCGCCAGCCGCCGAACCAAGCGCGGCGGCGGGGGGCGCGGGGGGCGGCCGCTGGGGGCGGCTCGGCCGGCGCCGGCTCCGGCTCGCAGGGGCGCGAGGCGGCCGCGACGTGGACCGACTCGAGCTCGATGCCGCGCCCCTCCGGCGCGTAGCCGAAGAGGGCGCGGTAGGCGGCGGCGAAGGCCTCCTCGACCGGCACGGCCGGGTCGTGCTCGACCGCCACCGTCGCGTCCTGCCCCAGGAACCGCAGGTGGAGGAGGCGCCGCGTCACCGAGATGTCCTCGCGCGGCACTCCTTCGGCGGCGACCGCCGCGGCGGCCTCCGCCTCCAGCTCGGCGAGGAGCGCCGGCAGACGCGGGCCCGCCGCCGCCAGCGGCTCCAGCACCTGTCGCTGCGCGAAGCGCTCGACCGCCGCGGCGCCGAGCCCGAGCGCCGAGAGCAGCCCGGCGTCCGCCGGCACCAGGACGGTCGCCATCCCCAGCAGCTCGGCCACCGCGCAGGCGTGCTGCCCGCCGGCGCCGCCGAAGGCGACGAGCGCGTAGTCGGCGGGGTCGATGCCGCGGCGCACCGAGACCGTGCGGATCGCGTCGGCGGTGCGCTCGTCGGCGATGGTCAGCAGGCCCGCCAGGAGCGCCTCGCGCGAGGCGCGCACCTCGCCGGCGAGCGCGGCGAAGGCCCGCTCCGCCGCCTTCGCGCTGAGCGGGATGCCGAAGCGCGCCGGGTCCAGCCGCCCGAGGAGGAGGTTCACGTCGGTGAGGGTGAGCGGGCCGCCGGCGCCGTAGCAGGCCGGCCCCGGCGCCGCGCCGGCGCTCTCCGGGCCCACCTTGAGCTGCGTGCCGTCGAAGCGGCAGACCGAGCCGCCGCCGGCCGCCACGCTCTCGATGGCCAGCGCCGGCGCCACCAGCCAGGCGTCGCCGACGCGGTGCTCGAACGCGACCTCGAAAGCGCCGTCCCAGCGCGCCACGTCGGTCGAGGTGCCGCCGACGTCGAAGGCGATCACCCGCGGCAGCCCCGAGCGGCGGCCGGCGAGCGCCGCGCCCACGACGCCCCCCGCCGGCCCCGAGAGCAGGCCGTCCTTGGGGCGGAAGCCGGCCGGACCGGCGAGGGCGCCGGCGCTGGTCAGGACGTGGAGCGAGCCGCCGGGGAGCGCCGCCGCCACCCGCTCGAGGTACTCCTGGAGCGCCGGCGCGAGATAGGCGTCGACGACGGCCGTCGTGGCCCGCGGCAGGAGCTGGATGCGCGGCGCCAGCGCCGCCGAGCGGGCGACGTGGCGGAAGCCGCGCGCCGCCAGCCAGGCGGCCAGCGCCTCCTCGTGCCGCGGCTCGCGGTAGGAGTGCAGGAGGGCCACCGCGGCGGCCTCGAAGCCGTCCGCCAGCAAGCGCGCGACCGGCGCCTCCAGCGCCTCGAGATCGAGCGGCACGAGGACCGAGCCGTCGGCCGCCAGGCGCTCGGGCACCTCGACCGCCGCGGCGTGGAGCGGCGCGGGCTTGCGGATGTCGAGGGCGAAGAGGTCGGGGCGCTGCTGGGTGCCGATCTCCAGCAGATCGGCGAAGCCGCGAGTGACGAAGAGCGCCGTCTTGGCCCCCTTGCGCTCGAGCAGGGCGTTGGTGCCGCGGGTGGTCGCCAGCCGCATGGCGACGGGCGGCAGCGGGCGCCCGAGCGGCGTGCCGGTGAGGAGGCGGGCGGCGAGGACCGGCGCCTCCTCCGGCGACAGGAGCTCGAAAGGGGTGTGCGGAGAAAGAAGAAAAGTTTCAGGTGAGGAAGAAGCTCCGGCGGCGAGCGTGAGCGAGGGGCCGGCCGGAGACGAGCCGGCGACCCGCGCCGGCGGGACATCGGAGCTCAGGACCCGGAAGCCATAGCCGCGAAAGAGGTCCGGCACGGCGGCAACGGCCCACCCGGCTTGCACCCGCCAGGCGTTCTTCCCTACCTGCGCTTCCAGTCTCCCGCGCAGAGCGCTCGACGAGAGAACCTTCAGCCGCCGCTCCCGCCCCTCGGGGTCGCGCGCGACGCAGTCGGTGAAGGTGCCGCCGGTGTCGACCCAGAGGCGCCAGATCAGGGGTCAGGCCCCGCCGGCGATCCGCCCGCGGCGCGCCAGGTTCGCCTCGAGGCGCTTGGCGCGCGGGTCCTCCTGGTCGATCGCCTGCGCCTTCCTCAGCCAGCGTGTCGCCTCGTGGGGGTCGCCGGCGGCGAGCGCCCAGAGCCCCATCGCGGCGTAGGTCTCGGCGTCGCGGCGCGCGAGGCGCAGCGCCTTGCGGTAGAAGCGGCGCGCCTCCTCGAGGCGGCCGTGGCGCAGCGACAGGTCGCCGAGGCTCAGGAAGCTGTAGGGGTTGCGGGTGCCGAGCCGGCTGGTCAGGCTCAGCAGCTCCGCCGCCTCCTGCTCGCGCCCGCGGATGCGCAGGACGGCGGCGAGGTTCTGGTAGGCGGAGTGCGCGATCGGGTCCACCTCCAGCGCGCGGCGGTAGGCCCCCTCGGCGGCGCTGAGGTCCCCCTCCCGCCGCAGCGCCACCCCGAGGTTGATCCAGCCGCGCGCCAGCTCGGGGTCCAGCCCCACCGCCGTCTCCAGCCACTGCCGCGCCTCGGCGACCTTGCCGACGCGCAGCAGCTCGCCGCCGCGGTTGGAGTAGAAGAGGGCGATCGCCGTCAGGTCCGGGATGGGGCGCACGTGGCGGTAGCTGATGCCTTCGGGCGCGGCGGAGAACTCGAGGATCTTGACCTCCGGGCCGGTGTCGTAGCCGGCCGTGATGTGACCGGAGATCACCACCAGGTCCCCCTCCTTGGCGTACTTCTCGACGTCGTCGACGTCGAGGTAGAAGGCCGCCAGCCCCAGCTCGCGCGCCAGGCCGACGAAGAGGGCGGTGAAGGCGAGGCAGTTGGCGCGCCGGCTGGCGAAGGCCTCGGCGGCGGTGGCGGTGAAGCCCCCTTCGTAGGCCACCTCGAGGCCGCCGGGGTCCTGGATCGCATTGAGCAGGCGATGGAGCCGCTCCTCGGGCAGGCCGTGCGTGCCGACGCGGGCGTGCGCCCACCGCCGCATCTCGTCGGTGAGCGCGTGCGGCAGGATGATCGCCGACGGGTCGAGGCCGCGGCCGCGGATCTCGCGCTCCAGGGCGCTCGTGTCGAGCGTCCCCTGGCCGCGGCCGGCGCAGGCGGCGAGGGCGAACGGCAGGGCGAGGAGCGGGAGGCGCCGCGGCGACATCGGGTGCTCCCTAGACGCGCGCCGGCCGGCGGAAGACGAGCTTGCGCACCCCCAGCCAGAGCAGCGCCACCACCAACAGCGCCGCCAGCACCGGCAGGGTGATCGCGAGCACCGCCAGCAGCAGCGAGCCGCCGGCCTCGGCGGTGGCGACCACCGGGTTGCCGAGCCCACCCGTGGTGAAGCTCGAGATCTGCCGGATCGTCGCCGTCACTCCCTGGAAGGTGGCCGCCGTGCCGCCGCCGGCGAGGACCGCCAGCGTCCAGTGGAGGAAGGGGCTGAGGTCGAGCACCAGGGTCGAGGCCGAGACGAGCACGCCGGCGACGATCGCCGTCGGCGTGGCAATCGCGTCGAGCAGGTTGTCCACCCAGGGGATGTAGTAGCCCGCGATCTCGAAGACGGTGGCGATGCCGAACGAGATGACGGCGGCATCGGAGGAGAGCCAGTCGAAGCCCCCGCCGAGCTGGAGGTGGCCGCCGCGCGCCGCCAGGCTCGCCACCAGGAGCGGCACGAAGACCCGGAAGCCGCAGGCGGCGGCGAGACCGAAGCCGATCAAGAGGCTGAGCAGGGTGTCCATCGGCGGCGTCCTCCATCCATGGTAACGCAGGACGGGGCCGATCGATTCGCGCCTAGGGGAGCATCCCCTCCGGCACCCAGGCGAGGGCCAGACGGTGGACCTCGACGTCGGCCTTCTTGGGCTTGAGCGGCACCGGCTCGAGCGCCTCCGCGGCGGGATCGAAGCGGCCGGCGAGCGCGGCGACCTCGGCCTCAAGCTCGTCCTCCAGCTCCTTCAGCTCGCGCTCGACGGCCTCGAGGTTCTCCTCGGCGCGCCCGACGTCCTGCTCCTGCTCGCGGGAGCGGCCGACGCCGCGCACCGCGGTGCCGGCGCGCGACAGGGTCGTCGCCGACAGGCGCTTCCTCCCGAAGAGGGCGCCGAGGACGGC
>DASUNQ010000322.1:0-14307 GCA_036277075.1 Thermoanaerobaculia bacterium
CTCGGCCCCGAGGTGGACCGCCTGCTCGACGAGGCGGCGGTGCCGCCGCGCCGGCGGGCGCGGGCGCGGGAGGCGCTCCTCGCCGAGCGTCTCGCCGAGCGGCGCATCGGCGGCTGCTGGCTCCTCGACCTCCCGCCCGGCGGCAGCTTCTGGGTGGCGGCGCGGCGGGCCGGCCTGACGGGGCGCGCCGCCGTCCTGGTCGGCGCGCACATGGCGCAGCACGCGCTGCTTCTCCTCTCGTGGTGGGTGCTGGGCCTCGGCGTCCTTCGGGGGCGGCTCGATCCCGCCTGGGTCGCCGCCTGGACGCTGCTGCAGCTGACCGTGATCCCGTTCCGCGCCCTGGAGCTCTGGTCGGCGGGCGTGCTGATGGCGCGCGCCGGCCGGCTCTTCAAGCGCCGGCTGCTGGTGGGCGCGCTGCGCATGGCGCCCGAGGAAACACGCCACCAGGGCGCGGGCCAGCTCCTCGGCCGCATCCTCAACGCCGAGGCCCTGGAGTTCCTGGCGCTGACCGGCGCGCACGTCGGCGTGATCACCTTCGCCGAGGTCCTCCTCGCGCTGCCGGTTCTCGCCGCCGGCGCCGGGGGCTGGCCGCACGCCCTCCTGCTCCTCGCCTGGGTCGCCTTCGCGCTCTGGCTCGGCTGGCGGTATCTGGAGCAGCGGCGCGTCTGGACCGCGGCGCGGCTCGAGATGACCCACGATCTCGTCGAGCAGATGGTCGGGCACCGCACGCGCCTGGCCCAGCAGAGCGCCGAGCGCTGGCACGAGCGCGAGGACGGCGAGCTGGAGCGCTACCTCGACCTCTCGGCGGAGCTCGACCGGCGGGCGGCGCTGCTGCGGGTGCTGGTGCCGCGCGGCTGGCTCCTGGTGAGCCTCCTCGCGCTCACGCGGCCGTTCATCGCCGGCACGGCGTCGTCGGGGAGCCTCGCCGTCGCCTTGGGCGGCGCCCTCTTCGCCTACTGGGCGCTGTGGAAGATGGTGCGCGGGCTGAGCGACCTGTCGGAGGCGGCGGTGGCCTGGGACCAGGTGGCGCCGATCTTCCACGCCGCGGCGCGCTCCGAAGCCTCGGCGCCGGGGGCGGCGCTGATCCCGCTCGCGCCGGCGGGCGCCACCGGCTCGCGGGTCGTGCTCGAGGCGCACGACCTCGGCTTCCGCTACGGCGAGCGCGCCGACCTCGCCGTCGCCGGCGCGTCGCTCGCGGTGCGGCAGGGCGAGCGGCTGCTCCTCGAAGGTCCTTCGGGCGGCGGCAAGTCGACGCTCGCCGCGCTGCTCACCGGCCTGCGCCTGCCACAGTCGGGCTTGCTGCTCCTCGAGGGCCTGGACCGGCACTCGCTCGGCGCCGAGGGGTGGCGGCGCCGGGCGGTGGCGGCACCGCAGTTCCAGGAAAACCACGTCCTGACCGACACCTTCGCCTTCAACCTGCTGATGGGGCGCGCCTGGCCGCCGCGGCCGGGCGACGTCGAGGAGGCCGAGGCGGTCTGCCGCGAGCTGGGGCTCGGCGACGTCCTCGACCGCATGCCCGCCGGCCTGCTGCAGATGGTCGGGGAGTCGGGCTGGCAGCTCTCGCACGGCGAGAAGAGCCGGCTCTACATTGCCCGCGCGCTGCTGCAGAAGGCCGAGCTGGTCGTGCTCGACGAGAGCTTCGCCGCGCTCGACCCGGAGAGCCTGCGGCAGGCGCTCTCCTGCGTCCTGCGGCGCGCGCCGACGCTGCTCGTGATCGCCCACCCGTAGGCGCGGTTGAACGGATTCGGTTTCTGAGGGGACTCAGGTTGTAAGCTATCGAGAAATCTGCGGAGGAGGGAGGTGATTCGCGATGCGTGTCAAGACGACCGTCAAGGCCGGAGGCGTGCTGATCGGGGACTGACCTGGCAGCCAAACGCTGCTAGGAAAGCTGGCGAAGGGAGGTGATCTGCGATGCGTGTCAAGACGACCGTGAAGGCTGGAGGCGTGCTGATCGCCGACTGACCTGCCGGGCCGATGGGGCGAGCGCGGCGGCGCGAGCGCGCCGCCGCCCTCAGGATCTGAGGTCGACCTGCGAAGTCTTGGCTGCTTGCCGCCGGCTCTTGCGAGCTCAGTCGGCGCCGGTCAGGGTGATGCCGCCGGCCTTCACGTTGGTCTTGGTCTTCATGTTTGGGTCTCCTTTCGCTCCTAACGCGAGAAACCGCGGCGAAAGCGATCAACCGCGCAGCTCGGCGAGCCGCTGGCGCGCGGCGACCGTCTTGCGGTGGTCCGCTCCCCGGGTCTTCACCAGGGTCTCGTAGCCGGCGGTCAGGAGCCGCTCGGCCTCCACTGTCTTCCCCCGCGCCGCCAGGCACTCCCCGAGCTGGCTCTGCGCCTCGGCGGTCCGCCAGTGGGTTTCCGAGAGCGCGGTCTGGAGCACCTCCAGCCCCTGCCGCAGCAGGGCCTCGGCCTCCGCCGGCGCGCCGCGGGCGAGCCGGAGCGATCCGACCAGTGTCAGCGAGGCCCCGACCTCCGGGTGCGTCTCGCCGAGCGTCCGGCGGCGGATGGCGAGGGCCTGCCGAGCCAGGGGCTCGGCGGCCGCCGGATCTCCCTGCTGGGCGAGCAGGGCGGCGAGATTGAACAGCGCGGTCGCGAACCGCGGATGCTCCTCGCCGAAGGCCTGGCGGCAGATGCGCAGCGACTCTTCGTGGAGCGGCCGGCTGCGGGAGAGGTCACCTTTCTCCTCCAGGATCTTGGCGAGCATGCTGAGGCCCATCGCGACCTGCTCGTGCTCGTCGCCCAGGAGCTTGCGCCGCATCGCCAGCGACTCGCGCTCCAGGCGCTCGGCCTCGTCGTGCTTGCCCCGCCAGGAGAGCACGGCGGCGAGGTTGTGGACGTACAGGGCGACCTGGGGGTGCTCCCGGCCGTAGACCCGGCGCGCCACGGGCAGCATCGCCCGGTAGCTCGCTTCGGCGGCCGCGTAGTCCCCGCGCTCGTACTGCAGCACGGCCAGGTTGTTGAGCTGGATGGCGATCTCGGGGTGCGCGGCGCCGAAGAGCCGGCGGAAGATCGCCAGGGCCTCTCGGTAGAAGGCCTCGGCCGCAGCGAGGTCCCCCTTCTGCTTCATCAGCAGCCCGAGGTTGCCGAGGTTGCTGCCCACCTCGACATGGTCGTTGCCGTAGCGCTTGCGGTTGATGGCGAGCGCTTCGCGGAGCAGCGGCTCGGCGGCGTCGAACTGCGCCTTGGAGACCAGCGCCAGGCCCAACGCGTTGAGGCTTTCGGCGACCGCCGGATCGCCGCCGCCGAGGAGCGCCCGGCGCATCGCGAGCGCGCGGCGGAAGGTGGCCTCGGCGAGGTCCAGCTCGCCGCGCTGCCAGTGCAGGGCCCCCAGCGCGTAGAGGCTCTCGGCAACCTCGGGGTGCGCGGCGCCGAAGGCCCGGCGCCGCAAGGCGAGCGAGCGCTCGAGGAGCGGCTCGGCGCGGTCGTAGAGGCCGAGGCCGTCGTAGGCCCGGCCGATGGCGGCGGCGAGCGCCGCCTCGAGCTCCGGCTGGCCGGCGAGCTCGGCCGTGAGCTTGCCCGCGCCGCGGTCCAGGATCTCCCGCGCGGTGACGGTCTCGCCCCGCGCCTGATTCGGGTCGGCGGCCGCGAAGATCTCCTCGAGGAACTCCGCCACCCGCACCGCCTTGTCGCGCTCGCGCTCGATCTCGTCGCGCTGCCGGGCCAGACGCACCGCCTGCACCGTCATGGTGACCGCCAGCCCGAGGATCACCAGGGCGACGAGCGCCGCGGCGGCGACGCCCAGGCGGTGGCGCCTCACGAACTTGCCCACCCGGTAGCCGACGGTCGCCGGGCGCGCCGAGACCGGCAGGCCCGTGCGATGGCGGCGCAGATCCTCCGCCAGCAGCTCGACCGAGGCGTAGCGCCGCGCCGGCTCCTTGCGCAGCGCCGTCAGGACGATGTTGTCGAGGTCGCCGGCGAGCCGGCGCCTGAGCGCCGGCACTACGACCGCCGCGCTCGGCCGCTCCGGCTCTTGCTCGACGACGGCGCGCTCGACCACGTCCACGCGCTCGGCCTCCAGGCGGTAGGGCAGGCGGCCGGCCAACAGCACGTAGAGCAGGACGCCCAGGGAGTAGACGTCGCTCGCGGTGTTGACCGGTTTGCCTTCGACCTGCTCAGGGCTCGCGTAGTGCGGCGTCATCAGCCGCTGGCCGGTCATCGTTGCGGTCGCGAGCGGCAGGGAGCCGCCGTCGAGGAGCTTGGCGATCCCGAAGTCGAGGAGATGCGGCACGCCGTCGCCGGTCACCAGGATGTTCGAGGGCTTGATGTCGCGATGAACCACGAGGTTCTGGTGGGCGTACTGCACCGCCGAGCAGACCTGGCGGAACAGATCGATGCGCTCGTCGAGGCTCGATCCGTGCTCGTCGCAGTAGCGGTCGATGGGCACGCCGTCGACGTACTCCATCACCAGGTACGGCAGTCCGTCCTCGGTGGTGCCGCCGTCGAGCAGGCGGGCGATGTTCGGGTGATCCAAGGAGGCCAGGATCTGCCGCTCCGAGCGGAAGCGTTCGACGAGGTCGGCGCGATCGGCGCCGTAGCCGAAGACCTTGATCGCGACCTGCTGCCGGTACGCCTCGTCGGCGCGCACCGCGAGATAGACGGTGCTCATGCCGCCCGCGCCGAGCAGGCGCTCGACCGCGTAGGGGCCGAGCCGGCGCCCGACCGCCGAGGGCGGCGGCACCGGGACGGCTGGCGCCACCACCGGCTGCTCGAGGAAGTCGCCGACCGCCGCGTCGGCGGCGAGGAGGGACTCGACCTCCCGCCGCAGGTCCTCGTCGCCGCCGCAGTGGCGCCTCAGATGATCCGTGCGCTCCGCGGCCGGCAGCGCCGCGACCTCGGCGAAGAGCGCCTCGATCTCGCGCCAGCGCTCAGTCGCCATCCGGCTCCTCGCCCGCGAGCCGGCGGTAGAGCCACGCCTTGGCCACCCGCCAGCGCCGCCGGACGGTGGGGTTCGAGACGCCGAGCACGGCGGCGATCTCGTCGTGGTCGAGGCCGCCGAAAAAGCGCAGGTCGACGATCTTCGCCAGCTCCGGGTCGACCCGCGCCAGCTCGGTGAGTGCGTCGTCGAGCGCCACCAGGTCCATGTCGCGCTCGGCCGCGAGGTCGAGCACGTCGTCGAGCATCAGCCGCCGCACGTCGCCGCCGTGCTTGCGGTAGCCGCGCCGGCGGGCGTGATCGACTAGGATGCGCCGCATCATCTGCGCGGCGATGGCGAAGAAATGGGCGCGGTTGCGCCAGTCCACCTGCCGCTGGTCGACCAGGCGCAGGAAGGCTTCGTGGATGAGGTCGTGGGTTTCGAGGGTGTGGTCCGCCCGCTCCCGGTTCAGGTAGCGGCCGGCCAGCCGGCGCAGCTCACCGTAGACCAGCGGCATGAGCCGCTCGAGCGCCTGCTCGTCCCCTCCGCGCCATGCGACGAGAAAGCGCGTGACGCTGCCTGGCGATGCTTCGTCCACCAATAGGGAAACCCGCGCGCGGACTCTATCAACGGCGGCGATTGGGCTGGGTACGGCGACGAGTGTGCTGGGTACGCGGACGAATGGGCTGGGTCGAGCTGCGAATGGGCTGGGTACGGCGGCGAATGGGCTGGATCCAGCGGCGACTGGACTGGGCCCAGCGGCGATTGGGCTGGGTTCAGCGACGATTGGGCTGGGTCCACGCTCGAATGGGCCGGGTACAGCGGCGAATGGGCTGGGTACGCGGTGTACCCAGTCCATTCGCCAGCGCACCCATTCCATTCGGCTGAAAAAGTCCCCGTGCACGGCTGGCGACCCATCGGCTTCGCCTCTCGAACCGCTCTCTTCGCCGGCCGACCCCCGCGGTTCGCCGACCGAAGAAGCGGCTTCGCCGGTCAACCGGCTCGGATCGTCCGCCCAGCTCTCCCTAGGGGCGCGCGCCTCGCCATCGTGCCAAACTCGCGCCAGGGAACTACTCAACACAGGCAACCTGAGGAGGTCTTGCATGCCCCGCTACGTCGATGGATACGTCGTGCCCGTCCCGAAGAAGAACCTCGAGGCTTACCGCCGCATGTCGCTCAAGGCCGGCAAGGTCTGGCGGGAGCACGGCGCGCTGGAGTACCGGGAGTGCGCCGGCGACGACCTCCAGACGAAGTTCGGGGTGGCATTCCCGCGCCTGCTGAAGCTCAAGCGCGGCGAGACGGCGGTGTTCTCGTGGATCGTCTTCAAGTCGCGCGCCCACCGCGACCGGGTCAACGCCAAGGTGATGAAGGACCCGCGGCTCGCCTCGATGATGGATCCGAAGGCGATGCCCTTCGACGTCAAGCGCATGGTCTACGGAGGGTTCAAGACGATCGTCGACCTGGCGTGACCGAATCCCATCGCCTCTCGCTCGAGCGGATCGCGCAGGCCGCCGGCGTGATCGACCCGGTGTTCCTCGACTCGCCGCAGTTCGAGGCCGAGTCGCTGGCATCGGAGCTCGGGTGCCGCCTGGTCGTCAAGGTCGAGACGCTCAACCCGATCCGCTCCTTCAAGGGGCGCGGCGCGGAGTACTTCGCCGCGTCGCTGGAGAGGCGGCCCCACCTGGTCTGCACGACGGCCGGCAACTTCGGCCAGGGCCTGGCCTACGCGGCGCGGAAGCGCGGGCTCCCGATCACCATCTTCTCCTCCCTCCACGCCAACCCGCTGAAGGTGGAGCGCATGCGCGCCCTCGGCGCCGAGGTGCGGCTGGCCGGCGAGGACTTCGACGCCGCCCACGAGGTGGCCAAGCGCTTCGCCGCGGAGACCGGCGCGCGGCTGGTCGAGGACGGCCGCGACCCGGCCATCGGCGAGGGCGCCGGCACGATCGGGGTCGAGCTGCTCCGCTGGCCCGAGCCCTTCGACGCGATCGTGGTGCCGCTGGGCGACGGCTCGCTGCTCGCCGGGATCGCCCGCTGGGTGAAGGCGCACCGCCCGCAGACGCGGATGATCGGCGTCTGCGCCGCAGGGGCGCCGGCCATGGAGCGGTCGTGGCGGTCGGGGCGATGGCAGGAGACCGAGCGCGCGGACACCATCGCCGACGGGATCGCCGTGACCAGCCCGTACCCGGAGGCGCTCGCCGACCTCACCGGCCTCGTGGACGACATCCTCCTGGTGGACGACGACACGATCCTGCAGGCGATGCGGCGCGCGCACCGGGAGCTGGGCCTCGTCCTCGAGCCCTCCGGCGCCGCGAGCTTGGCGGCGCTGCTGGCCCATCGCGGGCGTTTCGAGGGGCAGCTCGTCGGCGCGGTCCTGAGCGGCGGGAACGTCACCGTCGAGCAGATGAAACGGTGGCTCGCGGAATCATGACCAGGTGCACCACGGCTCAGGAGGCGTTGGCCACGCTTCAGGATAGGATTTCGCAGTGACGCCGGAGGAGGAAGACGAAATGTCAACGAAGAAGCGTTTCACAACCGAGCAGGCACGCCAGATCGGAGACACGCTTGGCGTCGACTGGAGCCGCTTTGACGTGGAACAGTTCCGCATGGGTTTGGACGTCGAGTTGGAGCACGGTCTGCATGACCCGTCAACCGACGTGACTGGGGACGACCCCGTCGTCACGGGGAAAATCGCGCTCGCCCATCTCAACGAGTTTCCGGATTACTATACCCGTCTCGAAAAGATGGAGCGGGAAGCCAAACAGGACGGCTAACTCGGGTTTCCGACCAAGCTCACCCGCCAGCGGACGTAACCGCCATTCTGTTCGGATTCAAGAGCAATCCTTGTGGACGACATCCTCCTGGTGGAGGACGAGACGATCGTGGAGGCGATGCGGCGCGCCCACCGGGAGCTCGGCCTCGTCCTCGAGCCCTCCGGCGCCGCGAGCCTGGCGGCGCTGCTGGCCCATCGCCGGCGCTTCCAAGGGCAGCTCGTCGCCGCGATCCTGAGCGGCGGGAACGTCACCGCCGAGCAGATGCAGCGGTGGCTCGCGGCGTCATGACCAGGTGCACAACGGCCCAGGAGGCGTTGGCCTTCATCCGCGAGCATGGTGTCGTCCTCGCGTCGGCCGGGGGAGCTGCGCCGCGCCTCACCGAGGCCATCGTCGGCGAGCCGATCAAGGGCAGTGGTGGGCCCACCCGCAGAGCCATCGCATCTGGGCCATCCTCGAAGCGGGTCACCAAGTCCGAGGAAGTCCTCGTCTGCCGGCTCGTGGTGCCGCCCGACGTTGCCAGCGCAAGCCGAGACCATCGGCGAGCAGGAGGCTCTTGCCGCCTTCGGTAGTTCCTGCATGTAAAAAGGGCGGCCGCACGGCCGCCCTCGGTCCTAGTTCGATGCTGTACGGCCTACTGCCAGTAGGGCGTGTACCCGTAGAACTTGTAGACCTCGGTGCCCCAGGTGCGGTTCGACGCCTGCGGGGGGTTGTTCCGGTCGAAGCTGGGGGCGTTCTTCAGCTTGTCCTTGTCGACGTCGAGCGTGAAGTGCTCACGACTGGCGTCGAGCTTGAGGGCCTCGAACGGGACGGCGAACAGCTTCTCGCCCATGCCCATGAAGCCGCCGAAGGAGAGGACGGCGTAGGCGACGCGACCCTTCTCCAGGTCGAGCATGAGCTCCTCGATCTTGCCGAATTTCTCCCCAGCACGGTTGACGACGCTGTCGCCGAGGACCGCGGTGGCCGAAAGGACGTTGGGGTGGGTCTCTACGGTGGTGTTAGACATGATGGTTCTCCTGGTCGCGGTCACACGAGCAAACCCCGATCGGTCAGCCCAGAGTAGGCGAAGGTGTTCTCGGAATTGGCGGCAACCGCGTTTTAGAAAACGGTGCAAGACCCGTGCCGGCGGAGCCAGAGGCTTCGGTGTAGTGTTTCTTCAGGCCCCTCGTGGAATCCTTGACGAACACCTTGCAGCAGTGGGAGTGGATCGGAGCGCTGCTGGCGCGCCTCGCGGTCGGGCTCCTCTTCGCTCTCTCGGGACGAGGCAAGCTCTTCGTGCCGGCGCGACGGGAGGAGATGCGGGCCACGCTCCAGAAGGCTGGGATCCCCGCTCCCGAGAAGTCCGTCTTCCTCGTCTCGTCCGTGGAGCTCGTCTTCGGGACCTTCCTCGTGCTGGGTTTTCTGACGCCGCTCAGCTGCCTGATGCTGAGCGGGGTGATGCTCGGGGCGCTGGCGACCGTCGCCGTCCCCGGCATCAAGGCGGACTCCCTCGTCGGTTGGCTGGGGGAGTTTCTCTACCTGCCCGAAGTCCTGTATCTCGTCATTCTAGTGTGGCTGTTCTTTTCCGGGCCGGGCTGGCTTAGCGTCGATCGTCGGCTGTCGATCGCCTGAATGCCTTCAGAAGGCCGCGTTCGCGAGTGGTGGACGTTGCTGCTGCCCTGCGCCTATCTGCTCCACCTAGCCGAGGAGTGGTGGGGAGGCGAGGGCTTCGGCTCCTGGATGGCCCGGGCTTACGGCAGGGAGGTCAGCCCCTTCCGCTTCCTGCTCCTCAACGGCGTCGTCTGGCCGCTCTTCGCGGTCCTCACCGTTGCGGCCCTCCGGAAGCCGGCCCTCGCGTGGTTCCCCACGGCGTTCAGCAGCATCGTCCTGGTGAACGGCCTCCTGCACGCGCTGGGCAGCCTCGCCACCGGCTCCTACTCTCCCGGCGTGGTCACCGGCACGCTTCTCTACCTCCCTCTCGGCGCCTACGGCCTCTCCGCGGGCCGACACCAGCTGCCGCCGCAGACCTTCGCGCTCGCCCTTCTCGCCGGCGTCCTCGTCCACGTTCTGGTCGCGGTCATCGCCTTCTGGTAGGGGTCTCTCGATCAGGTCGCCGCGACCGCGGCGTGGATCTCCTGCAGCGGCCGGACGCTGAGGTCGTCGTGCCGTAAGGCTTCGACGGCGTCGGCGGCGGCCAGCGCCCCGCTGAGGGTGGTGATGCAGGGGACCTCGTGCTTGATCGCGGTGCGGCGGATCTCGGCGTCGTCTTCGTGCGACGCGCGGCCCAAGGGGGTGTTGACGACGAGGTGGATGGCGCCGTTGATCAGGTGATCGACGACGTGCGGCCGCCCCTCGCGCACCTTGAGCACCGGCCGCACCGCCAGACCTTCCGACTCCAGGAACTCGGCGGTGCCGGCGGTGGCCACGAGCTCGAAGCCGAGGGCTGCGAAGCGGCGGGCCACCGGCAACAGCGCCGGCTTGTCGCGGTCGTGGACCGAGAGGAACGCCGTGCCGGTGAGCGGCAGGCGGTGGCCGGCGCCGAGCCAGGCCTTGGCGAAGGCGGCGCCGAAGCTCTCCGCGGCGCCCATCACCTCGCCCGTCGACTTCATCTCCGGCCCGAGCACCGGGTCCACCCCCGGGAACCTGCGGAACGGGAAGACGGGCGCCTTGACGAAGACGCCCGGCACCGCCGGCTCGGCGGTGAAGCCGAGCGCCTCGAGAGTCTCGCCGGCCATCAGCCGCGTCGCCAGCTTGACCAGCGGGATGCCGACCGCCTTGGCGATGAACGGCACCGTCCGCGACGCCCGCGGGTTGACCTCCAGCACGTAGACCCGCCCGCCGTGGATGGCGAACTGCACGTTCATCAGCCCGACGACGCCGAGCCGCAGCGCCAGCCGGCGCGCCACCTCGCGCATCTCGTCGAGGTGCTCGCGCGCCACCTTGTTGGAGGGGGGCAGCACCGCCGCCGAATCGCCGGAGTGGATGCCCGCCTCCTCGATGTGCTCGAGGATGCCGGCCACCACCGCCCGGCGGCCGTCGGCGAGGAGGTCGAGGTCGAGCTCGAAGGCGTCCTCGAGGAAGCGGTCGAGGAGGACCGGATGCCCTTCGGAGACCTCCGCCGCCCGCCGCATGTAGGCGGCCAGCGTCGGCTCGTCGTAGCAGACCGCCATCGCCCGCCCCCCCAGCACGTAGCTCGGGCGCACGACGACCGGGAAGCCGATCGCACGCGCGACCGCCTGCGCCTCGGCGTGCGAGCGGGCGGTGCCGTGCTCGGGCTGGAGGATCCCCTCGCGCCGGAGCAGGGCGCCGAAGCGCTCGCGGTCCTCGGCGAGGTCGATGGCGTCGGGCGGGGTGCCCCAGATCGGCACCCCGGCCGCGGCCAGGCCGCGCGTGAGCTTGAGCGGCGTCTGCCCGCCGAGCTGGACGATGACCCCCGCCGGCCGTTCGCGCTCGACGACCGCCAGCACGTGCTCGAGGGTGAGCGGCTCGAAGTAGAGGCGGTCGGAGGTGTCGTAGTCGGTCGAGACCGTCTCCGGGTTGCAGTTGACCATCACCGCCTCGATCCCCAGCTCGCGCAGCGCGAAGGCGGCGTGGACGCAGCAGTAGTCGAACTCGATCCCCTGGCCGATGCGGTTGGGGCCGGAGCCGAGGATCAGCGCCTTGCGCCGCGCCGTCGGCTCGGCCTCGTCCTCGGCGCCGAAGGTGGAGTAGAGGTACGGCGTGGTGGCGGGGAACTCGGCGGCGCAGGTGTCGATCCGCTTGTAGGTCCGGCGCACGCCGCCGCGCGCCAGCCTGGCCGCGAGCTGGGGCTCCGGGCAGTCGAGCAGCGCGGCGATCCGGGCGTCGGCGAGGCCGTCGGACTTGGCGCGGCGCAGCAGGGCGAGCGGCGCTGACGGCAGGTCCCAGCAGGCGAGCTCGGCCTCGAGCTCGACGACGTCGCGGATCTCGCGCAGGAACCAGGGGTTGACGTGCGAGACCTCCGCCACCTCCTCGACCGTCCAGCCCTGGCGCAGCGCCGCGAAGACGGCGAACAGGCGCTCCCAGTTGGGCTCGGCGAGGAGGCGCCGCAGGCGCACCGGGTCGGAGACCCGCCGCTCGCGCGCCGCGAGGCCCCCGTCGAGCTCGAGCGAGGCGAGCCCCTTCATCAGCGCCTCGCGGAAGGTGCCGCCGATCGCCATCACCTCGCCCACCGACTTCATCGCGGTGCCGAGGGTGGGGGCGGCCTCGGGGAACTTCTCGAAGGCCCAGCGCGGGATCTTGACCACGGTGTAGTCGAGGGTCGGCTCGAAGGCGGCGCGGGTCTTGCCGGTGATCTCGTTGGCCACCTCGTCGAGGGTGTAGCCGACGGCGAGGAGAGCGGCGATCTTGGCGATCGGGAAGCCGGTGGCCTTTGAGGCCAGGGCCGAGCTGCGCGAGACGCGCGGGTTCATCTCGATGACCACCCGCTCGCCGGTGCGCGGGTGGACGGCGAACTGGATGTTCGAGCCGCCGGTCGCCACGCCGACCCGGCGGATGACCTTGAAGGCGTCGTCGCGCATCGCCTGGTAGTCGCGGTCGGAGAGGGTCTGCTGCGGCGCCACGGTGACCGAGTCGCCGGTGTGCACCCCCATGGCGTCGAAGTTCTCGACCGAGCAGACGACGATGGCGTTGTCCGCCGTGTCGCGCATCACCTCGAGCTCGAACTCCTTCCAGCCCAGGACGGACTCCTCGACGAGCACGCGGTGGGCCGGGCTCGCCTGGAGGGCGCGCGCCGCCACCTCCTCGAGCTCCTCGCGGTTGTAGGCCACGCCGCCCCCCTCGCCGCCGAGGGTGAAGCTGGGGCGGACGATGACCGGGAAGCCGATCGCCCCGGCGATCGCGCGCGACTCGTCGAGGCTCCCGGCGTAGCCGCTCCGCGGCACCCGCAGCCCCACCTCCTGCATCGCCTGCTTGAAGAGGAGGCGGTCCTCGCCCAGGCGGAGGGCCTCGATCCCCGCCCCCAGGACCTCGACCCCGTAGCGCGCCAGGACGCCCCGCTCGTCGAGGGCGATCGCCAGGTTGATGCCGGTCTGGCCGCCGACCGTGGGCAGCAGGGCGTCCGGCCGCTCGCGCTCGACGACCTTCTCGACGATCTCCGGCACCAGCGGCTCCACGTAGGTGGCGTCGGCGAGCTCCGGGTCGGTCATGATCGTGGCTGGGTTTGAGTTGACAAGCACTACACGGTACCCTTCGTGTTTCAATACGCGACAGGCCTGCGTGCCCGAGTAATCGAACTCGCAGGCCTGGCCGATCACGATCGGACCGGAACCCAGCACCAGGATCGACTGGATGTCGGTGCGCTTGGGCATCGGGGGCGCGAGTCTAGCTTGGAGACCGACTGAACGATGACGAAATCCTGCCGCCCGCTTCTCGCCGCCCTGCTCTTTGCCGCCGCCGCCTTCCCCTCCCGAGCCGCAGCCCAGGTCCTGCGCTTCGACACCGCCGAGCTGACGCTCCTCGCCAACGCCGTCTACGACGCGCGCGGCGGTGCGCCGAACCCCTTCGACGTCACCCTCACCGCCACGGTCACGGCGCCTTCCGGCCGCATCCTCGCGGTGGACGGCTTCTTCGACGGCGACGGCGCCGGCGCCGCGGTCGGCCGGGCGTGGAAGGTGAGGATCTTCGCCGACGAGCCCGGGACCTGGACCTGGCGCACGACGAGCAGCCTGCCGGAGCTGGCGGGCAAGTCCGGCAGCTTCCCCTGCCAGGGAACCCTCGGCGGCGTCTTCGCCGCCGGGCCGGTCGTCGTACTCCCCAGCCGGCCGCGCTCGTTCTCCTACCGCAACGCCGGCGCGGTGTATCTCCTCGGCAAGTTCCTCGACGTCGCCGCGCCGGCACGGCTGCGGTTCTCCCACACCCTGCTCTCCGAGCAGCTCACCGACGCCGACCGCCAGGCGATGCTCGACCGCCACCGCGGCATGTCGCTCAACAAGATGAACGTCTACCTGGCGAACCGAGGGGACTACGGCGGCGTCGCGACCACCCCCTGGGTGGGCACCGCCGCCGCCAACGACAAGCGGCGCTTCGACCTGGCGCGTTGGCAGACGTACGACCGCTGGGTGCGGCGGTTGCGCGATGCCGGCCTGGTGGCCCAGCTCTGGTTCTTCGCCGACGACTCCGGCTTCGGGGACCTGCCGGAGGCCGACCGCGAGCGGCTGATCCGCTACGGTATGGCGCGGCTCTCCGGCTACGCCAACACCTTCTTCACGCTCGCGCTCGAGTGGCAGGAGGGGTGGAGCGCCGCCGAGGTCGCCACCGGCGCCGGGCAGATCCACCGCTGGAACCCCTGGGACCGCCTGGTGAGCGTCCACGGCCTGACCGGCGACTTCTCGTTCCCCACCGCGCTCTGGGCCGATTACCTCGACCTCCAGGCCGGCAACGACGCCGGCCACGCGACGGTCCATGCGGCCGGGCTGCGCAACCGCGCGCTCGCCGTCAAGCCCCTGATCCAGGAAGAGCACGGCATGGGGGAGGAGGACCAGGCCAACCGACAGAAGGCCTGGGCGGCCTTCATGGCCGGCGCCGCCGGCTCGGGCACCGGGGCCTTCCTCAAGCACCTCGCGGCCTTCGTCGCCACCGTCCCCTTCGACCGCATGCAGCCGTCGGGCGCGCTGGTGCTCTCGGGGAGCGCCTACGTCCTGGCGGAAGCGGGCCAGGTCTACGCCGCCTACCTGCCCGGCGGCGGCACGGTCC
>DASUNQ010000323.1:0-22162 GCA_036277075.1 Thermoanaerobaculia bacterium
CGCGCTCGCGCCGCGTCTCGGGGCGCTCGTGCGCTCGCGGGCGCTGCCGCGCCGGGTGCGCGCCGCGCTGCGGCGGCTGGGGGAGGCGATCGCGGCCGGCACCGCGGACCGCTCGCTCGTCACCGCGGTCTGGCGCGAGACCGTGGCGGGCCTGCCCGCGGGGAGCCTGCGGATCGGGCTCCTGATGCTGACCGGGCAGGTGCTCGAGGCGGGGCCGCCCGAGCGCGGGCGGTGAGGCTAGTGGACGACCGGCGCCGGCGGCCGCTCGAGGAGGCGTCCGAGCGCCTTGGCGTAGGCCAGCGAGACGAGGCGCAGCGCGGCCGCCAGGCGATCGACGCGGTCGAGGAAGAGGGTCCGCGTGAGCCCGTCGCTCGGCACCGAGAGCGAGAGCATCACCTCGTCGGGGACCGGGCCGTCGAGCAGGTACTCGACCTGGAGGAGGTTGAGATGGGTGAGGAGGTCCCAGGCGAGCTGCGTGCGCTCGGCGACGCCGAGGCGGTCACGCCGCTCGCGCTCGGCGGGCTCGAGCCGGAAGTAGTGCGAGAGGACCAGCCGCTGCGGCCCGGCGGCGGGCTCGGTCAGGATGAGCGGCGAGCTCTCGCGCTGGGCCACGGCGACCCAGACGAGCTCGCCGCCGCCGAGCTCGCGGGCGGCGAGCGCGCGCTCTCCGCGGGCGAAGCTCCAGCCGGCGGCCTCGAGCCAGGCGCAGACGGTGGCGTGAAGCGGGCTCTCGGGCATCGTGCGCTCCTTCGCGGTGGAGAGAGAAAAAAGAGGCGCGGCGGGCGCGCTTGCGCCACGCCCGCCGCGCCGGACCTCGATCAGGGCTCCTCGAGATCCACCAGGTTGCGCCAGCGCTTACGGCGCCGGCCGCGCCGCCGCCGGTCGGGCGCTTCCATCCGCGCCGAGCGGCCGAGCGACTCGACCTCGCGGCCGACAGGCGCGTCGGCCGGCACGCGGCCGGCCTTCGGCCTCAGGCGCCGTGAGGACTTTTCGGTGCGTGCCATGATGGGCCTCCTTTCTCGTGTCGTCGTAGATCGGGACGCTCAGGCGCCGACCTGAGCGGATCGGGCCGGCGGTGCCACCACCGGCCCTTCGTTCTTCGGACGCCGCCGCGGCACGCGCCGCGGCTTGAAGCCGTACTTGATGAGCGTCTCGCTGGTGAACCCGAACTTGCCCTGCAGGTTCGCGCCGAGACGGGAGCGCAGGGCGTCGCCGTCGTTGGCGAGCTTCTTCATGCGGGAGTTGAGCGTGCGCGCCTGCGAGCGCAGGTCCTCGACCCTGCTCTCGAGCGTGCGTGCCTCGACGAGCTGCTGCTCGAGCTGCTGGTGGTCGCCCGTGATGTGGCCGAGCCCTTCGGCGTCCTTGAGGTTGTCCACCAGCACCTGCCAGCGGGCGAAGCGCTCCGCGAACGAGTGTCCTTTTGCGGCCATAGGTGCCTCCTTTCCAGAACTGGGTTAGGGGTGGGAGCTCGCCGGGCGGCGGGCGGCCCGCGGCAGAGCGGCGCCGGCGCCGGAAGGGGCCCTTCCGCCCGCGAAACCAGTGGATACGGTTTGGATAGGGGTGCTTCCAGGGAAGATAGGAGTGGTTCCAGAGCCGCTAGGAGTCGTTCCACCGGCGCTGCGAGTGGATCCAGGCCAGATACGAGTGCTTCCAGGCGCGCTGCGAGTCGATCCAGGACAGGAACGAGTAGATCCAGGCGCGAACCCAGTGGTTCCAGCCGAGGAGCCGCTCCTTCCCGGCTCGCAGCGAGCCCATCCGTCGTAGGGGCGCTCCCGGCGCCCGGCGTTCGGCCGCTCTTCATCCGCCCTCTCCTCCTTCCAAGAACGAAATGTGGCCGAAGTATGCAAATAGCGCCTGATCGTGTCAAGTCGATGTTGTAAGTACGGCTCTGTCCGTGTATAGTGCCTGGTGTGTGGCGGCAAAAGCCGCTTACACGGCCGCCAGCGACAAAGCGGGCCGGCCTCGAGGAAGGAGGCGGAGATGAACGGATCAGCGACTCACGCGAAGGGGGAGACGGCGCCGGCCAAGCCGGTCCACATCGACGAGCAGCTCAAGGCCGAGCGCATCCAGTCGCTGCTGCGGCAGGTCCCGGGGTGGGTGCTCGCCCGCCACGGCGCGGCGCTCAAGCGCCGCTACTCCGTGCCCGAGCACAACACCTACGGCTTCGTGGGCTTCGTCGGCGCGACCGCGGTCGGCCGCGGGATGCCCGTCGAGCTCCTGCTGCGAGGCGACAAGGTCACCGTGTTCCTGCCCACCCGCTTCCCCGGCGGTCTCACGGCGGCCGAGTTCGACCTCGCCAAGGCGATCGACGACCGCGACGAGCAGGACGAGCAGCAGTAGAGATGGGAGGTCCCGGGGCGCTCCGCCGCTGGCGGGGCGCCCCGGCGCTCGTCGGGAGAATCCCTCGACCGGCCGTCTAGTACAGGTGCGGGCGGCCGCGTGCCGTCGTCACGGAGGTCAGGCCATGCCGAGCGTGCGCGTCACCGCGAGCGTCCTCAACCTGCGCGGAGGTCCCGGGCGAGAGTTCCCCGTGGTCGCGCGCCTGCCGCGCGGCACGATCCTCGAGCGGCTCGCCGCATCACCCGACGGCCGCTGGCTCCACCTGCGCCGCGGGGCCTTCGACGGCGAGCTCACGGCCTGGGCCTCCGCGCGGTACCTCTCCGCCGTGAACGGGAGCCCGCCGCCCGGCCCGACCGATGGGCCGCCCTGGCCTCGCGGACAACCCGCGCATCGTCGAGTACCACCGCACGACCAGCCTGCGCGCAACTGACGACGAGGTCCCCTGGTGCTCCGCCTTCGTCAACTGGTGCATGCGCGAGGCCGGCCTCCGCGGCACCGGCAGCGCCGCGGCACGCTCTTGGCTCACCTGGGGGAGTCGGCTCGCGACCCCGCGCCGCGGCTGCGTGACCGTCCTCCGCCGAGGCACCAACCCCGCCGGTAAACAGCGGCCCGAGCGGCGCACGCTCGACCGGCTCCTCGGGGCGCTCGACTTCCCGGTTTCGGCACTGGAGGACACAATCGCCTTATCGTGCGCCTCCGCGGTACCGCCAAGCTCTAGATCGCACTAGCACCGATGGGGCCTTCACTGCGGCTAGAAGTCCAGCTTGGAATGCAGGCCGCGCACGGCGGCCGGAAACTTCACGCCGTATACAGCCCTGTACACGACATTCAGAGTGTCGATGATGGCCTGAAGTGCTCGCCCGACTCCTTCTCGCGTGATAGTAGGTACATCCTTAGGGTGAGTTAGTTGATTGCGCAGCTCCATTGCAATTTGGAGTTGTGTCCACCACGGCGCTGCCTTGTCGATGGGTGTACCGCTGAATTTACGATGCAGAAACTGAATGCGTTCGTCTAGCCGGACCATCTGAAGCCTGGGCGTCAGTTGAAACTCTCCACCCTCAAGTCGCACGACCTTCTCCTGCATAATGCCTAGCTCGTGCGGAGTAAACGCCTTCTGTCCAGCAAAGTCATCTCCGATAGCGTTTACGTGCGCCTCCAATGCGCAAAAGCCAAGCATTAATGCAGCGTGCAAATAGGCCTCCTGACCCCCATCATCGGAGCCGGTCTTCTCAAGAAACCGCTTGGCCTCCTCTAGGAGCGTGCTGGCGAACGTGTCGATATGCGGCGTTGTCATCTACGCTCGGTAGCCTTGATTACTTCCAAGACTGCAACTTTGGCATGGTACTCTTTAATAGCAAGATCAACGGCACTACTGGTTATGCCACGCCCATCCTCTGCCTGAAGGAAGAACAATTCAACGAACCGACCGCGCTCGCGGGCGTCCGTTCGATACCCAAGGCCGCGGTAATTATCGGCATCCGTCCTGTGTCGTCCCTTCGCTAGCGCGGCAGCGTTTAGCGGATCACGTCCGCTGATATCCCTCAGCGAAAAGTGCCGCTGAATCCGTTCGTCGTTATCATGGAGCATTCCCGCCACGTAGGCCCATGCGGCAAGGATAGCCGGGTTCATCGCCTTCTCCGGCAAGTCCGGTTTTGGCTTGGGGCTTTGACCGACGAAGGCTTGGCGCTGCGCCTTGACTAGCGCGCCAAACTCTTTGGCAGCCCGCAAGAGCTGTGGGTCATTCCACAAGCCAGGATGTTTCTTCTTTACGTCTTCCCATACGTCGTCGGTAGCCCCGCTCTTGCTCAAGTATGGAGTGGTATCTGTCTCCTCGAATTTCCTAGCATTGATCTGCTTCCCTAGATAGTAGTTGACAATGAACGTGCGGGCCTCTCGCACCGGAATAGGACCGCCACGCTCGCGGTGGTCAGCAAAGTCGACATCTGGCTCCAAGAGTCCCGCCCGTTGACACCAGTTGCGAAGCTCTGGACCGAAGAAGGTCTCTTGTATTCGATCAAGAAGATCCGCAGAGATTGCGATGTTCGTATTTGAGATCACTTGGACGTCTAGCCTTTGCTCCATGCTGAGCGCCAAATAGACTTTAATACCGTGGTGTTCATCAACCCCGGCTTCCAAGGCAAGGCGAATCGCCTCAAACCTATGCTGCCCGCCAATGATTTTGAGTGGACGGTCGGCGTCAAATTCTTTGGTATACTCTGCGACAATATTGCTAAACGTGCGGCCGTAGAGCGCATCATTCTTCATCCTCTCGAAGAGGATATCGTCCGCAACTATCTCGCGGTTGGCTCTGTACTCCGGTTGCTCGTCGGGGTCGAGTGGCACATCGGTAGTCGCGCCACCCACGAGCTGGGAAGCGGAAACATGACACTCCACATACAGAGCCCCCGTCTTCTTGTCCGTTAGGACGAGCAAGTTGGGCGCTTCCAGTGGCCCGAATTCCGTGGCGAAGTCGCTGAGCGTTTCTAAGATTGCTCTTGGGGTCGGGCTCGGCTTGGACATACCTCTCTCTCCAGTCTAGCGACCGGCCAAGAGGGCGTCCGACTAGCTCAGTAGGCGGTACGGACGGCCGCTGAGAGTAGCTTGCCCCAAAGGCGGCCGGTGATCAAGTACATTAAAGCCCTCGGTTACGTGCCGAGCTCGCCGCACTGTTTCGGTCGAGATCTAGCTCAAGACCGGCGAGAGCATTCCTGGACCCTGGGAGGATGCGTTCAGAAGTGTTGGCCTGCACCATCATCGAATTAAACCGCGCCGCCTCGATGACCTCTGCCATAGGTTTAACGTGCGGCGCCCGGAGATCTTCGATCGTGAGCCGGAAGATTCGACGCGGGGCGTAGCCACCTGGACTTCCTGGTCGAGTTCGCGCCCGCGAGCCCGCAGCGGGCACTCGACGAGCAGGGCGTGGACTGCCGTGGTCCTACCCCGCCTTGCCGCCGAAGTAGTAGCCCACCGCAGCGGAGACGAGGGCGACGAGCGGTCCGAAGAGGACGGCGAGGAAGTCCTGGAGCTCGCCCGGAGCTGCGGCCGGGGTGGCGCGCCAGAAGGTGGCGAAGGCGAGGAGGATGACGGCGGCGAGCATCCAGATCAGGCGCTCGGCGATGCGGCCGCGGATGCGGTCGGAGTAGGGGACGGTCTCGAGCGGCGGGAGGGGTGCGGCGTCGGGAGTGCGAAGGGCGCCGGCGCTCTCGAGGTCGACGGCTGCGGCCGCGCGCACCGGGGCGGCGGGCGCCGCGTCGAGAGTGGGCACCGCCGCGTTCTTCGCCACGATCAGCGGAAGACGATCTGACGCAGCCGGCTGTCGCGGTCCTCGATGAGGATCTTGTTGCCCTTCTCCACCTCGTCGAGGAGGAACTTCTCGGTGGCGATCGCCTGGCGGACGACCTCGGCGACGGTCACGCCGCGCTTGGCCGCCATCTCCTTGAGAGCGTCGAGGGCGGGCTCGGAGAGATTGAGGGAGGTCTTGATGTAGCTCATAGGCGGCAGTATAGCCACCTCTTAGCCACCCGTCAAGAACCCCTTACCTGGCCGCTGCTCCCGGGTTCCGAGCCGGACCCGGTCGTAGGAGCTTTCGAGCGGACTTGGTCCTTACGGCGAGCCCTCCGAAATCAGCACCGCGGCGCTCCCCCCGGGCTTGCCGGTGCCGCGCAGAGTGAAGAGGTTGTTGGCCGGCAGCAGGGCCGCCGAGACGTCCAGGGTCCGCGTCTCGCCGTCCTTCAGGCCCCCGGCGTGGAACTTGACGCCGTTGACCAAGACCTCCAAGTGGCGCAGCCCCGGGGTGCCGTTCTGGATCTCCACCGTGTCTTCCTCTTTCGCCAGCCCGGAGAAGGTCTGGACGGTGGGTCGTCCCGTGGCGCGGACCACCTCGGTCAAGATCGGGTCGCAGCGGATGGTGTTGACCGCCCGGTCCATCACTTGCAGCTCGACCCGGGAGGCGAGCGCCTGGTTGACCTTGGTCGCCGTGACGATGAGCGGGCCGGTGGTGCCGATCTCGAAAGACGGAATCGCCACCCCCGCGTTCTCCGCCAGCGCGACGTCGACGAACAGCAGCCCGCTCTCTTCGTCCTGCACCTGGATCTCGATTTTCTTCGGTGGGCCCGGGTGCACGGCCTTGAGAAAGCAGGTCGGGTTGGTGGCGTCGCAGCAGACGCAGGTGTCATCGGCGAGCAGGTTGGCCGGTTTCTTCGTAGTGAAAGGCTTGCAGGTGTCTCCTTGGTTCAAGAGGCACTTGTCGTCCGTCTCGCAGGTGATGGTGGGCGTCCGGGGAGCGCCTGACTTCAAGAAGCAGATGAAGACCGTGACGTCGCCGCTGGTGTCCTCTTCGCAGTCGGTCTTTTCGTCATTGCACACCTCGCAATCGGTAAATCCCCGGAACTTCGGCTTCGCCTTGCATTCAGTCTCCCGGATCCCGTCAAAGCAGGTGTCGTCCGCGAGGCAGCATCCGGCCTGCCCCGCCTTTCCGCTCGCCGGCGAAGCCAGGGCAAGGAGCAGGAGCAGCCCGGCCAAGGTGCTGTTGAGGAGTCGAACGAGCGGGCGGGGGCGCGTAGGCATCATGACCCTCCTTGTGTGAGTCCTCCGGGCGCCTGATCGGCTCGTCAATGAGCCTTCTCTGAATACCTGTTTCCACAGCCCTGAGATTCGTGACAAACCCGCCGCACCGCGATGCCGCACGCGGCCTACTCCCGTCACCCAGCCTACTCCCGTCAGCCCTATCTCACCTCACCTCGCAGTCGGCGCGGGGAGCTGGCCCCTACCTCGAGCAGCCGGCGGCGGGCCGCCAGTCGCTCGGCTTGACGGGGACGGTGCAGGAAAGTGAGACGTCAACTCCGATGAGCACATTGATTTACAAGGTCGCACGGGCTTCGTAATCCTCCGCGTCGGAGGCTCGCGTGGCAGGCATTCCAGCCCTCGACACCGCGGTCGGCGATCCGCCCGGCCACGAAGACCACTTGAAGGAGGCATTCAGTTCCTTCAACGTAACAGCGACATCCTCAATATGACCGTTGTGCTCTTCAACCTAATGGCCGACGTCTGGGCTGTAAGCACAGCGGCCCAACGTCAAAGCTCAGCGGACGCCGGAGGCGGTCCGCTGTAGGGACGTGTTAGACGGACTCTCTCCCACTGCTCTCTGGTGATCCGCCATTCGATTTGGGTCCAGCCTTTGACAACCATCCAGTCTGGAGTCGGCCGAACCACTGCCATTGCCCCAACTGAACGCACCAGACGTGCTACACGTGAATTGGCGCTGACGGTCTCACCATAAATCACTTGCAGCCCTAGTACGCCAAAGCCGAATTCCACAAGAGCGCGCATCACCTCAATGGCGTAGGCGTACCGGCCCCAATACTCTGGGGCCAACTCAATGCCCAGTTCTCCGGTACCCGGCTCCGAGTCTGCGCACCGTACACCGCAGCAACCGACAAGTGCATGGGGGACACTGCGTTGAACAATGGCAAGCTGATAGTTCATTCGCGGCTTAGCTGCTGCCCATGTCTTGAAGAGAACAAGGAGCTCGCGAGCATATCCTGGCCCGGATTCCTCTGCGCCATCAAACTCCCGAGACCGCGGGTCGCTGTGATACGCATCGAAGGCAGCGGTATCCGCGTCGTTGAAATCACGAAGCAAGAATCTCTTTGTCGCCAGTTCCATTACGTAACCTGCTGGCTGCCTAAGCTATGCCTCGGTCGCTGAGTTGTCAAAGGCGACAACGGACGCGCACCGCGGTGTCGGCGAAGCGCGGGAAACCACCTGACGCCCGATCGGGAACCCAAGGGGGCCTATGCACGGGCGGGCTCCTTTCCGCCGCGGTATTTGGGTCCCTCGGCCAGAGCCGCCGCGTTGAGGACGAGCATGACGGCGGAGAAGATCCAGAGCCCGAGCGTCATCGCGATGCCCAGGTGCATCGCGAAGACGGCTCCCAGCAGCCATGGCCGCGTGCGGCGCGACCATGCCAGCGCGACGTAGCCGATCTCTACCGCCACGACCGACCACCCCATCGCGGTGGGCAGCCACGGGGCCGAGGCCAGCCAGGAGAAGTCGACGGGCGCGGTGCTGGGTCGCATGAGCGCCCGCCAGACCGCTTCACCGTCGCGCCACTGCGTGCCCGCCGCCTTGGCGAGACCCGACGACAGGTAGGCGATCGACAGATGCGCGCGCAGCACGAAGCGGCTGAGCGCCGCGGTGAACGGATCGACTGTAGACGCGGTCGCCCGCAGGGAATCGACTGAGGCGGCGGCGCCGACGGGCAGGGCGACGCAGTAGAACAGGGCGATCTGGCCGAATTCGTAGGCGCCGTAAGCCGACGAGGCTCCCCCTGTCTTGAGCAGCAGGTAAGTGAGCCACGAGCTCGCGGCCGACACCCTCGTCCGCCAGCCGGCCAGCAGCAGGGAGAGAGCCAGCATGTGGATGCCGAGGCAGCTCCAGGTCACCTGGGCCTCGTCGAGACCGGCGGCCGCAGCCGGTGGGTACAGCCAGCGGAGACTAGGGAGGCCCCAGTGCACCAGCGCCGCGTTGATCGGCGCCTGCACGATGCCGCGGTCGCTTACGAACGGCAGCAGGTGGCCGCCCACGGCGGCCGCCTGCACGAGCAGCACGGCCGCGGTACCGATACGCAGCACTGCCAGCGCACGGGCGTCTTCGGGCGCCGAAGGTGCCGGCGCCGCGAGATCGCTCATCCCGCGGCAGGCGTCCGCGCGAATGAGAAGACCCGCTCGGTAATCCAGCGCGGCTGTGCTCCGCCGCGGTACTGCTCCATCGTCGGAACCACGTAAGCCTGCACCTCGACGAGGGCCACCCTGGCCGCCGGGAAGCTGCCCAGGGCCCGCGCCGCCCACGAAGCGGCGAGGAGCTGGCGGAGATCGTCTTCCTGGAACAGCCCGGCCAGCGTCGACAAGCGCAGATCCGCTTCCCGCGTATCGAAGCGCTCGTGCACCAAGAACCAGCGATCCTCAGCGTAGACGTGCAGCGCGACCCGCCGCTCCGCCGCGACGCCGGGCGCGAAGAAGCCGTAGGCATTGTCGGCTCCGGTCCAGGCGCGGTAGACGCCGATCACGCGACCGATCACTGTGGTCTCGCCCACCGGCACCCTGCCCGCTGCCCCGAAGCCGACGAGCATGAGGTGGAGGGCCGCGGCCGCGGCGAGCGTCACCTGCCGCACGCCGAGGCCGTACTCAACGAGCCCGCGCCGCACCGCCTAGAAGTTCGTCGCCATCGGGAGTTGAGGCTGGAGCTGAAGCTGCTCGGCCAGCTTGAGGTCCCGGTTGGGCAGGATACGGCCGACGAAAAAGTCCTGGCCGATGCTCCCTTGCCCGAGAGACGCTAGGGCGGGATAGCCCCGCATCTGGCCGGCGATCGCGATGTCGACTCGCCGGTTGACCAGCTCGCGCAAGCCCTGGAGCTCTGCAGGCGTGAGCGCACGGGCGATCGCGTCGGTAGTCTTCCAGATCGTACGGTCCACGATCTCCTTGTAAACCTTGGTATTGACGAGCGTCGTCTCCTTGGCGGCGGGCGCGAAGCGGATCACCTCGTTGAGCCTGCGAGTGAACTCGCTCTCGAATTCGACCACGTTGATGATCGGAGTGGCGGCGTTCGCCGGCAGAATGCTGGATTTGAGCTCGAACGCCTGTGCGGGCGCCTGGGGAGCGGCGACCCTCCCCGGCTGCAGTGGCCCCGGGCGCGGCGGTGGCGTGGTCTGGCTGGACGCGAGGGTGGCCCCGAACAGGAGCATGCCGAACGCGAGCGACCCAAGCACGGCGCTGCGGGCCAGAATCTTTCGGCGGCGAAGGTCTGCCATGACGTCTCCTCGTTGCCTGGAACGGTTAATGTTTCCTGCTTGCGAAATATAGTTTTACTTTAGCATTAATGGGATAAAAAGTCAATGAACTGACCGGCCGAGGTAGACTCCCGCGGCCGATGCGGCAGTACCTCGAACTCCTCCGCCACGTCCTCGCTCACGGGGTGCCCAAGTCCGACCGCACCGGCACCGGGACGCTCTCCGTCTTCGGCTGGCAGATGCGGTGCGACCTGGCGGCGGGGTTTCCGCTGCTGACGACCAAGAAGGTCCACCTCCGCTCCGTCCTCCACGAGCTGCTCTGGTTCGTCGCCGGCGACACGAACGTGCGGACGCTCCAGGCGCAGGGGGTGACGATCTGGGACGAGTGGGCGGACCAGAACGGGGAGCTGGGGCCGATCTACGGGCGGCAGTGGCGCTCCTGGCCGAGCGCGGACGGCGGGACGATCGACCAGCTCGCCCGCGTCGTCGAGCAGATCCGCCGCGACCCGGACTCGCGGCGGCACGTCGTGAGCGCGTGGAACGTCGCCGAGCTGGACGCGATGCGCCTCCCCCCCTGCCACGCGCTCTTCCAGTTCTGGGTCGGCGAGGGGCGGCTCTCCTGCCAGCTCTACCAGCGCAGCGCCGACGTCTTCCTCGGCGTGCCCTTCAACCTCGCCTCCTACGCGCTGCTGACGCTCATGGTGGCGCAGGCCTGCGGCCTGGCGCCGGGCGAGCTCGTCCACACGCTGGGCGACGCGCACCTCTACGCCAACCATCTCGAGCAGGCCGAGCTCCAGCTCGCGCGGCCGCCGCGGCCGCTGCCGCGGATGGCCCTCAACCCCGAGGTGCGGTCGCTCTTCGACTTCCGCTACGAGGACTTCACGCTCACCGGCTACGACCCGCACCCGGCGATCAAGGCGCCGATCGCGGTCTAGCGCGCGCCCGGATGGAGGTCACGCTGATCGCCGCGGTGGCGGCCAACCGGGTGATCGGCCGCGGCGGCGGCGTGCCGTGGCACCTGCCGCCCGACCTCCGGCGCTTCAAGCGGCGGACGATGGGGCACTGGATGCTGATGGGACGGAGGACCTGGGAGTCGATCGGGCGCAAGCCCCTGCCCGGGCGGCCGACCATCGTCGTGACGCGCGACCCCCGCTACACGGCCGAGCCGGCGCAGGTCGCGGGCACGGTCGAGGAGGGGCTGGGGATCGCCGAGGCCGCGGGCGAGGCGGAGCTCTTCGTCGCCGGCGGCGCGGCGATCTACCGCGCCACGCTCGACCGCGCCGACCGCCTCGACCTGACCCGGCTCGAGCGGGAGTTCGACGGCGACACCTACTTCCCCGAGCTCGATTGGGCGCGCTGGCGGCTGGTCTGGGAGGAGGCGCACGCGCCGGCGGGGACGCCGCCCGCGGCGTTCCGCTTCGAGCTCTGGGAGCGGGCCTGATGCGGCCGCGCGCCCGGCCGGCCCTCGCCGTGCTGCTGGCCGTCTTCTCCTGTGCGCCGGGCCCGGCGCCATCGGCCTGGAGCCGGACGGAGGCGGCGCGGATCTTCCTCGTCGAGCTCCACGACGGCGGCGTCGGCGGCCCGCGCATCGGCTGCGGTGACAGCATCGTCGGGGTCGAGGTGGCGCTGCCCTCGCCGCGGCCGGCGCTGCGCGGGGCGCTCGAGGCGCTCCTCGCCATCGACACGCCCTATCACCCGGCCTCCGGCCTCTACAGCGCCCTCCACGCCTCGCCGCTCGAGATCCGCCGCCTGCGCAACGAGGAGGGCCGGGTGCGGGTCGATCTCGCCGGCTGGGTCGAGCTCCAGGAGGCGTGCGACGGCCCGCGCGTCCGCGAGCAGCTCGACCGCACCGCGCGCCAGTTCTCGGACGTCAGCGCGGTCGAGTTCTGGGTCGACGGCGTGCGGCTGGATTCGGTCCTGCCGCCGCGTTGACTAAGGCGAGGGCTGCCGGGACGCTCCCTCGCTCTTTGGCCCAAATCCTGCAATTCTGAATCTCCACTCCCGGAGGTTCCCAATGCTCAAAGCCAGAAAGCCGGTCTTGATCGCACTCTTTGCGCTCCTGCTCCTGCTCGCAGGCGCCGGCACGCAGTGGGCGCAGGTGGACGAGCTCGGAGCGATTCATTTCGACCTTCCCTATGACCTGAGTGGCGCGGTCTTCCTCGCGACCCCAGAGGCCGCGGAGATTCTCGCTTCACTGCCGCCGGCCCTGCCTCCGCAGCTCGTGGAAGGCGCGGATCAGCCCCTCTCCTCCACGTCGACCAGCGGTCCTCTGTTCACGACCCTGGTCTCCAATGACTCGAACCAGGACGTCGAGGCAGCGATCATGTCCATCACGCTCGGTAGCGGCGTCACCCGCACCACCAGTGCCTTCATCAAGTATGTCACGATTGGTGGTCAACTACGGACGAGAAACTACTTCCGCACGACGACCGATTTCAGTACCTGGGCCGGTGGTGAGCTCCCGATACCAACCGGGTATCTGAGGAGCGCCGATCCGCTGATGGACGCCAATATCCACACAACAGGTATTGCAGCGAAGCGGATGTACACAGTAGGAATCACGTTGCAACAGCAACCCTTTCAACTCCCAAATGCCATCGCTTTGTGGCGCTCGGACAACGGCGGGGCGACTTGGACCACACCCACGATGGTGACTGTGAACTCTACTCAGAGCAACTATCACCTAGACAAGCCGGATGTCGCCGTCTCTTGGTATTCCAACACACTCGGTCACGTCTACGTAGCCTATGTAAAGGCAAGCGCCAACATCAATATTAACCCACACGAACTCTATGTCGCCAGAAGCACGAACGGCGGCCTTTCATTCGACGCGCCGATCCTAGTGACGACAGGGCGGATTCAGGGTCCGCAGATCATGGTGGACCCGGCGACCGGCCGGGTCTATCTGGTTTGGGTCGATTACAACCTCAACGCGATCCGCATGTCCTCAGCGACCTCGGCGGCAACGTCCTGGACGACACCGGTGTCCGGTGCCACCGGCAACATGGTCCCGCCGGTGACTTACCTCGGCGGCAATGTGCTCGGCGCGACCATCCCGATGGCGCGTTGGAATGGAGTCGCTAACTCCCTCAGTATCGTCTGGCACCAATATGAAGCTGGCGTTTCCGGCGCGACCGACATCTACTACACCGCCTATAGTCCCTCCTCCGGTTGGATTCCGAAACGGCTGGTGAACTTCTATACTGAGCGGGATCAGTTCATGCCCAGCATCGACTATGACTACAGCGGAGAGTTGATGATCATGTTCTATGACCGTTATCGTGATTTGCTGAATAGCTACTACGAGGAGTCTTGGGCCAAGATCGATCCCTACGGGACTCTCTTGGCGTATGGCCAGCTCGGCACGTGGTCGAACCCGGATAAGTATGGCAACAAATTCGTCGGAGATTATCAGGATATCTGGTTCTGGAGTTTCCTCGATTCCTGGGGAGATCGGTTCAACGGTGTCTGGACCTACCAGCCGCACAGCGGGAGCGGCAACATCAACGTCACCGGAATTCGGTAGGGAGCGACGACATGAAGCGAATCACCTTGTGTATCCTCTCGGCTCTCCTCTCCGCTAGCGCGCTGGCCGCCGAACCGATTGGGGAGAGCAGCTCGCGGCCGCTGATTCAAGTTCGCGGCTTCCACCGCATCGCGCACGCCGGTCCGGCAGATACTCTGACTTACCTTGGTTTCGTCATTCTGGGTGGAGGGTCGGTCAACTCCGTGGCAGTGGCATGCGACCTCCGCGCGGGCTGCTTCTGGGGATCTCAGGTCGCGCAGGGCGTCGCCTCGCTGGAGGCGATGCAGGAGCTGATCCGCCGACTCGTCGAGGGCCGCATCGGTTTCGAGCGAGGGGGGTGCCACTTCGTCGACTTCGGGCCCGTCGAGTATGAATACGAGATCACCTGGTTCGGCCGTGGTGCGCGAACCAACACCTTCACCGTAGCTCACACGTTTCCGGCCGAGTGCCCCCATTCTCTGCGACTCATCATCGGCGCCATCTTCGACGCCGAGAGCTCGATCTACGCGAACCCGGCGACCAAGGTCTGGCGCTCACATTCCTAGATCGTTCGTAACCGTGGTGCACTGGGCAACGACATGAAACACGTCACTTTGGCAGTTCTATCGACCCTCCTCGCCACCAGCGCGCTAGGCGCCGGACCCGCCGTGGAAACCAGTTCGCGCCCACTGATCCAACTCCGCGGTTACGACCGATTCGCTCATATGGGTCCAACCGACTCTCTCAAATACCGTGGTGTGGTGATTACGGGAGGTGGGGCAGTCAACTCGGTCCAAGTGTCTTGCGATCTCCGCGCGGGCTGCTCCTGGGAGTCGTTGATCGTGCAGGGCATCGCCTCGGCGGACGCAATGCAGGAGCTGAACCGCCGCCTCGTCGAGGGCCGCGTAGGATTTCAGAAGGGAGAGTGCCGCCTGGCTGATCTTGCCGCCATCGAGTACGAATACGAGATTACTTGATTCGGGCGGGGGACGCGGACGAACACGTTCACGGTGGCTCACACGTTCACGGCCGAGTGTCCGGCGGCGGTGCTCGACCTCGTCCTCGCTATCTTGAACGCTGAAGGCTCGTTGTTCGCAAACCCGGCGACGAAGGTCTGGCGCTCACCTTCCTAGATCGTCCGCTAACGGTGGTGCACTGGGCGACGACATGAAACGGGTCACTTTGGCCGTTCTCTCGGCTCTACTCTCCACGGGCGCGCTGGCTGCCGACCCCAGTACACGGAACGGCCGCTGATTCAAGTTCGCGGCTTCCACCGCATCGCGCATGCGGGTCCGGCGGGTACCCTGACTTACTTGGGCTTCGTCATCATGGGCGGAGGGTCGGTGAACTCCGTGGCAGTGGCATGCGACCTCCGCGCCGACTGCTTCTGGGGATCCCCGATCGCGCAGGGCATCGCCTCGCTGGAGGCGATGCGGGAGTTGAATCGCCGCCTCGTCGAGGGCCGCGTCGGCTTTGAGAGGGGGGGTGCCACTTCGTCGACTTCGGGCCCATCGAGTACGAGTACGAGGTCACCTGGTCGGCCGCGGCGCGCGGACGAACACCTTTACGGTGGCTCACACGCTTCCAGCCGAGTGCCCCCAGTCGCTGCGACTCATCATCGGCGCCATCTTCGATGCCGAGAGCTCGATCTACGCGGACCCCGCCACGAAGGTCTGGCGCTCTCATTCCTAGATTGGGCAACAATATACGTGACACACCCAGCCTTCCTTGCACGAGAGGGACGCGGCAAGCGGAGGAAGTAACGATGAAAGCCAAGCGCGAGGAGCCCGAGCGCCCGCCGTCCGGGCAAACGCCGTTCGAGCGGTCGTCCCCAAAAGCGAAGTCACCGAGCGCGAGCGCGCCTACCATAAGAGTCGCGCGGCCAAGCGCAAGGCTCCCCCCCGTTCGCTAGTCCTCGATCCCCAGGAAGACCCGTACAGCCCGCAGCATGACGTCCGCCTTGCTGCACCGCTCCTTCAGGGCGTAGCGGATCAGGGCCTCCTCCTCGCTCTTCATCCCGAGCAGGACACGCAGCGCCGTACGACACTCTGTGCGAGGATAGTCTCCATGGTCTATCCGGCCCGGAAGGGAGTTCCCTTATGCCCTACCGCCATCATTGGATCGTCCCCACGGCGGGCGCCATGCTCCTGGCGTCCGCTCTCGCGGCGCAGGCTCCCGAGCCCGCAGACCGACCGATCGACCCCCAGCACCGCGCCTGGATCGTCTTCAAGGACGGCGGCAAGGTAGTCTCCGTCGGCGAGTGGCGGATCAAGCCGCCGCTGCTGATCTTCCGCGGAGATACGGGCACCCTCCTCTCGGCGCGACTGGACCGCCTCGACTTCGGCGCGACGCGCCGACTCAACGGCGTCCCTCCGCCACTCCCTACGGCCGCCGTCGAACTCAAGGTCAGGGAGCACAAACTGACGCCTCAAGAGGAATGGGAAATCCGCCGAGAGGCGCAGGAGAACGTAGCCATCGAGAACAGCCTGACGCCCGCGCAACGCGAGGAGCGCGCCCGGATTCAGCGGGGGATAAGGAAATTCGGAGAAGAGCTGCGATGCATCGCGCGCAGCGAGAGCGGCCTGGAGCGTGAGATTTGCAGGCTACGGGTCGAGATCGCATACCGGCCCTAGCTCTTTGAAAGCTTCGTCGCCAAGTGGCGCATGAATGCGCGGACGGCGGGAGTGGATTTCCTCGGCAATCTCTTCCGTTTAGCTCTTGCCCACGTGCATCACGGAGTTGCGCCACGCGAGCTTGACACCGCACAAGTAGTTATAGACCTCCTGGTAAAACGGCTCCTCCTCCTTCCACGTCGGGTCTTTATCCTGCCAGTCCCTTTCTAGTTGTGACCTGATCTTGCGCAGATAGGATTCCCAACTTGGAGTGGAGGGGATGCCCAGCCCCCGTTCCGTGACTCTCAATCCAGCCTCCATCACCCGCATCAGGTGAAACACGGCCGGTTGCGCCAGTAGCGCCGAGACGCGGCGCACTTTCTTTAGCGACGTGTGGAGACCGAGGGCTTCAAAATCGCGCTCCCGGTCTCGGAGGATGCGGCCGAGCTTGTCTCGAGAGCTTTGACGAACAGGGGGGGCGGGGGACGGCGGGATTCTCGCTGTTAACGCCGCACTGAACTCAGCCTGTGGCCGTCACTACGCCGACCGTCTGTCCCAGCTCGATCATGGTCGCCGGGTTCGGCATTATCGCGCTAGATTGTCGCCGTAGCCCCTTCAGGCGAGCGGCGGCGCCGCGGCCGGCGCCTCGTGCCGGGCGCGGAACCAGGCGGCGGTGCGGGCCAGGCCCTCGCGGAGCGGGAGCGGGTCGGGCAGGCCGAGCTCGCGCCGCAGGCGGGAGGCGTCGACCGACGAGCGCTGCTGCTCGCCCGGCTTGGCCGGGCCGTGCACCGGCTCGGCGTCGCTGCCGGCGGCGCGCGCCAGCTCGCGGTAGAGGTCGACGACCGAGGTCTCGATGCCGGTACCCACGTTGTAGGTCAGAAAGCCCGGGCGGCCGACGACCGCGAGGTTGGCGCGCACGACGTCCGAGACGTGGACGTAGTCGCGGGTCTGGAGACCGGGGCCGTTGATCGTCGCCGGCTGGCCGGAGAGCAGGCGGTCGAGGAAGATCGCCACCACCCCCGCTTCGCCGTGCGGGTTCTGCCGCTCGCCGTAGACGTTGGCGTAGCGCAGGCAGGCGACGTCGAGCCCGTAGGCGGCGTGGTAGAAGAAGAGGTAGCGCTCGAAGGCGAGCTTGGAGACGCCGTAGGGCGAGAGCGGCCGCGCCGGGTGCTCCTCGGGCGCCGGGAAGACCTCCTGGTCGCCGTAGATCGCGCCGCCCGTCGAGGCGAAGATCACCTGCCGCAGCCGCCCGCCGCGCCGCGCCGCCTCGAGGAGGTTGAGGCCGCCGAGCACGTTGACCGAGGCGTCGAAGGCCGGGTCCTCGACCGAGCGCCGGACGTCCATCTGCGCCGCGGCGTGGACCAGCAGGTCGCCGGCGGCGGCGACCTCGGCCGCCTGCGGCGAGCGGATGTCGAGGACGTGCAGCTCGGCGCCGGCAGGGAGGTTCTCGCGCCGTCCGCTCGAGAGGTCGTCGAGGACGCGCACCCGGTGGCCGGCGGCGACGAAGGCGTCCGCGAGGTGCGACCCGATGAAGCCGGCGCCGCCGGTGATCGTGACTTGCAGGGGCGGAGAAGCGCTCATGCGGGCCATCCTAGCGCCCCGTTCCGAGGCGGCAAACCCCCCAGGTCCAACGAGTTGACAGCCCGGGACGCCGTGCTACACTCCCCGCCGCTCCAGGACCATTCATGATCAAGTCCGACATCGTCAATCACGTTGCGGAAGTGTCGGACGTGCCCCGCGTCAAGGCCGCGCAGGCGGTCGACACCATCATCGACGCGATGAAGAACGCCCTCTGCGACGGCAAACGGATCGAGCTGCGCGGCTTCGGCGTGTTCCAGGTGCGCGACCGCAAGAAGGGGGTCGGGCGCAACCCCAAGACCGGGGTCGAGGTGGCGATCACCCCGGGCAAGACGGTCCGCTTCAAGCCGGGCAAGGATCTCAAGAACCTCTGAGCCGGGCCCCGGAAGACCCTCCTCTCACCGCCGGTCCCCCGCGTCCGCTGCGCATCGAGCTGCTGCCTCCTGCCGGCGCGCCGGCCGTGCCGCCGCCGGTGCGCCCGCGCTACGGCCTCGCGCTGCTGCTGCTCGTCTCGACCTTCTTCACCACGACGACGCTCGGCGCGGTCTTCCTGATCCAGACCCGCACCGACATCTTCGCCTCGCTCGTGCCGTGGCTCACCCCGAGGAGCGTCGCGGCGGTGTGGAGCGATCCGGCGCTGCTGCGGCTCGGGCTCTCCTTCTCGCTCGCGGTGCTCGCGATCCTGCTGGTCCACGAGCTCGGGCACTACCTGGCCTGCCGGCGCTACGGCCTGGCCGCCACGCTCCCCTACTTCCTGCCGGCGCCGTTCGGCATCGGCACCGTCGGCGCCTTCATCAAGATCCGCGCCCCGATCCGCGGCAAGCGCGAGCTCTTCGACGTCGGCGCCTCGGGCCCGTTCGCCGGCTTCCTGGCGCTGCTGCCGTTTCTCTTCCTCGGGCTCGCGCGCTCGCGCCCAGTGCCGCTGGCCGACGCGGTGATCCCACCCGGGGTGACGGCCTTCATCCTGGTCCCCGGCCGCTCGCTGCTCTTCGAGCTGGTCAGCCGCCTCTTCCACGGCCCGCTGCCGGCGGGGACGGTGCTCGACCTCCACCCCCTCGCCCTCGCCGCCTGGTTCGGCCTGCTCGCCACCGCCATCAACCTGCTGCCGCTGGGGCAGCTCGACGGCGGGCACATCCTCTACGCCGCCACCGGGCGCCTGCAGCGGCGGCTGGCGCTGGGGCTCTGGGCGCTGCTCGCGCTCGGCAGCCTGCTCTGGCCGGGGTGGCTGGTGTGGAGCGCGATCGTGCTGATGATGGGGCTGCGCCACCCGCCGGTGCGCGACGAGGCGGAGCCCCTGGGGCGCGGCCGGCAGGCGCTGGCGCTGCTCGCCCTCCTGCTCTTCGTGGGCTGCTTCATGCCGGTCCCGATGCGGGACGTCGTTCTTCGTTAGGCAGGGCGGACGTCGAGGACGAAGGTCACCGGCCCGTCGTTGACCGACTCGACCTCCATCGGCGCCCGGAAGCGGCCGGTCTCGACGGCGCAGCCCCGGCCGCGGAGCGCCGCGACGAGGCGCTCGACGAGCGGCTCCGCCTCGGCCGGAGGCGCGGCGGCGTCGAACGACGGGCGGCGGCCGCGCGCCAGCGGGTCGCCGGCCAGGGTGAACTGGGAGACGACGAGGAAGGCGCTGCCCGCCGCCGCGGCGTCGAGGTTCATCTTCCCCGCGCCGTCCTCGAAGACCCGCAGGGTGGCGAGCTTGGCGGCCGCCGCCTCCGCCGCCGCCGGCCCGTCCCCCTTCTCGACGCCGGCGAAGACCAGGAGCCCGGCGCCGATCCGCCCCACCGTCTCGCCGCCGACCCGCACGGCCGCCGAGCGCACTCGCTGCACGACCAGACGCATCGTTTTCCGTCTCCTCCCGTGGAGGTGATACGTTAACTGCGTCCAGACCTCGGGAGATCCCACACATGCTGAACAAGGTCCTGCTGATCGGCAACCTCGGCCGCGACCCGGAGGTCCGCTCCACCCCCTCGGGTCAGCCCGTCGCGAGCTTCACCCTCGCCACCAACCGCCGCTGGCGCGACAAGAGCGGCGCCAAGCAGGAGCAGACCGAGTGGCACAACATCGTGGTCTGGGGCCGCCAGGCGGAGATCGCCGGCCAGTACCTGACCAAGGGCAAGCAGATCTACGTCGAGGGGCGGCTCCAGACCCGCTCCTGGGAAGACCGGCAGAGCGGCGAGAAGAAGTACCGCACCGAGATCGTCTGCGACAACTTCCAGATGCTGGGGAGCGCCCGGGGCGGGGACTTCGACGACCGCGGCGCCTCTCACCCGGCCGAGCCGACCTACGACGAGGGCCCGGCCTACGGCGGCGGCGGCGGCGGCGCGGGGGCGGCGGTGGAGGACGACGACATCCCCTTCTAGGCACGCGGTTTGCTGGCATCTCGGCCTGTGCTCATGGGGTAGCTGTATCTTTCTGAGGGCCGAGTGAATGCCAGAAGCCGTCTCGATCGCGGACTCCCCGCCTGGGGCGCCCCCCGCGCCCCGCGTCCAGTCCAGCGAGCAGGCGTTCCGCCGGCTGCTCGAGAAGCTGCCGGCCGGCGCTTACACGTGCGACCCCCAAGGGTTGATCACTTTTTACAACCAGAAGGCGGCCGAGATCTGGGGCCGCGAGCCCCGGCTCAACGATCCGCGGGACCGCTTCTGCGGCTCGTTCAAGCTCTACTCGACCGACGGCGCGGCGATCTGCCACGACGAGTGCTGGATGGCGCGGGCGATCCAGGCCAACGAGGAGTACAACGGCCGCGAGATGGTCATCGAGCGTCCGGACGGCCACCGCCTCACCGTCCTCGCCCACGCCAACCCGATCCGCGACGAGTCGGGGGCGCTCTCCGGCGCGGTCAACGTCCTGATCGACATCAGCGACCGCAAGCGGGCCGAGAACGCCCTGCGCGACGCCGACCGCTCGAAGGACGAGTTCCTGGCGACCCTGGCCCACGAGCTGCGCAACCCGCTCGCTCCGATCCGCACCGCCGTCGAGATCCTCCACCGCGAGGGGGGCGCCTCGGTCGAGTCGCGCTGGGCGCTCGAGGTCATCGACCGGCAGATGGCGCAGATGACGCGGCTGGTGGACGATCTGCTGGACGTCTCGCGCATCACCCGCGACAAGCTCGAGCTGCGCAAGGGGCGGGCCGAGCTGGCGGGGCTGGTGCGCTCCGCCGTCGAGACCAGCCGGCCGCTGCTGGCGGCGGGCGGACACCAGCTCACCGTCAGCGTGCCGCCGCGGCCGATCTTCGTCGACGCCGACCCGACGCGCCTCGAGCAGGCGCTCTCGAACCTGCTCAACAACGCCGCGAAGTACACGCCGCGCGGCGGCGACGTCTCGGTCACGGTGGAGCGGCGGCGCGGCCAGGCGGCGGTCACCGTGCGCGATACCGGCATCGGCATCCCGCCCGAGATGCTGCCGCGGATCTTCGACATGTTCACCCAGGTGGACCGCTCGCTGGAGCGCGCGCAGGGCGGGCTGGGGATCGGCCTGACCCTGGCCCGGCGGCTGGTCGAGATGCACGGCGGCACGATCGAGGCGCACAGCGAGGGCCCCGGCCGCGGCAGCTCGTTCACCATCCGCCTGCCGATCGCCGAGGCTTCGCGGGCGGCGGCGCACGCCGAGATGGACGACGAGCCGGTGCGCCCCGGCGCGACGCTGCGCATCCTGGTGGTGGACGACAACCGCGACGCCGCCTCGACCCTCGGGCTGCTGCTCGAGCTCACCGGCCACGAGGTGCGCACGGCGCACGACGGCCTCGAGGCGGTCGCGGCGGCGAGCGAGTTCCGGCCCGACGTCGTGCTGCTCGACATCGGCCTGCCCAAGCTCAACGGCTACGAGGCCGCGCGCCGCATCCGCCGGCAGCCGCGGGGCGAAGGGGTGGTGCTCATCGCGATCACCGGCTGGGGGCAGGAGGAGGACAAGCAGCAGTCCAAGGAGGCCGGCTTCGACCAGCACATCGTCAAGCCGGTGGACCCCGCCGCGCTGCTCAAGCTCATCTCCTCGTTCGAGCAGGCCTCTGCCGGCGGCAACGGCAACGGCGGCGGCCCGCACGCCGCTCCGCCGTCTGTATCTTGACCTGATATATCTCCAGCAGATATAGTCGCCGCATGAGCGACGATCTGCTGCCGCTGCCCGCGGCCGCCTTCCACATCCTGGTCGCGCTGGCCGAATCGGACCGGCACGGCTACGCCATCATGCAGGAGGTCACCGAGCGCACCGGCGGCCGCGCCAAGCTCAACCCCGGGACGCTCTACACGACCCTGCGCCGGCTGCTCGAGCAGGGGCTCATCGTGGAGCTCGGCGACCGCGAGGTGGCCGCGGGGCAGGACGAGCGCCGCCGCTACTACCGCCTGACGCCGG
>DASUNQ010000324.1:0-5500 GCA_036277075.1 Thermoanaerobaculia bacterium
GCCGTCACCGTGCGCCGCTGGCGATCGAGGGCGCGGCCGAGGGAGATCGCGACGCCCTCCGGGTCGGGCTCGAGGAGCGAGACCTCGAGGGTGTAGTCCCCGGGCTGCACGCGGCCGACGGAGAGCGTCGCCACCAGGTGATCGAGACCGGTGGCGCTGACGTCGCGGCCGAGGGCCTCGAAACGGGTGTGGCGGACCTCGCGCCCGTCCATTCCCAGCACCCGCCCTTCGACCTCCACGTTCTGCGTCGAAAGGTTGTAGCCGGCGAGGAAGACCCGCACCTGCTCGCCCGCCCGGACGACCGGCAGCGCCGAGGGGACGAAGGGCTGCCCGCCGGCGACGAACGGGTAGGCGTCGCTGCCGACGACGCCCCCCGCGACCTCGCGTACCGTCAGCCCGCCGCGCTCCGGCTGCACGAAGAAGGGGGGCAGCAGGCGGCTCGACACCTTGGCGAAGTCCGGCACCTCGAGGCGTAGCGCGCGCACCGTGGCGCGGCCGCTCGCGGGGCTGCGCACGAGGAGGCGGAGGTCGTACGTCCCCGGCGCCAGGAAGAGGTCGGCGACGAAGCGGACGCCGCCGGCGCGGACGCTGGCGCCGTGGCGGGCGGTCTCGTAGCGCACGACCTGCGAAAAGGAGTCCGACACCTCCCGCCGCGCGTCGAGGGCGTAGCCGAAGAACTCCAGCGTGGTGGTCGCTCCCTTGCTCTCCGCCGCGAGGCTCGCGGCGTCCACCTCGACGACGACCGGCACGTAGGCGCCGCCGTTGGGAGCGCGGAAGGGGGTGGCGAGCGCGGTCGTCTGGAGGTCGGCGCGCTCCGGGCCGAGCAGCAGCTCGATCGCCTTGGCCATGCGGCGCGACGCCGCCTGGCCCAGCGGCCGCGGCGCGTAGTAGCCGGCGCGGTGCACCACCTTTCCATTGCGGCCGCCGCGCAGCCGGACGTCGAGCTTGTGGTACTTGCCGTCGTGCGCGATGTCCGGCGCCTCGACGGTGAGCACGTAGGTCACCGTCGAGGTCTCGAGGACGCGGCCCAGCGCGCCGGTGAGGTCGTTGGTCTGGGTCAGGAAGCTGCCGCCGGTCTCCTTGGCCATGTACCAGAGACCTTCGGAGCTGAAGCCCGTCGGGTCCCAGTTGCCGGAGAGGCCGAAGGCCTCGACGGTGTGGATCACCCAGCCGCCGCGGCGGAACTGCTCGGCCATGCGCTCGAGCTCGCCGTAGGCCGCGGCGTCGCCCAGCGCGGCGCTGCCGCCGCGGGCGCGCCATTGCGTGCCGCGCAGCCCCCGCTCGCCGCGCATGAAGCTGTCCATGAAGCCGTCGGAGAAGAGGACCAGGTGCTTGCGGCCGTCGACGTTCGCCGTCGCCCGCGCCAGCGCCGCGAGCCCCTGGCTCAGCATCCCCACCTCGGAGCGGCCTTCCTGGGCGTTGCTGCGCATCGTGTCGAGGGCCATCTCGAAGAGGCCTTCCGTCTCGTAGCCCTGCTCCAACAGCTCCATCGCGAGGTTGTCCTTCTCGCCGAAGCCGCCGCCGACGTGGCCGCCGATCGCGGCGGCGTCGCGCGGCGAGAGCCCGAGCCGGCCGGCCCCCGCCGGGTCGCGCTGGAGCAGGGATCGGAAGTCGTCGAGCGCCGCCAGCGCCTGCCCCCGATCGGCGGTGAAGTTGAGCACCACGCTGACGCCGCGGGCGTTCGAGAAGAAACCCACGGCGACGAGATCGGTCGGGTGGAGCCCCTCGGTCAGGAGCTCGCGCGCCGCCTGTTCGGCGGCGACCAGCGACCTCGTGGTGGTGAAGTAGAGGTCGAAGAAGAGCATGAAGTGGCGGCGGGCGGCGGGGCTCGGCTCGGCGGCGGGCGGGCCGGCGGCGCCGGCGGACGAGGTGGCCGCCAGATCGACCACCTCGAAGGAGCTGATCGCGCGCGGCGTCTTGCCGTCGTAGACCTCGAAGTCCGCCGCGGTCAGCCCGCGCAGGGGCTTGCCGTCCACGAGGACCTGCACCGGCACCTCGACGACGACGACGGAGGTCTCCTCGCCGAAGCGCTCGTCCTGCGCCGGCGCGGCGGCGGACCAGCCGCCGAGGGTGAGGGTGAGCAGCAGGCAGACGGCGGAACGGGCGGGAGCGCTGCGCGCGGGCATGGGACCTCCTTCGGCTAGGTTCCCAGGGGCTCGCAGCGTAGCAGGTCAGCGCGGCCGGAGCACCGCCGCGGGCGCCGGCCCCAGCTTGTCCTCGAGCCAGGCCAGCGCCCGCTCGAGGACCTCGTCCCGGCCGGCGCGCAGGCCGGCGAGGGTGGGCGCCACCGGCACGTCGGGCTGGATGCCGACGCGCTGGAGCTGCCGGCCGTCGGCGTGGCGCACGTCGTGGCCGGTGAAGCTCACCGAGATCCCGCCGGGAAGCGCGAAGTTGGTGACGTCGCCGTTCGCCCCGGCGGTGGGCTCGCCGACGAAGACCGTGCCGGCCGCCGCCTCGAGGAAGAGCCCGGTGTGCTCGGCCTGGCTGATGGCGCGCTCGTCGATCAGCATCACGGTCTCGCCGGCGTAGATCCAGTCCTCCGCCGCCCTCTCCGGGATCGGCTGGGCGAAGAAGTAGCCGGCATCGGGCGCGCCGAAGCTGTCCGCGCTGAGCTCGCGGCGGCGGAAGAGGGCCCCCACCTTGGCGCCGGGGCGATTGCGGCGCGGCGCCAACGCCCAGGCTGTGCCGTTCGGGTAGCCGCGGAGGTCGAACACCAGCGCCGCGGTGTCGCGCAGCTCCTCGAGCATGGCGTCGACCTGGCCGATCTCCAGCAGCCGCAGGTCGACGTAGCCGATGCGCGGCGTCAGCCGGCGCCAGGGGCTGCCCGGCCCCCGCGCCGGCCGCGAGGGGGCGGCGCGCTTCACCTCGACGCGGCGGCGGGCGCCGTCGGCCCCCTCGACATCGAGCGCGGCCGTCGAGCCGGCGGGGCCGGCGAGCGCATGGCTCGCCGCCCTGACCCGCCGCGTGACCTCGGTCGAGCCGGTGACGAGCGGCAGAAGGCGGTCGATGCGGCTCGCGAGCGGCTCGCCATCGACCGCGAGGACCACGTCGCCGACGCGCAGGCCGCCGTCGGGCCCATCGGCGCGGGTCACCGCCACGCGTCCTTCGATCAGCCGGACCTGGACCTGCGGCCAGGCGGCGCCGAGGAGGCGCAGGATCGCCGGGTGCCCGCCGACGCCAGTGTGTCCGTCGGCGACCTGCGCCATCAGCGCCAGCACGGCGCGCGCGTAGGCGTCCTCGCTCTCCGCCGCGGCGAAGTCGGGGAGAGCGTCCCGGAAGGCGCCGTCCCAATCGCCGATGAGCTCGAGATAGGGGTAGAAGTGGTGGATCACCCCCCAGGCGCGGCAGGCCGAGAGGAGGCGCATGCCGAGCGGCGGCACGAGCATCTCCGGGTAGTCCGCGTCGGGCCGGCGGGTCCCGAGTGCGCCGTCCACCGGGGCGCTCGCCGCCGGCGGCGGCCAGGGGTCGGCGAGCAGCCGCCGCGCCGCCCGCACCGCCGCCTCCGGATCCTTCGCCTCCTCGACGGAGAGGGTGACGTCGGCGCCCGGCGGCGGGGTCGCCGGGAAGAGCGCCTCGGCGGTGCGCACCCAGGCCGTCAGGCCCTCCCCGAGGTCCACGGGGACGCGTTCGGCGGCGGGCGGCGGCGCGGCGCCTTCGCTGACCAGCTTGGCGAGGCCGGCGGCGCGCAGCGCCACGGCCACCTCGGGGAGCTCGGAGTGCTGGTCCACCAGCAGCACGATCCGCCAGTCGCCGCCGGCCGCAGCGGGAGGATAGACCTGCGCGGGCGAGGTCACGAGCCCGGAGCGATACCCCCCCGAGCTCCCGCCGCGCTGCGGCGGGTAGCCCCAATGGACGATCCACCGCCTGGCGGCCCCCTGCACGGCACGCGGCACGAGCTCGGTCGCGGCTCCCTCCGCGAGGTAGGCGCTCCAGAGGTTTGGCGCGCCGAAGCGGAAGTCGAGGATCAGTCCCCTCGCCCGGGGCAGCCTCTGGCGGAGCGCCGCCGGGAGCTCGCGCATCACGGCGTAGGGGCCGCGCGCCCGCTGCGCGCCGGCGAGGTCGGCGAGGAGCACGCCGCCCTCCAGCTCGCGCAGGAGCGGCGTGTCCGCCGCCGCCGGGGGTCCGCCGGCCCTCTCCGCCGCGCCGGGCTCCTCCGCCGCCACGACCTCGGTCAGCGGGTCGCCGAGCTCGCCGAGCATCGCCGCCGCGATCTCGCGATAGCGCTCCGTGGGCGCGTCGCCGCCGACCGCGGCCGCCGCGCGGGCGAAGGCCGCGTCCCAGTCCCGCTCGCTCTGCCAGAGGTCCGGGTGGAGATACTTGGCCGCCGTCCAGGCTCGGCAGAGGCCGGCGACCCGCTCCGAGCGACGACCGGCGGAGTCGCCCTCCGCCGCTCGGAGCGGCGAGGCGAGACAGGGCAGGAGGAGACAGGCGAGCACGGCGCGGCGCATCCGAGGCCTCCCGGAAAGGAGGCCAAGGCTAGCGCACGGAAGGAGCGGGGCCGGCGGGAGAGACTCTAGCGGGCGTAGGCGCGGAGCTGGCGCCGGTCGCGGAGCTTGCGGAAGAGGAAGATCGTCCCCAGCAGCCAGAGCGGCACGGTGAAGAATCCCACTCGGACCCGCTGGTTGAGGACGCCCTTGACGTTGCGCTTGACCTTGCCCATGACGGCGACTCCTTTCGCCCGGCGCGAAGTGCAATCAGGGTGCCATGCGCGGCCGCCGGCGCGGCTCGTCGAGCGTCGCGTAGGCGAGCTCGACGCCGCTCGCCGCCGCCCGCAGCAGAAGCGACCCGCGGCTCATGTCGCCGAGCCCGGCGAAGCAGCGCGGGAAGCGCAGGCGCTCGCCGAAGATCGGCAGCAGGAGGTCCACGTACTTGCCGGTCGCGACGCTGCCGAGGAGCACCGCACGGCCGTCGCCCAGCCCTGCCGCCAGCGCCGCCGCGTCGGCGGCCAGCGGGCGGGCGTAGGCGCGGATCCGCGGGTCCACCGGCGTGCGCCGCAGCCGCCGCCATCGCTCCGGGGTGAGCGCCCAGTCGGGGGGCACGAGGCCGAAGCCGGGTGCGATGACCCAGATGCCGCCGGCGGCGGCGAGCTCGGCCGGCGGGCGGGCGAAGCGGCGCGCGTAGGCGATCTTGCCGCGGAAGTACAGGGCCGAGAGGAAGCTGAAGGCTTCGTCGAGCGGCACGCCGCCGGGGCCTCGGAAGCGCTCCGCGGCGGCGAAGCGGGCGCGCGGCGAGGCGAGCTGTCGCGCCCGCATGCCCGCGACGCTGGCCGGAGAGAGGAGGAAGACGTGGGGCCGCGGCTCAGTCGCGGCGGGGGCCTCCGGGGCGGTCGCGCTCGTCCTCGGGTTGACGCGCGTTGCGCGGGTCCTGGACGTCGCTGGGGTGCGTCTCCTCGGCAACCCCCTTGCCGGCGGCCACGCCCGCCGCGCCCCCGACCGCCGCGCCGACGATCGCCCCCGGCGGCCCGCCGACCGCCGCGCCCACCGCCGCGCCGGCGACCGCG
>DASUNQ010000325.1:0-29238 GCA_036277075.1 Thermoanaerobaculia bacterium
CGCCAGGACGTGACGCTCCTCCGCCGCCGCGCCGTCGCCGGCGTCTGGGCCGCCCTCCTCGCGCTCGCCTGGACGCCCCCCTGGCTGGGGCTGGCGCTCGCCGCCGCGGAGCCGCCGGCGCGCCTCGCCGCCGCCCTGACGCTCGGCGCCGGCCTGACGCTTCCGGGCTTCGCCCTGGCCTGGTGGCGGCGCCGGCAGGAGGGGGCGTCGGGCGCCGGCGAGACCGGCGTGGCGACCCGCGTGCCGCTCCAGGAGGGGCTCGGCTTCCTCGCCGCCGCGGGCGTCGTCTGGCTGATCCACCTGCTGTCGCGCCGGGTCGGGCGCGAGGCGCTGGCGGGGGTCGAGCTGGCCCTGCTCGGGCTGGGTCTCTGCGCCTGGCTCGGGCACCGCGCGCGCCGCGGGGGTATGCTCGACGCCGCCATGCGGCTAGGGCTCCTGGCCTGCGCGCTCGCCGCGCCCTGGCTGGCCTACCGCGGGCAGCTCTAACTTTCGACCGTAGGAGACCGCGATGCGCACCCGATTCGGAAGCTTCCTCCCCCTCGCCGCGGCGACGGCGCTCCTCCTCCTGCTCGCCGCCGCGCCCGCCTGCGCCAAGGGCGCGGTGGGCGAGACCGCGCCTGCCTTCAAGCTCAGCGACGCCACCGGGAAAACTCACGAGCTGTCCGACTACTCGGGCAAGGTGGTGGTGCTCGAATGGATCAACCCCAACTGCCCCTTCTCCGCCCGCCACGCGCGCGAGAAGACGATGACCGAGCTGGCGCGGCGGCATGGCCAGGTCGTCTGGCTGGCGGTCAACAGCACCAGCGACTCCCATCCCAACTACCTCGAGCCCGCCGAGCACCTGGCGTGGAACCGCGACAACGGCATCGATTACGCCGTCCTCTACGACCCCAAGGGAACGGTGGGCAAGGCCTACGGCGCCAAGACGACGCCGCACATGTACATCGTCGACGAACAGGGGAAGATCGTCTACAACGGCGCCATCGACGACGACCCGAGCGGCCGCAAGGCGGAGGCGCAGCGCGCCAACTACGTCGGCCTCGGCCTGGTGGCGCAGGCCGCCGACCGGCAGCCCGATCCGGCGGCGACCAAGCCGTACGGCTGCAGCGTCAAGTACTAGGCTCTCCGTCCCCCGCGGGCCGGCGTCGCGCCGGCCCGCGACCTTCCCCTCCTCCTTTCGATCACTTATCGCAAACTGGCGATTTGACGGGGGTAGCGGGCGGCGCTACGCTCGGAAGGTTTTTTTCTTGCGAGAAAAACGGTTCTTTTAACGTCGGACTCCCGTGGAGACGCCATGCCGAATCAGGAAGAAGTTTTCGCCAGCATCGTGGCCTCGGTCGCCGAGGGAGCGAACGAGGAGGGCATTCAGCTCGATGCGAGCGCGCTCGAGGCGCTCAGGAACCGCTATTTCGATTGGATCGTGAGGCCGGGGAAGACCAAGGACGGCCATGCCGTCGGCACGCCGCTGCAGGTCTGGGACGGTGACGACGGCGGGATGCTGCGGAAGAAGTTCAAGAAGATCGGCAAGGAGGCCGGCAAGAAGGCGAAGGGCAAGAGCAAGACGAAGGTCGACGGCGAGGAGACCCGGACCAGCTCCTACGACGTCGAGCTCGGCTCCGACTGCGACTGGTGCCGGCCGCCGATCCCCCCGCCGTAGCGAGCGCGCGCACGGCGCTCCCGTCCCGGGCCTTCGGGCGCCGGGCGGGAGCGCGTAGACTGGCCACGGCGTGCCCGCGAGCCCCTGGTTTCGCGTTCTCCTCGGGATCTCCGTCCTGCAGGTGCTGGGGGCGGTGGCGGGGATGGTCTTCGGCGACCCCGGGGCCTCCTCCGCCTTTCGCGACATCATTCCGGGCAGACCGCTGCACGCCGTCATCCTGCTGGTGCTCGCCGGCGCCGGCGCGCTGCTGCTGGTGCTGGGGCGCCGCGACCGCCGCGCGGTCGACCTCGGGACGTTCTTCCTCCTCCTCTCGAACCCCTTCACCAACCGCTGGCTGCTGGTCCTGATCGCGTCGGTCCCGGCGGCCGCGGGCGGGCCGCTGCTCCTCCTGCGCAGCCTGCAGGTCGACTCCTTCTTCCCCTACTTCTTCTGGCTCTTCGCGCGCGATTTCCCGCGCACCGCCGCCACTCATCGCGTGCGGCGTCTCGTCCGCTGGGGGGCTCAGGGCTCGCTCCTGCTCGGCGTCGCGCTGCTCGGCTGGCAGCTCCTCCGGCTGCTGCTCGTGACCGCCGATCTCGGCGGTGCCGCCGGCCTCGCCGGCGCGGCGCCGCGCAAGCCGAGCTACGAGCACTACGCGCCGCTGATGATCTCGACCGTGGTGGCCATGGCCACGCTGTTCTGGAAGGCGCGGAGCGCGGCCGGAGCCGAGCGCCGCCGCGCCCGCCTGTTCGCCGCCGCCTTCGCCGTCGCGCTCCTGCCGCTCTTCTCGCAGATCGTGTTGGGGTTCCTCCCCAGCTCCCTGCGGGCCCGCGTCGAGTACGCGGCGGTGGGACCGGTGCGCAGCGCCGTGATCCTCGCCTGCCTCCTCTCGCTCCCCTTCACCACCGCCTACGCCGTGCTGGTGCACAAGGTGCTCGACCTCCGGCTGCTCGCCCGCCGCGCCATCCGCTACGCGCTGGCGCGCGGCTCGGCGCTGGCGCTGGTCTTCCTGCCGCTGGCGGTCCTGCTCGTCTACTTCTACCTCCACAGCGACCGGCCGCTGCGCGAGCTGCTGGCGGGCAACGGCCTCCTGCTCATCCTCTTCTCGCTCGCCGGCGTCGCGGCGCTCTCCTTCCGCGCGCGGCTGCTCGAGGCCATCGACCGCCGCTTCTTCCGCGAGCAGTACGACGCGCGCAAGACCCTCTCCCTGCTGGTGGACCGCCTGCGCGACTTCCACGACGTCCACGAGCTGGCCGAGCTGATCTGCCGCGAGGTGGACCGGGCGCTGCACCTCGAAGGGGCGGCGGTGCTGGTCGAGGAGCCGCGCTCCGCCACCTACGTGGACCCGCGGAGCCGCGGCCGCAAGCTCGACGCCTCGTCGCCGTTGGGCCGCCTGGTGGCCGACAGCCGCGAGCCGCTCGAGACCGAGCTCGAGGAGCCGGCCTCGGCCGTCGGCCGCCTGCCCGAGGGGGACCGCCGCTGGCTGGCCGACCACCGGGTGAAGCTGATCGCGCCCATCCCGGCGAGCGACGGCACTCTGCTCGGCGCCATCCTCCTCGGCGCCAAGAAGAGCGGCCTGGCGTTCCTGGAGGAGGACCGGCGGCTGCTGCGCGACGTCGCCAACTCGGCGGCGATCTGGCTCGAGCTGTCGCGCATCCGCCAGGCCAAGGAGGCGGGCGGCCCCCCCGCCCCGGCCGCACCGCCGGCGGAAGAGAGCGCTCGCGAGTGCCCGAAGTGCGGCCGCGTCCACCTCGGCCACTTCGTCTTCTGCAGCGAGTGCAGCAAGCGCCTGGAGGAGGCGCACGTCCCCTACGTCCTGCCGCCCAACCGCTTCCGCTTCGAGCGGCGGATCGGCGCCGGCGGCATGGGGTTGGTGTACCGCGCCTGCGACATCGCGCTGGGCCGGCCGGTGGCGATCAAGACGCTGCGCCGCATCTCCGCCGACCACGCGCTCCGCCTGCGCCGCGAGGCGCGCGCCGCCGCGGCCGTCGTCCACCCTCACCTCGCCGGCATCTACGGCGTCGAGACCTGGAAGGGAACGCCGATGCTCGTCCTCGAGCTGCTCGAGGCGGGGACTTTGGGACAGCGGATCGAGAAGGGCGTGCTGGGGCCCGCCGAGACGGTGGAGCTGGGGATCGCCATGGCCGGCGCCCTCGAGCGGCTCCACGCCGCGGAGATCCTGCACCGCGACGTCAAGCCCAACAACATCGGCTTCGCCCGGGACGGCGTGCCCAAGCTCATGGACTTCGGCATCGCGCGGATGACGCTCGACACCCGCACCGAGATGGGCGGCACCTCCGGCTCCGCCGCGGACTGGCTGGAGGGCGGCGAGGCGGCCACCTGGGTCTGGGGCCCCGACGAGAAGCCGCCGGGCCGCCAGCTCGTCGGCACTCTCTCGTACCTCTCGCCGGAAGCTCTCGAAGGCGAGCCGGCGGCCGCCAGCTTCGACCTCTGGAGCCTCTGCGTCGTCCTCTACGAGTGCCTGATCGGGCGCAAGCTCTTCCGCGGCGACGACATGAAGCAGGTCACCGCGCGCATCCTCATGGGGCGGGTGCCGGACCTGGGCGACGTGCGCGCCGACGCGCCCGAGCCGCTCGCCCGCTTCTTCCGCGCCGCCCTGCACCGCGACATCAACCGCCGTCCCGCCGACGCCGCCGCCCTGCGCGAGCGGCTCCTCGAGGTGCGGAGGGAGCTAACTAATACGGCCCCCCCATCTCCGTCATCAGCGGCTTGATCTTGGTGGCCAGGCCGACGCCGTCGCCGAGCGGCACCACGACCGCGCGGAGCTGGGGATGGATCATCAGATAGGGATTGAACGCGCGCAGGGCGCGAGCGTCGGGGTCGTCCTCGTCTTCCACCGGCTCGGCCACGTCGCCGCCCCAGAGCAGGTTGTCGATCGCCACCAGGCCGCCGACGCGCAGGCGCGGCAGCAGCAGGTCGAGGCAGCGCCGGTACTCGGTCTTGAGGGCGTCGATGTAGGCGAGGTCGATCCCCGGCGGCAGGCGGGGCAGGACGTCGAGGGCGGCGCCTTCGACCAGCTCCACCCGCGCGGCGACGCCGCCGCGCTCGAGGAAGCCGCGCGCCTGCGCCAGCCGCGCCGGATCGGTGTCGATCGAGACGATCCGCGCCTCCGGCGCGCCGCGCGCCAGGCAGAGGGTGCCGTAGCCGATCGCCGTGCCCACCTCGACGATCGAGCGGGCGCCGGTGGCGCGCGCCAGCACCTCGAGCAGGCGCCCGACCTCGGGATCGGAGATCGGCACGTCCTCGCGGGCGGCCAGCGCCTCCATCTCGGCGAGGAGCGGTTCGCGGGGCGGCAGGAGGCGCTCCAGGTACTCCTCCTGGGGCAGGCGGAGGATGCGGCCGCGGGCGCGCTTCATGCCTGTATCATGCCGCGCATGAGGCCGCTGTACCGCGTCTCGCTCGCCGCGCTCCTCCTGGCTGCCGCCGCGGCCGCCGCCCAGCCCCCCGCGGAGCCGGCGGCGCCGCCCCCATCGCCGCTGGGGCTCGAAGAGGTGGCGATCGAGCCGGCGGCGCCGGCCGTCGAGACGCTCTGCAAGCTGCGCGTCAAGGTCCGAAACGGCGGCGACCGCATCGCCTCGCGCCTCGCCTTCGAGGTCAAGCTGAACGGCCAGGCGCTCCCGGTCTACGCCCGCCAGCTCTACCTCCAGAACCTGCCGGCCGGGCAGGTCTCCGAGGTGCGCCTCTACAACTTCTGGACGACCGAGAGCAGCCGTCCGGCGCCGAAGGACGGCAAGCTCACCGTCGAGGTGGCCTTGAAGGAGGCCACCTGGGTGGAGGTCGCGATGGAGGAAGGGGTCGAGGTCTCGCGCCCGCTCGGGCCGGTGCCCGGGCTGCCGGTGGCCAAGGCGCTGGCGGTGCAGCTCAAGAAGGCCGCTTAGGCGCGACGGCTTTCGCCCCGGGCTCCCAGGCCACGCCCTCGAGCGCCACGGTGTAGCGGTGGCGGGAGGCGGCGCTCGCGAGGTGGAAGTTGGCGTCGAAGCGCACGTCGCAGGGCGCCGCGCCGGCGCGCACCGGCAGCCGCACCTCGTGTTGCCCCGGCCCGGTGATGCCGATCTCGTCGCCCCCGCAGTCGCCGGCGACCACGACCCCGGGCGCCGCCGCCCCGCGCTCCAGCACCAGCTCCTCCCCCGCGCCCTTCCCCTCCGGGATGCGCAGCACCATCCAGAGCTCGCCCGCCCCCGGCGCCCGGCGCAGCCGGAACGCGCCGTCGCCGGTGAGCCACCGCCGCGCCAGCATCTGCACGTCGCCGCCCGGTTCGACGGCGAGCCACGGGCCCGCGAAGCCGATGCGCAGCGCGGTGGGCTCCGGCGGCACCTCGACCTCGACCACGGCGTACTCGCGCTTGCCGATCTCCTCGCCCGGCGTCTCGAGCGGCCAGCGCTGACCGCTCGGCTGGTAGAGCCCGACCGTGAGCTGGTAGCGGCCGGCCGGGAGCGGCGGCGCGAGGACCGACTGGTGGAGGTCCAGCTCGTAGCGGACCGGCGTGCCGGCGTGCCAGTGCTCCGGGAACGGGTGGTCGAAGGTGCGCAGGACGATGCCGGGGCGCTCGAGCAGGTGGACGAAGACGAGCGGCGCGCCCTCGCCCTCCCGCCCGTAGAGGTCGCGGGCCGGCGTCCAGACGAAGGTGAGCGGGTGCACCTCGCCGTGCGGGAGGCGGACCCGGGTCGGCGTCACCTCCAGGCGGCCGATGGCGGGGTCCTCGCCGCCGCAGGCGGCGAAGGCCGCGGCCAGGACCAGCGGAGGCGCGAGGCGCCGGGGTCGCATAGGAGTGGCGGAGAAGCTAGCGGCGCTCCGGCGGCATGTCAATCGGGCGGTAGGTGGCGGCGCAGTCCGGCCCCTCCCAGACGGTCACCGCGGCGAGCGGCGCGCCGGGGAGGCGGGCGGCCAGCTCGCGGTGGAACCAGGCGGCGACCCTCTCGGTCGTGGGGCTCGCGCCGGCGAAGGCCGGGAGCGCGTTGAGGTCGCCGTGGTCGAGCTCGCCGGCGAGCGCGTCGAGCGCCCGCTTGACAGACACGAAGTCGTAGGCCATCCCCTCGCCGTCGAGCGCGTCGCACTCGAGGAGCGCCTCGACGCGCCAGGAGTGGCCGTGGACCGGCTCGGGGACGCCGCGGTACGAGGTCAGGTGGTGCGCGGCCTCGAAGCGCGAGCCGACGCGCAGGGTGAAGACGGCCATCAGGCGTCCCCCTCCCCCAGAAGCTGTTCCACCCGCGCGACCACCATCTCCAACGCGACCCGATTTTCGCCCCCCTCCGGAATGATGATGTCGGCCCAGCGCTTCGAGGGCTCCACGAACTCGAGGTGCATCGGCCGCACCGTCTCGTGGTACTGCCGCAGCACGTCGTCCACGGAGCGCCCGCGCTCCGTCATGTCGCGCCGGAGCCGCCGGATCAGGCGCAGGTCGGGGTCGGTGTCGACGAAGATCTTGAAGTCGAGCAGGGCGCGCAGGTCGGGCTCGACGAAGAGCAGGATCCCCTCGAGCAGCACCACCGGCCGCGGCTCGACGCGGCGCGTCCGCGCGGTGCGGCGATGGACGACGAAGTCGTAGATCGGCACCTCGACCGCCCGCCCCGCCTTGAGGGCGGCGACGTGCTGGACGAGCAGGTCGTCGTCGAGCGCGTCCGGGTGATCGAAGTTGTGGCGGAGGAGCTGCGCGTCGCTGCGCCACTCGATGTCGCGGTAGTAGCTGTCCTGCTCGAGGAAGGCGATGCGCTCGCGGCCGACGGTCTCCAGGATGGTGCGCGCCACCGTCGTCTTGCCGGACCCGCTGCCGCCGGCCACCCCGAGCACGCACGGGCGCGACGGCTCGGGCAGGGGCGGCACGCGCGGATTGTAGTCGCAAGGCGCGAAAGCTTTCGCGCCGGGCTCCGATCAATCCTGGGAGTGCCGTCCGTCGCCCGCCCAGGGCGACGGGCTCCCAGGCGAGAAGGGCCGGGGCGGAGGAGGGAGACTCCGCCCCGGTTGTGGAGGAGGGGGTCTTGGCGGGACCTCGGCCTCGCGGCCGCGAGGGCGGGGACTCACGCCGGCCCGTCCTCTCGCCGACGGGTGATTCCATGAAGTGTGCCAGGGGTCGGCGCTGGACGTAAGTCGTTGTCGGTGCAGGTGTTGGAATTTCAGCCGAGGAGCGACCGCAGCGTGCCGGCGAGGCCGCGCGTCACCGGCCGGGGACGCGCCTGTGGCCTGCGCCGGTCGGCGCGTTCAGACGAGACGGCTGACGATCGAGATCTCCGAGGTCAGCGTGCGGTGGACCGGGCAGCGGTCGGCGATCTCGAGCAGGCGCTGGCGCTGCTCCGCCGTGAGCGCGCCGAGCAGCTCGATCTCCCGCTCGATGCGGTCCACCTTCCCCTCCTTCGTCTCGCAGGCGGCGCAGTCGGCGGCGTGGATCTTGCCGTGGCGGAGGCGCACGCGCACGCCGTCGAGCGGCAGCCCCTTGCGGTCGGCGTAGAGGCGGAGCGTCATGCCCGTGCAGGCGCCGAGGGCGGCGACGAGGAGGTCGTAGGGGGTGGGTCCGAGATCGGCGCCGCCCACCGCCTTGGGCTCGTCGGCGTGCAGGCGGTGGCTGCCGGCGACGATCCGCTGCGTGAGGCCCTGGGCGCCGCCGCTGACGAGGACGTGGCCCTCGGCGCCGGCGTCCGCCCGCGGCTCGTCTCCCGGCTCGTCGGCCTCGAGGTAGCGCGCAGCCCAGGCGGCGAGCACCTCGCCGGCGTAACGGGCGTCGCGCTGGCGCGAGAGGGCGTGATCGGCGTTGTCCAGCGAGACGAAGCTCTTGGGTTGCTTGGCGGCGCCGAGGATGCGCCAGGCGTTCTCGATCGCCACCTCGCCGTCGAGCGGCGAGTGGAGGACGAGGAGCGGGCGGTGGAGCGCGGCCGGGTCGGCGTCGCCGCTGGGCGCGCCGATCGTCGCCACCGCGGCGACCTCCGGAAGCTGCGCCGCGGCGGCGAGGGCGGCGGCGCCCGCGGCGCCGTGGCCGGCGAGAAGGCGCAGCGCCTCGCCTTCGCGGCGAAGTCCCTCGGCGGCGGCGAGGAGGTCCTCGGGCGCCGCCGCTTCGACGTGCCGGACGGCGACCCCGCGCTCGGCGAGCGCCGCCGTGATCCAGCTTGCCGCCTCCGGGTGCAACGCGCCGCCGGGAGCGTGGGCGAAGAGAGATGAGGTCATCACGCGTAGGATTATGCCGCCCATGGACCCCGGCGAGATCACGCTCGAGGCGGTGGGGGTGCGCAAGGACTACCCCGACGGCACGGCCGCGCTCGCGGACGTGGACCTCGCGGTCCGCCGCGGCGAGACGGTGGCGCTGGTCGGCGAGAGCGGCAGCGGCAAGACCACGCTCCTCCGCCTCTTCAACCGCATGGTCGAGCCCTCGGCCGGCGCGGTGCGGGTCGAGGGGCGGCCGGTCGCGTCGCTCGACCCGATCGCCCTGCGCCGCCGCACCGGCTACGTGCCGCAAGAGGGTGGGCTCCTGCCGCACTGGACGGTGGCGCGCAACGTCGAGCTGGTGCCGCGGCTCCTCGGCTGGGACGAGGCGCGCCGCCGCGCCCGCACGCGCGAGGCGCTGGCGCTCGTCGGGCTCGACCCCGAGCGCCACGGCGCGCGCTACCCGCTCGAGCTCTCGGGAGGGCAGCGCCAGCGCGCCGCCTTCGCCCGCGCCCTCGCCGGCGACCCGCCGGCGCTGCTGCTCGACGAGCCCTTCGGCGCGCTCGACCCGCTGACGCGGCTGGAGCTGCAGCGGCAGTTCCTGGAGCTGAAATCCCAGGTGGGGAAGACGATGCTGCTGGTGACGCACGACCTCGCGGAGGCCTTTCGCCTGGCGGACCGAGTCGGAGTGATGCGCGAGGGGCGGGTCCTCCAGCTCGCGGCGCCGGCGGAGCTCGCGGCGCGCCCCGCCGATCCCTACGTGCGGGAGCTGCTGGCGCTGATCGAGGCACCCCCGGCGGCGGCCCCGTCGCGGCGCGCGGTGAAAGCCTCGTGAGCGCCCGGAGCCTCGCCGCTGCCAAGGTTCTCGCAGGCCTCGCCGTCTTCCTCCTTCCCACCCAGCTCTCCGCCGCCTCCACCGGCCGCGTCGTCGTCGGCTCGAAGAACTTCGAGGAGAGCCGCCTTCTGGCCGAGATGTTCGCGCAGCTCCTCGAGGCCCGCACCGGCCTCGCCGTCGAGCGCCGGCTCGGCCTCGCCGGCACGCAGGTCTGCTTCGAGGCGCTCAAGAGCGGCGCGATCGACCTCTACCCCGAATACACCGGCACCGGCCTTGTCACCCTCCTCGGCGAGAAGCCGCGCGGCGGGCCGGCCGAGACCCTGGCGCGCGTGCGTCGCGCCTTCGCCGAGCGCTGGGACCTCGTCTGGCTGCCGGGCCTCGGCTTCGAGAACGCTTTCGAGGTGGCGGTGCGCGGCGACGTGGCGCGCGCCCACCGGCTGCGCACGATCTCCGACCTGGCGCGCGTGGCGCCCGGCCTCGCCGCCGCCTTCGGCTACGAGTTCGTCGAGCGCGAGGACGGCCTTCCCGGCCTGGCGCGCCTCTACGGCCTGCGCTTCGCCGCGGTGCGCCCGCTGCAGCACGCCCTGAAGTACGGCGCCGCGGCCGCCGGGGAGGTCGAGGCGCTGGACGTCTACACCACCGACGGCCGCCTCGCGGTGCAGGACCTCGTCGTGTTGGAGGACGACCGCGGCCTCTTCCCACCCTACGAGGCGGCGCCGCTGGCGCGCGGCGCGACCTTGCGCCGCCACCCGGAGATCGCCGCCGCCCTGGCGCTCCTCTCCGGCGTCCTCGACGAGACGCGGATGCGCCGCCTCAACTTCCGGCTCCAGGAGGGCAAGGAGACCGAGGAGGCGGTGGCGCGCGACGCCCTGCGCGCGCTCGGGCTGCTCGGCGAGCGCGCGCCGGCAGCGCGGGCGGCGGCGCCGGGCGCCCCCGGTCTCCTCGGCTACCTCTGGAGCGAGCGGGGTTCCATCGCGCGCCGCACCGGCGAGCATCTGACGCTCTCGGCCGTGGCGCTCCTGCTCGGGGTCGCCGCGGCGGTGCCGCTGGGCCTCGCGCTCGAGCGCCGGCGGCGGCTCGCCGAGCCGCTGATCCGCGTCCTCGGCATGACCCAGACCGTCCCCTCACTCGCCCTCCTCGCCTTCATGATCCCGCTCCTCGGCGTCGGCGCGCTGCCGGCGATCGTCGCGCTCTGGGTCTACTCGCTCTTCCCCATCGTGCGCAACACCTTCACCGGCGTGCGCGACGCCGACCCGCGCGCCGTCGAGGCCGCCACCGCGCTCGGGATGACGCCTGGCCAGGTGCTGCGCCAGGTGCGGCTGCCGCTCGCCGCGCCGGTGCTGCTGGCCGGCGTGCGCACCGCGGCGGTCCTCACCGTCGGCACCGCGACCCTCGCCGCCTTCATCGGCGCCGGCGGGCTCGGCGAGCCGATCGTCACCGGCCTCCAGCTCGCGAGCACCCCGCGCATCCTCTCGGGGGCGATCCCGGCGGCGCTCCTGGCGCTCGTCGTGGACGGCGCGCTCGGTCTCGTCGAGCGCGGGGTGCGGCCGCGGGGGCTGGCGTGAGCACGGCAGCCGGCGAGTCGCCGAGCATCACGATCGAGGACCGCAGCGGCGAGCGGGGCCGGCAGCGCGACCTCGAGGACCTCCGCCGCGGCCTCGCGCAGCGCCCGCTCTCGATCTCCAGCCGCTTCTTCTACGACGACCGCGGCTCGGCGCTCTTCGAGCGGATCACGACGCTGCCCGAGTACTACCAGACGCGCACCGAGGCGGCGCTCCTCGAGCGGATCGGGCCGGAGGTGGCCGAGCGCACCCGGGCGCGTACGCTCGTCGAGCTGGGCTCGGGGGCGGCGACCAAGACGCGGCACCTCCTGGGGCCGCTGCGCGCCGCCGGCACGCTCGAGCTCTACGTGCCGTTCGACGTCGCCGAGGGCACGCTGCGCCGGGTGGCGGAGGAGCTGGTCGGGGCCTACCCGGGGCTCGCGGTGCACGGCGTGGTCGGCGACTTCCTGGGGCGGCTGGCGCCGCTGCCGGGCAAGGAGCCGCGGCTGGTCATCTTCCTGGGCGGCACGATCGGCAACCTCCTGCCCGAGGAGCGGGCGGCGTTCCTCGCCCGGCTGGCGGCGGCGATGGCGCCGGGGGACCACTTCCTCCTCGGCGTGGATCTGGTGAAGCCGCTGGCGCGGGTCGAGGCCGCCTACAACGACGCCCAGGGGGTGACGGCCGAGTTCAACCGCAACATCCTGCGCGTGGTCAACGACCTCACCGGCGGCGACTTCACGCCTGAGGCCTTCCGCCACCGCGCCTTCTACGACCCGGAGCACGACTGGATCGAGGCGCGGCTCGTGGCGCGAGGGCCGCAGGCGGTGCGCCTGCCGGCGCTGGACCTGGAGCTCGAGATCGCCGACGGCGAGGAGATCCACACCGAGATCAGCGCCAAGTTTGACCGCCCGCGGACGGAGGCGATGCTCGCGGCGGCGGGTCTCGAGCCGCTCGCCTGGTGGACCGATCCGGAGGAGCTCTTTGGCTTGGCGCTGGCGCGGAAGTCCTGAGAGACCCGCGGCGGGGTCGTCGTCGAGCTGCAAAGATGTTTCCGCCGTCCTGGAGGAAACATCCTCTGAGACCGAGGAAACATCCTCCGGTACAGAGGAAACATCCTCCAGAGGAGAGGAAACATCCTCTCAGCTCGAGGAAACATCCTCCGGTCGCGAGGATAGATCCTCCGGGCTAGAGGATCTTTCCTCCGGACCGAAAGAAACAACCTTCGGTCCGAAAGATGTATCTTCGGTCCGATAAGATGTTTCCTCCGGCGTGGATACAACATCTTTTTGCCCGCCGAATGCTGGGCTCGCAGCCCTAAGCTGCCCACGTCCAGAAACTTACCTGCCATGACCAGCATCGCGGACTCTCGCCCGCCGCCGGCCTTGCGACGACTGCCTCTACGCCCCATCCATGTCCGTGCCGCCGCCGGTGGCCCTGGAGCTGCAAATGGGCGGCGGCCAGACCGCCGACCTCCTCCCCGCCGGCGGCGACACCTTCGTCGTCCGCTGGCGCGACCCCTGCTACCGCGAGACGCGGCTCACGCGGATGACCTTCGAGGTGGCCCCCGACGGTACCGCCGCGCGCCTGGCGATAGACATCGGCAGGGACGCGGTGCGAGCGGTAAAGAAAGTTAGCTCCTGAGGGTTTCGAGCAGGCAGACTTCGCGGAGGCGCTCGAAGTCTTCGTCGTCGTGGAGCAGGACGGCCTCCTCCTCGAGAACGAGCTGCGCGATGAAGCAGTCGGCGGAGCTGCGGATGGTGATGCCGCGTCGCCGGCAGTCGTAGTACAGGCGGGCGGCGGCGATGTGCGTCGCCGCGGCGTCGCGCGGCGAGAGGAGCGTGCGGGAGGTGAGTGTCTCCAGCAGCTCGTTCCAGTCCTTCTCGTCCCTCGCGCCTTGCAGCACCTCCTGGCAGCAGATGGCGGGGATCGCGAGAGGCAGCTCGTCGACCTCGATCGCGCGCAGCCGCCGGACCGCCGCCGTGTCCCGCCGCCGCAGGAGGTCGATGAGGACCGAAGTATCAGCGACGATCATCGCCCCGCGCGGAGCTTCTTGTAGTCGTACTCCGGGTCCAGCTCCACCCTGCCGACGAGGTCCAGGAGGCTCTTGCGGCGCTTGCTCTCGACGAAATGCCGCAACGCTTCGTGGACCAAGTCCTTCTTGGTCTTGATGCCGCTCAGTCGGGCCGCCTCGGCGACCAGCTCGTCGTCCAGGACGATGTTCGTACGCATCGCACCGCCCTCCTCCCCACGATCATACACCTGCCCATACACATACTTCATCTCCGGTCGCCGAACGTCTCCCGCCAGCCGCGGGTCCTTTTGAGGAGCGCCAGGGCCCGCCGCAAGCGCTTCTGGTTCTCGGGGTGGTTGAGCCAGGTGCTACGGCCTGAGGGGTGCGGGAGGGGGACGACCTCGATGGCGCGGCCGTCGCGCTCGGCGGTGAAGACCTGGCCGACGCGCTCGGCGAGGGGGGAGGGGGGGAGGAAGCGGGAGATCCCGAGCTGGCCGAGGGCGATGATCGTCAGCGGGCGCAGGAGGCGTAGCTCGGCTTCGAGCCAGGGCGCGCAGTTGGCGACCTCCTGCGGCGAGGGCACGCGGTCGCCCCCTTGCGGCGCGCGGCCGGGGAAGCAGCGGATCGCGGCGGCGATCCAGATCCGCGCCCGGGCCTCCTCCTCGGGCACCCCCAGCTCGGCGAACCAGGAGAAGAGGCGCGCGCCGGCGGTGTGGGCGAAGAGGCGCTCGCGGTCGGCCTCGCGCGGGCCGGGCGCCTGGCCGACGACCATGACCTTGGGCCGGCCGAGAGGCAGCGCCGCGACCGGCGGCGGCACCACCGTCGGGCAGCGACGGCAGCGGACCAGCGCCTCGACATGAGCCGCGAGCCGCCGGTCGACCGCGCGCGCCACGGCGCTACGCGGCCGGGGGCGCGGGGGGCGGAGCGGGCGGCGGCGGCAGCACCTCGACCGCCGGCTCCCACCAGTCCTCCCCCGCCTCGAAGCGCTCCCCCTCGTGCGGACACGGAGAGGCGATGTGGTCGCGGCCGTAGAGCGGCCGGCCGGTGTGGCGGGCGCTCTGCTCGGAGTAGATCGTGCCGCAGACCAGGCAGAAGCGGCCGACGACCCGCCCCCGCCGCTCCTCCGGCACCTGGCCGAGCGGCGCGGCCTGCGGGTGGCGGTAGACCATCGACTTCAGCCTACCGCGCGGCGAGCAGCTCGGCCCGCGAGAAGAAGAAGGCGATCTCGCGTGCCGCGTTCTCCGGCGAGTCGCTGCCGTGGATGGCGTTGCGCTCGATCGAGGTGCCGTAGAGGGCCCGCACCGTGCCCGGCGCCGCCTTGGCGACGTCGGTCGCGCCCATCGCCTCGCGCAGCCGCACCACCGCGTCCTCCCCTTCGAGGACGACCGGCACCACCGGCCCGCCGGTCATGAACGCCACCAGGCTGCCGTAGAAGGGCCGCTCGGCGTGGACCTCGTAAAAGGCGCGCGCCTGGTCAGTTGTGAGCCGCACCATCTTGAGGGCGCGGACCGTGAACCCCTGCGCCTCGAGGTGGGCGAGGATCTTGCCGGCATGGCCGGCGGCCACGCTGTCGGGCTTCAGGATCGCGAGCGTCTGCTCCATCGTCTCTCCTTGGTCATTCCATGACTTCGAGGTCGCCGTCGGCGCTGCGCAGGCGGAAAGCCGTCCCCGCCACCTCGACCGCACCCTCCGGCCCGAGCAGCAGCGCCGCGCCGGCCGGGATGCCGAGCCCGACCTCCACGTCCGGCGCCGCCATCAGCTTGCGCAGCCGGCGGTCGTGGCCGGGGTCGAAGTTGGGCTCGACGGCGGCGTCCGGCAGCCAGCCGAGCCCGGGCACCGCGCCGCCGCCGAAGATGCTGCGCGCCGCGCGCCCGGCGCACTGCGCGGCCGCGGCGATGGCGGCCACGACGCCGCCGTCCCGCAGCTTCCCCGCCAGCGCCTCGGCGGCGGGCGTGCCGGCGAGCGCCTCGAGCAGGTGATCGGTGACGCCGCCGCCCAGGTAGACTGCCGCCACCGCTGCGATCCGCTCGGCGTTGCGGCCGCGGCGCGCGTCGCGCGGGCGGTAGATCGGGATCGTCTCGACCGCGCGCCCGAAGCTCCCCTCGAAGTACTCGGCCAAGTGGACGCCGTAGTCGGAAGAGCCGCTGGCGGCGGGGACGAAGCCGATCGGCCCCGGCGGCGCCTTGGCGAGCCAGGCGCGGTCGGCGTCGAGGGTCTCGCCGAAGCTGAACTCGCCGCCGCCGAGGAGGGCGAGCCAGCCGACGCCATCGAGCCGCCGGATCACCGTCCCAGGGCGCGCGCCACCGTGGCGCCCATCTCGGCCGGCGACTCGACGACGTGGATCCCCGCCGCGCGCAACGCCTCCATCTTCTCGGCCGCCGTCCCCTTGCCGCCGGCGACGATCGCGCCGGCGTGTCCCATCCGCCGCCCCGGCGGCGCGGTGCGCCCGGCGATGAAGCCGACGACCGGCCGGTCGAACCGCTCCTTCACCCAGGCCGCGGCCTCCTCCTCGGCGCTGCCGCCGATCTCGCCGATCAGGATGACGGCTTCGGTCTCGGGGTCGGCGGCGAAGGCGGCGAGGCAGTCGATGAAGTTGGTGCCGTTGACGGGATCGCCGCCGATCCCGACGCAGGTCGATTGTCCGAGCCCGAGGTTGGTGAGCTGCCAGACCGCCTCGTAGGTCAGCGTGCCCGAGCGGCTGACGACGCCGACCGCGCCGGGCCGGTGGATGTGCCCGGGCATGATGCCGATCTTGGCCATTCCCGGCGAGATCACCCCCGGGCAGTTGGGGCCGATGAGCCGCGTCGGATGGTCGCGCAGGAAGGTCTTGACCTTCAGCATGTCGGTGACCGGCACGCCCTCGGTGATGCAGACGACGAGCTCGATCCCCGCCGCCGCGGCCTCCATGACGGCGTCGGCGGCGAAGGGGGGCGGCACGAAGATCATCGTGGCGTTGCAGCCGGTCGCCTCGCGCGCCTCGGCGACGGTGTCGAAGACCGGGATCCCTTCGACCGTCTCACCGCCCTTGCCGGGGGTGACGCCGGCGACGACGCGCGTGCCGTAGTCGCGGCAGCCCAGGGCGTGGAAGGTGCCCTCCTTGCCGGTGATCCCCTGCACCAGGAGGCGCGTGTCGTTGCCGACCCAGATGGCCATCAGCGCGCCTCCGCCTGCCCCGCCGCGGCGGCAACGGCCTTCGTCGCCGCGTCGGCCATGTCCTCGGCGACGATGAACCGGAAGGGGGCCTCGCGCAGAATGCGCCGGCCCTCCTCGACGTTCGTCCCCTCGAGCCGCACGACGACGGGCGTCCGCACCTCGCCCAGCTCGCCGAGCGCGGCGACGACGCCGTTGGCGATGCGGTCGGTGCGCGCGATGCCGCCGAAGATGTTGATCAGCACGGCGCGCACGCTGGGGTCGGAGACCAGGAGACGGAAGGCGTTCTTGACCGTGTCCTGGCTCGCCGAGCCGCCGACGTCGAGGAAGTTGGCCGGCGCCCCGCCGTGGAGCTTGATGATGTCCATCGTCGCCATCGCCAGGCCGGCGCCGTTGACCATGCAGCCGATCGTGCCGTCGAGCTTGATGTAGTTGAGGCCGTGCTTGCCGGCCTCGACCTCCATCGGGTTCTCCTCGGCGAGGTCGCGCAGGGCGGCGACGTCGGGGCGGCGGAAGAGGGCGTTGTCGTCGAAGCTCATCTTGGCGTCGAGCGCCAGGACGGAGCCGTCGGCGGTGACCAGGAGCGGGTTGATCTCGACGAGCGATGCGTCGGTCCCGAGGTAGGCGGCGCCGGCGGCCTCGACGAGCTTCGCCGCCTCGCGCGCCGTCTTGCCGGAGAGCTTCAGGCCGCGCGCGACCGCCCGCCCCTGGAACGGCAGCAGGCCGAGGTGGGGGTCGACCGCCACGCGCAGGATGGCCGACGGGTCGTGCGCCGCCACCTCTTCGATGTCCATGCCGCCGGACGCCGAGGCCATGATGATCGGCTTGGCGAGCCGGCGGTCGAGAGTGACCGAGGCGTAGAGCTCGGAGGCGATGGCGAGAGCCTCCTCGACCAGGACCTTGCGCACCGTCTGCCCCTCGGGGCCGGTCTGCGGCGTCACCAGCTGCATGCCGAGGATCTGCGAAGCCTTCTCGCGCGCCTCCGCGGGCGAATTGGCGAGCTTGACCCCGCCTCCCTTGCCCCGCCCGCCGGCATGGATCTGCGCCTTGACCACGCAGCGCCCGCCCAGCTCCTCGCAGATCCGCGCCGCCTCCTCGGCGTCGTCGGTCACCCGCCCGCGCGGCGTCGCCGCCCCGTAGCGGCGCAGGATCTCCTTGGCCTGGTACTCGTGGATCTTCACGCTCCCTCCCCGGCAGGCAGGCTCTCGATCAGCCCGCGCACCGCCTCGGCCGAGCGGTCGAGCGCGGTGCGCTCCTCGGCGGTCAGCTCGAGCTCGATCACCTTCTCGACGCCGCCCCGGCCGAGCCGCACGGGGACGCCGACGAAGAGGTCGGAGAGACCGTACTCTCCCTGGAGGAGCACGGCGCAGGGGAGGATCTTCTTCTTGTCGTGGAGGATCGCGGCCACCATGTCGTAGACCGCGGCGGCCGGCGCGTAGTAGGCCGAGCCGGTCTTGTAGTAGTTGACGATCTCGATGCCGCCGTTGCGGGTGCGGTCGTTGATCGCCTCGATCCGCTCGGCGGGGAGGAGCTGCGGCAGCGGGATGCCGTTGACCGTGGCGTAGCGCGGCAGCGGCACCATGGTGTCGCCGTGACCGCCGAGGACGAAGGCGTCGACGTCCTCGACCGAGACGTCGAGCTCGGCGGAGATGAAGTAGCGCATGCGCGCGGCGTCGAGGACGCCGGCCATGCCGAAGACCCGCTCGCGCGGGAAGCCGGAGACCCGGCGCGCCACCTCGCACATGGCGTCGAGCGGGTTGGTGACCATGATCAGGATGGTCTCCGGCGAGCGCCGGACCAGCTCTTCGATCACCTGCCGGGTGATGCCGGCGTTGGTGCGCAGCAGGTCGTCGCGGCTCATGCCCGGCTTGCGCGCGATGCCGGCGGTGACGACGCAGACCTCGGAGCCCTCCGTCGGCCCGTAGTCCGACCCCCCGGAGATGCGCGCGTTGAAGCCGAGCACCGGCGCCGACTCCATCATGTCGAGCGCCTTGCCGGCGGCGAGGTCGCCGGCCACGTCCACCATGACCACGTCGGCCAGATCGGCCTCGGCGATCCGCTGCGCGGCGGTGGCGCCGACGTTGCCGGCCCCGACGACGGTAACCTTGTGACGCATGCAGATCTCCTAGAGGTTCTCGACAATCGCGGCGGCGAACTCGGAGGTCTTCATGAGCTTCGCCCCGATCATCTGCCGCTCGAGGTCGTAGGTCACCCGCTTCTGGAGGATGGTGAGCGCGAGCGCCCGCTCGACCGCCTCGGCCGCCTCGCGCCAGCCGAGCCAGCGCAGGAGCATGACGCCCGAGAGGATCAGTGAGCCCGGGTTCACCTTGTCCTGACCCGCGTACTTCGGGGCGGTGCCGTGGGTGGCCTCGAAGACGGCGATGCCGTCCCCTTCGTTGCTGCCGGGGGCCATGCCGAGGCCGCCCACCTGCGCGGCGAGAGCGTCGGAGAGGTAGTCGCCGTTCAGGTTCGTGGTGGCGATGACGTCGTACTCGTCGGGGCGGAGCAGGACCTGCTGGAACATCGAGTCGGCGATGCGGTCCTTGACCACCACGCGGTGTGGGCCGGCGGCGGGGGGAGCCGGCGCGCTCCCGAGGTCGGCCTCGGTCACGACGCGGTCGCCGAACTCGCGCGCCGCCTCGTACCCCCAGTCCTTGAACGCCCCTTCGGTGAACTTCATGATGTTGCCCTTGTGCACCAGCGTCACGCTGCGGCGCTCGCAGTCGACGGCGTAATGCAGGGCCTTGCGCACCAGACGCTTGCTGCCGGTGGCGGAGATCGGCTTGATGCCGACGCCGCTGTCCGGCCGCACCGCGCGCCCCATCTCGCGGCCGAGGAACTCGATCAGCCGCGCCGCCTCGGTCGAGCCGGCCGGCCACTCGATGCCGGCGTAGACGTCCTCGGTGTTCTCGCGGTAGATCACCATGTCGACCTTCTCGGGCTCGCGCACCGGCGTCGGCACGCCGGGGTAGTAGCGGACCGGGCGGACGCAGGCGTAGAGGTCGAGCTGCTGGCGGAGGGTGACGTTGAGGCTGCGGATGCCGCCGCCCACCGGCGTGGTGAGCGGCCCCTTGATCGCGACGCGGTAGCGGCGGACGGCGTCGAGCGTGGCGTCCGGCAGCCAGGAGCCGTTGGCGCGGAAGGCCTTCTCGCCGGCCAGGATCTCGACCCACGCGATGGCGCGCGCGCCGCCGTAGCAGCGCTCGACGGCGCCGTCGAGGACGAGCTTGGTGGCGCGCCCGAGGTCGGGGCCGGTGCCGTCCCCCTCGTTGAACGGCACGATCGGCCGCAGCGGCACCTCGAGGCGCCCCTCCGCCTCGTGCCAGCGGATCTCCTGACCTGCACTCTCCAAACCCTCTCCTCCGGAATGTCGAAGTGACGGCCCGCCGGACGGCGGCCCGAAAGCCGCCGCACGCTATCACGGGCGACGGCGCCAAAGGCGCGAAAGCTTTCGCGCCGGGCTCCGATCAATCGCTAGGAGTGCTGTCCGTTGCGCGCCAGCGCGACGGACTCCTAGCGCCTGCGTGCTACGCTCGCCCGCCCTATGGACTGGGAGCCCCTCGTGGCCGCCGCCCGGGCGGCGCGCGCCGGCGCCTACGCCCCCTACAGCCGCTTCCCGGTCGGTGCCGCCGTGCTGATGGAGGACGGCTCGATCCACGCCTCGGGCAACGTCGAGAACTGCATCCCGGCGCTCGCGGTCTGCGCCGAGCGGCTGGCGGTCGCGCGCGCCGTGGCGGCCGGGCTGCGGCGCCCGCAGGCGCTCGCCGTGGTGACCGACACGACGCCGCCGGGGCGCCCCTGCGGCCTCTGCCGGCAGACCCTCGTGGAGTTCGTCCCGGACCTGCCGATCCTGGTCTGCAACACGGACGGCGAGCGCGAGGAAGTCCGCCTGGCGCAGATCTTCCCGCAGCCCTTCACCCCGCGCGACCTGCCGCAGTAACAAACGCCGCCGCCAGCTCGCCCGGCGTGGCGTAGCGGGCGTCGGCGGGGACGGCGGCGAGGTCGGCCGGGCGCGGGAAACCCCAGGTGACGAGCGCGAAGCGGGCGCCCGCCGCGCGGGCGGTCGCGGCGTCGATGGCGCTGTCGCCGACGAGCAGGACGTCCGCCGGCGGGGCGCCGAGCCGCGCGGCGAGGTGGAGGAGCCCCGCGGGGTCCGGCTTCCGGCTCGGCAGGCTGTCCCCGCCCAACAGGGCCGCGAACCATCCGAGGAGGCCGAGCCCGGCGAGGAGCGCGCGCGAGAGCTCCTCCGGCTTGTTCGTGAGGACCGCCAAGGGGTAGCGCGCGGCGAGCCGTTCGAGCGCTTCGGGGACGCCGTCGTAGGGCCGCGTCGTGTCGAGCAGGACGGCGCGGTAGTGCTGCAGATAGCGGCCGAAGACCGGCTCGAAACGCTCTGGCGGCACGTCCGGACCGATCGCCTTCTCGACCAACCGGCGCGCCCCCTCCCCCACCATGCCGACCACCTCGGCGAGCATCAGCGGCGGCAGCCCCAGCTCGGCGCGCGTCCGGTTGAGCGCCGTCGCGAGGTCGCGGCGCGAGTCGACGAGCGTGCCGTCGAGGTCGAAGACCAAGGCGCGCGGCGGCGGGGGCTCTAGGCGCCGAGACACGGCGCGGGAGGGTAGCAGAGCGCGCGGTCGCCGCGTCTCCTCGAGAGGACGTGCGCGGGCGGCAAGCGCTCCGGGAGAGATCCGATAACTGGATGGTTCCACTCGGTTTAGGTCTCTGGCAGACATCTTGCCACCCACTCTCTCGCCAGCGGTCGGAAGGGCCGCCGGCGAAAGGAGTGGACGTCATGACCAGGTTCCGACGCGCGGCGAGGCTGATCCCGGCCTGCGGGCTCGCCCTCGCCCTGATGCTCCCCGCCGCCGGCTCCGCCTCCCCGAGCGCCAACCTGGGCTCCTTCGTCCAGCACGACAAGGGGGGCGGCAAGGGCGAAGGGAAGGGCAAGCAGAAGCACGAGAAGCAGCGCGGCAAGCACCAGAAGAAGCACCAGAAGAAGGCGAGCAAGCAGAAGAAGAACGAGCACCGGCAGCGCGCCGACGTGCAGCGCCACCGTGGGCGGGACCGCCTCGAGGCGCGGCAGCGCTTCGAGCGGCAGCAGCGGCGCGAGCGCGAGCGGCAGCGCCAGGTCCAGCGGCAGGTCGAACGGCAGCGGCAGGTCGAACGGCAGCGCCAGCTCGACCGTCAGCGCAGCTTCGAGCGGCAGCGGCAGCTCGAGCGCCAGGGCGAACGGGAGTGGAACGAGGCGGCGCGCCGCAACCGGGCGCGGTCGCGCAGCGCGTGGCCGCGGAGCGGCAACCTCGCCGATCGGCCCGGACGTGGCATCGTCCACGTCCAGGGCGAGGTGACGGCCGAGGGGCTCCGCTGCACCGCGGTGCGCGGCGACGACGGCCGACTGTACACGCTGGTCGGCCGGGACGCCTCCGGGCTCCGCCCGGGCGACGACGTCTGGATCAAGGGCCGGGTGGTGAACGGCTCCGGCTGCCGCCAGGGGACGACTCTCGAGATCCACCAGCTCCGCGACCTCGGCCGGGACGGCCGATGGAACGTCGACCGGTGAAACGACGACGATTGGGACGATGACGACCGGGACGACCGCGACCGCTGGGAGGAGCGCGAGCGGCGCGACCCCCTCGGCCGGATCTTCGGCGGCGACCGCGACCGCTGGGACGAGCGCAGCCGCGGCGAGCTGGTCGACCTGCGAGGGCGGATTGCCGGTGCCGGCGGCTGCCCGACGCTGCGCGGCGACGACGGCCGCACCTACGAGCTGGCCGGCGACCTGCGCGGCTTCGGCCGCGGCGACTCGGTGCGCCTGGTGGGCGTGATGGAAGGGGGCTCGCGCTGCGGCGTCGGGCCGAGCGTTAGAGTCGGACAGATCGACCGGAGGTAGCGATGAGACAGCTCGCGACGACGCTCTGCCTGCTCCTCGCCGCCGCCTGCGCCGCGAACGGCGGCGGCGGGCCCGGAGCCATCCCGGTGGAGCCGGTGGAGGACGAGGTGCAAAAGGGCAAGGGGACGGGGACGGTGACCGTCACCGGCCGGCTGACCGACGAAGGGGTCGAGTGCCAGGCCCTGCGCGGCGACGACGGGCAGATCTACACGCTGACCGGCGATCTCCAGGGGTTCAAGGTCGGCGACCGCGTGCGCGTGACCGGCAGGCCGGCCGAGATGTCGTTCTGCATGCAGGGGACGACGCTGACGCTGCACACGATCGAGCAGGCGCCCTCCTCCGACTAGGCCCGCGAGTCCCAGAGCGGCTCGGGGACGCCGCGCCGCAGGTTCTCGAAACGCGCCATGACGAAGAGGGCGTCCGAGAGCCGGTTGAGGTAGCGGACCGCCCAGGGGCCGACCGGCTCTTCGCGCGCCAGCGTCACCAGGAGCCGCTCGGCGCGCCGGCAGACGGTGCGCGCGACGTGGAGCAGCGCCGCGCCGGGCGCGCCGCCCGGGAGCACGAAGTTGGCGAGCGGCGGCAGCTCTTCCGACAGCCGGTCCATCAGCTCTTCGAGGGCCCGGACGTGTCGCTCCTCGACGACCGGCACCGGCATCCGCGCCTTGTCCTCCTCCAGGATGCAGAGGTCCGAGCCGAGGTGGAAGAGCTCGTTCTGCACCCGCGCGAGCGGCGCCGCCAGCTCATCCACGACGCCGATCGCCAGCGCCGCCCCGATCTGCGACGACAGCTCGTCGACGGTGCCGAAGGCCGCGATGCGCGCCGCGTCCTTCGCCACCCGCTGCCCGCCGCCCAGGGCCGTCGTCCCGTCGTCGCCGGTGCGGGTGTAGACCCGGGTGATCCGCGGCATGGCGCGATGCTAGTCCACGACCCGCTGCTGCACGAGCCGGCCGTCGTCGAGGCGCAGGGCGGAGAGCGACCGGCCCCAGGCGGCGCCGCTGTCGAGGCAGACCACGCCGTCCTCGCGGTGCAGGCCGAGCGCGGCCCAGTGGCCGAAGACGACGGTGCCGCGGCCGGCGCTGCGGCGCGGCCGCTCGAACCAGGGCGCGCAGCCGTCGGGCGCCTCGGCCGGCGGGCCGGTGAAGTCCGGGCACATCCGCCCGTCGGCGGTCAGCGTGCGGAGGCGGGCGAACGCCGCCAGCGCGGCGCGGGCGCGGTCGCGGCCGGCGAGCCCCTCCTCCCACCGCTCGGCGGTCTTGCGGTCGATGGCGCGCAGGAGCGCGTCGCCCTCCCGGCCGCGCAACGCCGCCTCCGTGTCGCGCGCCAGCCGCTCGGCCTGAGCGAGGGTCCAGGCGGGGAAGAGGCCGGCGTGGACCAGCGTCCACTCCCCCTCGCGATGCAGCAGCGGCCGCTCGATCAGCCAGTCCAGCAGGTCGTCGCGGTCGGGCGCGGCGAGCACCTCGTCCAGGGTGTCGCGCCGCCGCGGCTCGGCGATGCCGCGGGCGCGCGCCAGGAGGTGGAGGTCGTGGTTGCCGAGGACCGCGACGAGCCGGTCCCCCATCGCGGCCGCCCAGCGCAGCGCTTCGAGCGAACGCGGCCCGCGGTTCACCAGGTCCCCCACCGCCCAGAGCCGGTCGCGGCGCCGGTCGAAGCCCACCCGCTCGAGCAGTCGCCGCAGCGTGGCCACGCACCCGTGCACGTCCCCGATGGCCCACGTCGCCACGCGCGGAAGCTCGCAGAGCGGAAGGAGCTTTGCAAGCGCACCGGGAGGGGGTGCGCTAACCTACCCGGCCCGATGCTCCGGCTCGCGCCGCCCCTCGCCGCCGTCCTGGCGCTCGCCCTCCGCACGCCCGCCGCCGGCGCGCAAGGTGGGAGCGGCACGCTGACCGCCACCTTCGACGCCCCGACGCGGGCGCTCACCCTGATCTGGAAGGCAGGGCCGCCGCTCGACGAGCTGCGGGTCATCGTGCCGGCGCGGCTCGCCGGGCGCCTGAACGCCGTCGAGCTGCCGTCGGCGTGGTTCCTCAGCCGCGAGGCGGGCTCGCTGACGCTCCGCGGGCCGGCCGCGCCGCCGCCGGTGCGCTTCCGGCTCAAGCTCGCCGAGGGCAAGCCGCCGCGCGAGATCGCCGTCGAGGCGCGGAGCGGCGAGCGTCCGGTCTTCTACACCGACGCCCTCGCGGTCGGCGCCGCCCCCCGCCCGGCGGCCAGCCTCACGGGGCTCCTCCGACTCCCTCCCCTCGCCGCCGCCGGCGACCCCGTTCTCGTGCAGGTGCTCGACCCCGAGCGCACGCCGCCGGAGGGGCGCTGGACGATCGCCGGCGCCGCGGCGGTCCCGTTCGACCCGCGGGTGTCGGCCTGGGAACCGGCGCGGGCGCGGCGCGTCGAGCTGGAGCTCGCGGCGGGCGTGACGGCGTCCCCGGGCCGCGCCGAGCTGGCGCGCCTCGCCGCGGCCCTGGCTGCGGAAGGGCCGGGGCGCCGCCGGACGCGCTTCATGGTGCGGCCGCTCCTCGCCTCCGAGCTCGCGGCGGACTCGGCGATCGAGGAGGAGGAGTTCGCGGTCGAGGAGCTGCCGGTCGGCGAGGGCGAGGGAACCGGCGGCGCGGCGACGGACGCCGTCGAGGAAGCGCCGCCGCTCGAGGTGGAGCTGGGGATGGGCGCGGTGCCGGCGGCGCCGGCGCGCGGCCCGGCCGCCGCCTACGCCGTGCGCGCGGCCGACCCGGAGCCGTTCGGGCTCGCCGGCGAGGCGGAGGTCTTCATCGTGGCGGGGCGCGACGGAGGCGAGCTGCTCGCCGACCTCGGGCCGGGCGAGGAGATCGTCCGGCTCTATGAGGTCGCCGCCGCCGGCGGCGCGGAGCCGCCGCGCATCGTCGCCGTGGCGCCGGCGGACGGCGAAGGCGCGCCGCCGCCCGGCGGACCGTTCGTCGCCGTCGCGCCGGTCTCGGCAGCCGAATCGCTGGCCTTCGACGTCGCCGACGTCGAGCCGCTCCCGCCGGGCCCGCCGCCGGAGCTGCTGGCGACCCTGTGGACGACCGAGCTGCCGGACGATCTCGCGCCCGGGGCGCCGCTCGCCGTGACCTACACCGACCCGACCGGGGAGGTGCTCGTCGAAGCGGTCGCGGAGGCGCGGGTGGGAACGGCGGCGGCGCGGCAGGGGCCGCCGCGCCTCGACGGCGCGGGCACGCCGGCGCTCGGCGCCGAGACCGTGTGCGTCTGCGGTCTCTTCCCGGGGCCGCTCGCCTGGCGCGGGCTCACGCTCGACGGCGTCCCTCTCTTTCCGGTGGCGGCGTCGACCCGCGTCCTCTGGCTGCCGCTCCCGGCCGATCTCGGCCCTGGCCGCCACACCGTCGCCGGGCTCGCCGCCGCGCGCTTCCCCCCGGGCGAGGAGGTGACGTTCGAGCTCGCGGCGGAGCCGGAGGAGCCGTCGCCCCTGCCGGGGACCTGTTCATGTCTCGCGCCGGAGCCGTGAGCAGGGCCACCGACCTCCACGACGCGCTGGTGATCGGCGGCGGCCCCACCGGCGCCACGGCCGCGCTGGCGCTGCGCCGGGAAGGGCTCTCGGCGCTGGTCGTCGACCGCGCCGTCTTCCCGCGCTTCCACATCGGCGAGTCGTTCCTGCCCCGCAACATGCGCGTGATCCGCGAGCTCGGGCTCGAGGAGCGTCTCGCGGCGCTGCCTCAGGTGGCGAAGTACGGCGCCGAGTTCGGCCTCGGGGACGGCAGCGAGATCACCTCGATCGTCTTCGACCAGGGCCTGGCGCCGGGCGAGGTCGGCGCCTTCAACATCGAGCGCGCGCCGTTCGACGCGACGCTCCTCGGCGCGGCGCGCGAGGCCGGCGCCGAGGTCGTGGAGGGGGCCGCCGTCCGCGCCGTCCTCCGCCTCGCCGACGGCGAGGTCGCCGTCGCGCTCGAGGACGGCCGCACCTTGCGCGGCCGCTGGCTGATCGACGCCAGCGGCCAGGGGACGGTCGTGGGGCGCCACCTCGGCATCCGGCGCGTGCTGCCGCGGCTCAAGAAGGTGGCCTTCTTCGGACACTTCTCGGGGGTCTGGCGCAGCCCCGGGATCGCCGGGGGCTTCATCTCGATCGTCATGTGCGACGAGGGGTGGTTCTGGCTCATCCCGCTCGACGAGCGGCGCACCAGCATCGGCCTGGTGCTGGACGCCGACGCGGCGCGTGCCACGGGCGTCCCGCCCAACCAGATGCTCGCCTGGGCGATCCGCCGGACGCCGCTCCTCGCCGAGCGCACCGCCGGCGCCGTCTTCCCGGCCGCCAACCACGTCGCCGCCGACTTCAGCTATCGCTGCGAGCCGTACGCCGGCCCGGGGTACTTCCTGGCCGGCGACGCCGCGACCTTCGTCGACCCCATCTTCTCGACCGGCGTCTGCCTGGGGATGGTGAGCGCCGTCGAGGCGGCCCGCGGCCTCGCCGCGCTCTTGCGCGGCACGGCGCGGCCGGAGGCGGTGCGCCGGCGCTACGTCGAGTTCGTGCGCGGCAGCTCCGAGCCGCTCTTCCGCATGGTCCACCGCTACTACGACCCGGCGTTCCGCGACCTCTTCCTCGACGCCCGGGGACCCCTCGCCGTCCACCGCGCGATCATCTCGGTCCTCGCCGGACACGTCTTCCCCCGCCCCATCGCCGCGGTGCGTTGGCGGCTGCGGCTCCTCGACCTCAACGTGGCGCTGCACCGGCGGCTCGCGATCACCCGCCGCCGCCGCGGCTTCTCGCTGCTGGCGGCGAGCCCGTCGTCCTGAGCGCCGAGAGGGATCTCGCGCCGTTCTTCGCCGGTCATTTCCCCGGCCGGCCGGTGCTCCCCGCCGTCGCGCAACTGGCGCTCGTCGAAGAGGCCTGCACGGCAGAGGCTGGCTGCGAGGTGCGGTTGGCGGCGCTGCGGGGAGTGCGCTTTCGGCGACCGGTCGGACCGGGTGAGGAGCCGGTCGTGCGGCTCGCGAGAGGCGGCGACGACGAGGTGCGGTTCGAGCTGCGGCTGGGCGAGGAGCGGGTGAGCGACGGCCGGGCGCGGGTCCAGGACACGGCGACGGCTGCGCCGCGCGACGACGGCGGCAAGGACCACCCCTCGCTCGGGGATTTCCCGCCCTTGGACGAGCTCGTGCCTCACCGCCCGCCCGCGCTGCTGCTGCAGAGGCTCATCGCGCGGACGGAGGATGGGCTCGCCGCCGTCGCGGCGGTGCCGCGCGACTCGCCGTTCGTCCGGCGCGGACGCGTGCCCGCCCTTCTCGCGCTGGAGATGGCGGCACAGGCGGCGGCCGCACTGGAAGCGTTGGCTGGGCTCGCGGGGCCGCCGCGCCTCGGCTACCTCGTGGGAATCCGGGGAGCCACACTTCCCCACCCGTGGCTTCCGGTCGAAACGCAGTTGCGGGTCGAAATTCGCAGCGCCGGGCGGGTTCCCCCGCTCGCCGTCTACGCTCTGACCGTCACCGGGGACGCGGTGTACGGCACCGGCACTCTCAGCGTGCTTCTCACCTGAAGCCTGGTCCTCACTCCCAGACCTTCCGGAACAGGAACCACTGGTGCGGCCGTTCGCGGATCGCGCCCTCGAGCTCCGCAGCGTAGCCCGCCACGGCCTGCCGCAGGTCGGCCTCGCGGTCGGCGGTGCGCGGCACCTCGATGGGCGGCCGCACCCGCGAGCGGTAGCGCAGGCGCCCCTCGCGCAGCACGAAGACGGGCACGATCGGCACCCCGGCGGCGCGCGCCAGGGCGGCGGGACCCACCGGGAACGGGAAGGGGCGCCCGAAGAGGGGCGCCTCGAGGCTGCGGCCGCCGGCGCGCGGGCGGTCCCCCTGGAGGGCGACGATGTCGCCGGCGCGGAGGGCGTCGAGGAGGACGGCGCCGAGGTGCGGGTTGTCGGCCGCGAAGTGGGTGACGTGCAGCCCCGGCGCATGCGCCTCGAGGAGCCCGCGCACGAAGCGGTCGACCTCCGCGTCGGGCTCCGCCTCGCGCACCAGGTGGACGCTCCGGCGATTTCGCGTCGCCGGCACCATCGAGCCGCTCTCCCAGGGGCCGAGGTGCGCGGTGAGCAGGACGAAGCCGGTGCCGGAGTCGAGCAGCGCCCGCCAGGTCGCCTCGCCGTCGAGCGCCACCTCGGCCACGCGCCCCAGCGCCAGCCGCTCGTAGCGCTCCGAGAGGCACCAGGCGAACTCGCGCAGGGTGCGGTAGATCCGCGCTTGGCGCCGCCAGAAGCCGGCGGGCCCGAGCACCGCCTCGAGGTTTGCCGCCACCGCCGCCCCGACGCGCCGCAGGGCGATCCAGAAAAGCAGGGTGAAGAGGGCGATCCCCGGCGCGAACAACCGCTGCGGCACGACGATGACGCCCAAGCGGTGGATGCGGTACCAGAAGACGCGGGTGAAGTGGAAGCGGCCGAGCAGGCGGTGCGCCCGTCCGATTTCGGGAGCGTGGGGCGGCCGCTCGCGCGGCGGGCGCCCGGTCCGCGCTCCCGCGCCCCCGCGCCGGCGGTCGCCCAGCGCACCGAGAGCGGGCAGGACCGTCAGCGTCGCCAGGAGGCAGAGGACGACGCCGGCCGCGACGATCAGCCCCGCGTTGCGCAGCCCCGGCACCCGCGACGAAGCGAGACTCCCGAAGCCGATCCCGGTGGTGGCGACGGTGAGCGTCATCGTCAGCCCCAGCTCGCGCGCCGCTCCGGCCACTCCCGCCGGATGCACGCGCGCGGTGTGCAGCGTGTGGACGCCGAGGTCGATGCCGGTGCCGAAGAGGACGGGGAGCGTGGCGATGCAGAGGAGATCGATCGGCCGCCCGGCGGCGCCCCAGAGCCCGAAGGTCCAGAGGCAGCCCAGGGCGAGCGGCAGGGCCGACAGCGCCGAAGCGCCCGGCCGGCCGCGGAAGGAGGCGAGGACGACCGCCGCGACGAGCAACAGGGCCAGGCCGCTCGAGCGGCGGAGGTCGGCGAGCGCCAGCCGGCGGAGCTCCTCCCCCACCCGCGGCACCGAGGCGAAGGCGACCCCGGGGCCGAGCGGCGCCAGCGCGCGCAGCACCGCCGCGCGCGCCGCGCGCTCGCGGCC
>DASUNQ010000326.1:0-12853 GCA_036277075.1 Thermoanaerobaculia bacterium
GCCGCGGCGCGCCCTCGCGCGCCGGCGCCTCGCGCGGCCCCGCGGCCGGCGCCGCCGCGGAGTCGGCCAGCGGCAGCTCGACGACGAAGCTCGCCCCCTGTCCCAGCCCCCGGCTCTCCGCGTGCACCGTGCCGCCGTGCAGCTCGACGAGGCGGCGGACGATCGCCAGCCCGAGCCCCTGCCCCTTCTGGCTGCGCTCGGCGCGGTTGCCCTGGCGGAAGGGCTCGAACAGGTGCGGCAGGAAGGCGGGATCGATGCCGGGACCGGTGTCGCTCACCACGATCGCCGCGCGCTCGCCGCGCCGCTCGAGGCAGGCCCTGACGCGGCCGCCGGGCGGCGTGAACTTGACGCCGTTCGAGAGCAGGTTCCCGATCACCTGCTGCAGCCGGTCGGGATCGCCCAGCACGGGGCCGACCCCGGGCTCGACCTGCCGCTCGAGGCGCAGCGACCTGGCCTCGGCGGCGGGGCGCACGGCGTCGAGCGCCGCGTCGAGGAAGGGCCCGAGCTCGACCGGCCGCAGCTCGAGGCTCATCTTGCCGGAGATGATCGCCGAGACGTCGAGCAGGTCGTCGATCAGCCGCGCCTGCGCGTGCGCGTTGCGCTCGATGCTCTCCAGCGCGCGCTCCACCTTCTGCCCCTGGAGCGCCCCGGCGCGCAGCAGCCGCGCCCAGCCGACGATGGCGTTGAGCGGCGTGCGCAGCTCGTGCGAGAGGGTGGCGAGGAAGTGGTCCTTGGTGAGGCTCGCCGTCTCGGCGGCGGCGCGCGCCTCGCGCTCGCTGGCGAGGAGGCGCGCGCGCTCGACCTCGAGCTCGGCGCGCTCGGGGGCGGCGTCGCGGTCGAGCTCCTCGATGGCGACCCCGGGGAGCTCCCGCTCGAGGGCGCGGCGGGCGAGCGCGCGGTCCTGCGGGTCGTCGTCGATGAGGAGCACGCGCATGCGGAGGGGGGACCTTTGCGGCCGGGCAATGTAACACGCGCTGCTAAGATGCCCGGCCATGATCCAGATCGACCTCGCCGGCCGGCGCGGCCTGGTCATGGGGGTCGCCAACCAGCGCAGTCTCGGCTGGGCGATCGCCGAGAAGCTCCACCAGGCCGGCGCGGAGCTCGCCTTCAGCTACCAGGGGGAGCGGCTCCGGGACGACCTCGAGAAGCTCACCGCCGGCCTCGCCGGGCGGCGCCTCTACCAGTGCGACGTGCTGCGCGAGGAGGAGCTGGCCGCGACCTTCGGCGACCTGAAGGCGGCCTGGGGGGAGCTCGACTACCTGGTGCACGCCATCGCCTTCGCGCCGCGGGCGGCGATGGACGGCCGCTACATCGAGACCACGCGCGAGGACTGGCGGACGGCGCTCGAGGTCTCCGCCTACTCGCTCGTCGCCGCGGCCCGCGCCGCCGAGCCGCTGCTGCGCGAGGGGGGCGCGATCGTCACCCTCACCTATTACGCCGCCGAGAAGGTCGTCCCCAAGTACAACGTCATGGCGATCGCCAAGAGCGCGCTGGAGGCGAGCGTCCGCTACCTCGCCTACGAGCTGGGGCCGAAGGGGGTGCGCGTCAACGCGGTCTCGGCGGGTCCGGTGCGGACGGTCGCCGCGCGCAGCATCCCGGGCTTCATGAAGATGTACAGCCGCGTCGCCGCGCTGGCGCCGCTCGGCCGCAACGTCACCCAGGACGACGTCGGCAACCTGGGCCTCTATCTCCTCTCGCCGCTCGCCGCCGGCATCACCGGCGAGACCGTCTACGTCGACGCCGGCTTCCACGTGATGGGGATGGACCTGGGCGAGGGGTAGGCCGGGGAATGCGGGGCGAACCCTTTCGGGTTTGTTGGCCTGAAGGCTCTCCCCGGAGGTCCGATGTCGCGCTCTCTCGCTCTCCTCGCCGTGCTCCTGCTGGGCCTCGCCGGGCCCGCCGCCGCCCAGAAGGTGGGGGCGGGGTACAACCCCTTCCCGGGCGAGCCCGACCCCTGGGCCACCGGCGTCTTCGACCCCGACGCCTTCGTCGACCGCTACAACTACTCCGCCGACCAGTGGTGGAAGATGCCCGGCATGATCGCCGAGCTCTACTACGTCAACGCGATCGCGCTGCGCAACGCCTGCCTGGCGGGAGCGCTCGCCGATCCCGGCACCTACAACTGCCAGCCCACGCCGGTCGAGCAGCAGGACCTCACCGCCACCGTCCACCGCCCGGCGAAGCAGGACTTCCCCGAGCCGGTCCCCGGCAACTTCTACTGTCGCTGGTGGTTCGCCTACGTCTTCGAGGGGGGGCAGGCGAGCAACCCGATCCACGTCTCGCGCAGCGACCGCCCGGCCGGCGCCTTCACGGAGGCGACCAACCCCTTCTGGTCCTGCCCGGTCCACTACTTCAACCTACCCGCCGAGCCGGAGCCGGAGCCGACCTGCGTGCAGACCGCCAACCGCGCCTGCCTGCGCGGGGCGCGCTTCGCGGTCGAGGCCACCTACCGCACCGGCCAGGGACAGAGCGGCAACGCCTACGTCGTGCCGCTCACCACCGACACCGCCTACCTCTGGTTCTTCGAAGCGACGAACGTCGAGGCGGTGGTCAAGGTGCTGGACGCCTGCAACTACAACCAGCGCTACTGGGTCTTCGCCAGCGGCCTGACCGACGTCGAGGTCGTGGTGAAGGTCACCGACACCAAGACCGACACGCTCCGGACCTACACCAACCCGCTGGGCAAGAAGTACGAGGCGGTCCAGGACACCGACGCCTTTCCGACCTGCCAGGCTCCGTAGAGCCAAAGAGTTTCGGGTGAGAGGGGCCGTCGCCTACCGAGCGTCGCAGAAGGCCTGCATCGAAATCGCCCGCTCCGGGCAGGCACTGCGCAACGGCCCGTCCTGCGTCACCAGCGTCACGTCGAGCTGCTCGGCGAGGGCGACGTACTGGGCGTCGTAGGCGCTGATGCCGTAGCGGACCGCCAGCGCCATAGCTGCTTTCGGCTCGACCTCGTGCTCGGCCGAGGCGAACAGCGCTCTAGCTTGTTCCCATGCGGACTCAGCCGTCGCGAGCGGTGTCTTGCGGAAGCGAATGGCGCTGACGAGCACGTTCAGGTACTCGTGACGCCAGAGAGCCGGGAGATGCCATTCCGGGTCAGCGAAGTACACGGCGCGCGCAAGCTCATTGTTGTCGCCCTTCAAGATCAGATAGGCAACCACATTGGCGTCCGCGACGATCACTCGCGGCCTTCCCGCTTGGCGCGGTCCAGGAACTCGTTGGTCAGGGGAAAGCCGAGGTCGATCGGGGGCGGCAGCTCCCGCCTCGCCGGCGGTCCTCCTTGAAGAACAATCTCCAACAGCGCGATCGCTTCCTTCGTCATGCTCCGGCGGTTCTTCTCGGCGGACTGCCTGAGCTTGAGGTGCAGCTCGGAGGGAAAGTCTCGGATCAAGAGGGCGGCCATGGGGTTCGTTCTCCAGTCGCGGCTAGCAGAATGATAGCACCACCTGATCTTGAGATCGACTTTACGTGCCCCCTCCCGGCTCCAGCCGGTAGCCGACGCCGCTTTCGGTCTGGAGGTAGCGCGGTACGGCGGGGTTCTCTTCGATCTTCTGCCGCAGCCGGTGGACGAGCTGCTTCAGGAGCTGGCGGTCGCCTTCGCCGCGGCGGCCCCAGACGTGGGCGAGGAGGCGCTCGGCGGGGAGGGCGCGGCCGGCGTTGGCGAGGAGGAGCTGGAGGAGGCGGGCTTCGAGCGGCGTCAGCCGCACCGCCTGCCCGCCGCGCACCCGCACGAGCTGCTGCTCGAGGTCGAGCGCCAGGTCACCGGCGGCGAGCTCGGCCGGCTTCTCGACCCCGGTCCGCCGCAGCAGCGCCCGCACCCGCGCCAGCAGGGTCCGCGGGCTGAAGGGCTTGGCCAGGTAGTCGTCGGCGCCGAGGTCGAGGCCGCGCACCACGTCTTCCTCCGCCGCCCGCACCGTCAGCATCATCACCGGCACCCGCGAGCGGGCGCGCAGCCGCTCGAGCACCGCGAAGCCGGAGAGCCGCGGCAGGTTGACGTCCAGGATCACCAGGTCGGGGCGCTCGCGCTCCCAGGCGGCGAGGGCCGCCTCGCCGTCCACCGCCTCGACCGTAAGGTACCCGCCCTGGCGCAGGGCGTAGGAGACGAGGCCCAGCAGGTCGAGGTCGTCGTCGACGACCAGGATCTTCAATCGTCCGCCGCGCGGCGCAGGGTGAGGCGGAGGCTCGCGCCCCCGCCTTCGCCGCCGCTCGCCGCCTCCACCTGCCCCCCGCCGCTCGACGATCGACTTGACGATCCAGAGCCCCAGCCCGAGGCCGCCTGCGGGTTCAGGTAGCGGACGCGGCGGTCGCGGCCAACGGAGGCGGGGCGCACGGGAGAATCGTAAAGCACTCCCCCGCCACGACCTCCCAGGAGCTGCGGACTTCCGCCGAGCTGGGCCTAGGCCTCGCAGCTCGATAGTATCGAGATGGTACTATCGCGCTAGGAGGGCGCGAAATGGCGCGATTCACACGGCGAGCCCAGGTCCTTCTGAGCGAGGACCAGTACCGGAGCCTCCAGAGCTTGGCCGAGGCGGAGGGCAAACCCCTCGGCGCCCTGCTGCGGGAGGCGGCGGAAGAGGTGTACTTCCGCGAGGAGAAGCGGAACCAGAAAGCCCGCGCGGCGCGCCAGATCCTTTCGCTCCCCATCACCGACGTCCCCGAGGATTACCAGGAGTGGGAGCGCCGCTACCTCGACGAGCGGTCCGAGGGGCATGGCTGAGCTGCGCGAGGGCGTTCTCTTCCTCGACGCGAACGTCCTGATGTACGCAGCCGGCAAGGACCACCCCTACAGGGAACCCTGCCGCGAGGTCCTGCGCCGGATCGAGACGGAGGATCTTCTCGTCGTCACAAACGTGGAGGTCCTCCAGGAGCTCCTCCACCGCTACCGATCCCTCGGCCAGCCCGACCTCGCGACCGCCATTTACAAGGCGACCAAGGACCTCTGCGAGGAGGTCCTCTCCGTCACCGAAGACGACCTCGACCACGCGCACGAGATCCTACAGGCGGCCGCGACGATCAACGCCCGCGACGCCGTCCACGCCGCCACCGCCCTGCGACGCGGAGTGCAAGGCATCCTGAGCACCGACCGGCACTTCGACGAGCTTGCCGGCCTTAACCGCTTCGACCCGATGGAGCTGGTGAGCTGACCTAGAATCCAGCGTCGTCGACGACCTGGATCTTCACTCGTCCGCCGCGCGCCGCAAGGTCACGCAGAGGCGCGCCCCGCCCCCCTCGCCGCCGCCGCTCGCCGCCTCGACGCGGCCGCCGTGCCGCTCGACGATCGACTTGACGATCCAGAGCCCCAGCCCGAGCCCGGTCTGCTCGGGCTCGCCGCCGGCGGCGCGGTAGAAGCGGTCGAAGATCGAGCCCTCCGCCGGGGCCGGCACGCCGGGCCCCTCGTCCTCCACCCAGAGCGTCACCGTGCCGTCCGCGGTGGCGCCGCCGATCCTCACCGTCGAGTCGGCCGGCGCGAACTTGTTGGCGTTGGCGAGGAGGTTGACGAAGACCTGCACCAGCCGCGCCGCGTCCCCCTCGACCCGCGGCAGCGGGAATGGGAGGTCGACGGCGATCCGCTGCCCCCGCTGCTCGAGCAGCGGCGCGGTCAGCTCGACGGCCTCTTCCACTACCCCGTCGACCGCCACCGGCCGCAGGCGCAGCGCGTCCTGTCCGGCCTCGATGCGCACGCTCTCGAGCAGGTTGTCGACCAGCCGTGTCAGGCGCAGCGTGCCGCGGGCGAGCGCGTGGACGAGCTGGCGGCTGGCCGCGGCGTCGCCGCCCTCCAGGCTGTCGCGCAGCAGCTCGATCGAGGCGAGCTGCGCGGCGAGCGGGGTCTTGAACTCGTGCGAGATGTTGGCGAGGACCGCGTCGCGCTGGCGGCGGCTGGCCTCGACGTCGGTCTCGTCGCGCAGCACCTGCACCTGCCGGCCTTCCACCGGCGGCGCGCTGGCCACGACGACCGTGCGCCGGCCGCCGGGCAGGAGCAGGTGCTCGGCGGCCCGCGAGCTGCCGCGGGAGCGGGCGTGGACGATGGGGCAGCTCGTCTCGCAGGGGCGCACGCCGTCCGGCCCCTGCGGGTTCAGGAGGTCGCCGCAGAAGCGGCCGACCGCCTCCTCCTGGGTGACGCCGAGGAGCTCGGCCGCCTGCGGATTCAAGTAGCGGACGCGGCGGTCGCGGTCCACCGAGTAGACCCCCTCGACGATGCCGCCGAGCACGGCCCCGGTCTCGGCCTGCCGGCGGTGCAGCTCGGCGGTGGTGTCGAGGAGGCGGCGGCGCATCTCCTCCATCGCGCCGGCGAGCGTGCCGATCTCGCCGCCGCCGCCCGGCGGCACCGGCGTGCCGAGGTCTCCCTGGCCCATCGCCGCGGCGGCGGCGGTCAGGTCGCGCACCGGCCGGCCGAGCCAGCGGCCGGCGGCGAAGCTGAGCAGCGCGCCGGCCGCGGCAGCGGCAAGGGCGATGCGCAGCAGGCGTCCGACGAAGGCGCGGAGGGAGGTTTCGAGCGCGGCGGCGGGGAGGCGGGTCTCGACGAGGGCGATCACCTCGCCGCCGGGGCCGCGCAGCGGCCGGAGCGCGAGGTAGGGGCCACTCCGGCGGCGGCCGGAGACCGGCGCCTCGCTCTCGAGCGCCTGGAGGCGGAGGTCGTCGCCCGGGGATTCAAGGCCCGCGGCGGCTGTTTTTCGGGTAAGAAAGAAGATGGGGAGGCCGACCTGGCGGGCGATGCGCGCGGCGAGGCGATCGTCGACGCGTTGCGTCACGGCGACGGCGGTGGCTTCGACGCCCGGGACCGGCGCCACGGCGCGCCAGATGAGCGTCTCGTCCCTACCCAGCAGGAGCGCGGGACCGGCGGTTGAGGTCCGTTGGCCGGTGACGACCGCGGCGCCGTCGAGACCGGCGGTGCGCGCGAACTGGGCGAGGAAGGCGTCGAGGGCGTCGCCGCCCCCCGCCGCCAGGAGGCGCCGCAGCGTCGGCCGCTCGGCGAGGAGGCGGGCGGCGGTGGCGGCGTCGCGGCCGGCGCGCTCCACCGCCTGCGCCGCGCTCGCCCCCGCCAGCTCCACCCGCGCTCGCGCCTGCTCCTCGCCCAGCCGGTCGAGGAGCTGCACGCCGACGACCGCCACCGCCCCCACCGCCAGGAGCAGCAGGACGAGGTGGATGGCGACCAGGAGGGTGGCGAGGCCGAAACGGCGCAACTCGAGGCGACTGTACTACCGCGCCATGCGCCACTCCACCAGGGCCTTGACGCCGAGGGTGAGGAGAGCGAGGAGCGTCAGCAGCGACGCCGCCGCGAAGGCCGCCGCGAACTGGTACTCGTTGTAGAGGATCTCGACGTGCAGCGGCAGGGTCGTCGTCTTGCCGCGGATGTGGCCGGAGACCACGGACACCGCGCCGAACTCCCCCATCGCCCGCGCGTTGCAGAGCACGACGCCATAGATCAGCCCCCAGCGGATCTTCGGCAGGCTGATGCGCCGGAACATCTGCCAGCCGCTGGCGCCGAGGGTGAGCGCGGCCTCCTCCTCCTCGCTCCCCTGCGCCTGCATCAGCGGGATGAGCTCGCGCGCCACCAGCGGCGCGGTGATGAAGATCGTCGCCAGCACGATCCCGGGGAGGGCGAAGATGACCTTCCAGTCGTGCGCCGCGAGCCACGGCCCGAGGAAGCCCTGGGCGCCGAAGAGGAGGACGAACATCATCCCGGAGATGACCGGCGAGACGCTGAACGGCAGGTCGATCAGCGTCACCAGCGCCCCCTTGCCGCGGAAGCGGAAGCGGGTGATCGCCCAGGCCGCGGCGAGGCCGAAGAGGAGGTTGGCCGGCACGGCGATGGCTGCGGTGGTGAGGGTCAGCCGGATGGCAGCTCGGGCGATCGGGTCGGTGACCGCGGCGCGGTAGACCGCCCAGCCCTCGGCGAAGGCCTCGACGAAGACGGTGACGAGCGGCACGACCAGAAAGAGCAGGACGAAGCCGAGGGCCAGCGCCAGCACCAGCCAGCGGACCGGGCGCGGCTCCTCGAGCGGCCGCGCGCGCGCGACGGCGGCCACGGCTCAGCGCTCCTCGTCCACGGCGGTGAGCGCCCGCGCCTGCCGGCGCAGGAGGAAGTTCATGACCAGCAGCAGGGCGAAGGAGGCGAGGAGGAAGAGCAGGGCGATGGCGGTGGCGCCGGCGTAGTCGTACTGCTCGAGCTCGATCATGATCAGCAGCGGCGTGATCTCCGAGCGCATCGGCATGTTGCCGGCGATGAAGATGACCGAGCCGAACTCGCCGAGGCCGCGGGCGAAGGCGAGGACGCTGCCGGTGATCGCGGCCGGCCGCAGCTCGGGGAGGACGACCCGCCGCAGCGCCGCCAGGCGCCCGGCGCCGAGGCTCGCGGCGGCCTCCTCGACCGCGGGGTCGAGGTCGCGCAGCACCGGCTGCACGGTGCGGACGACGAACGGCAGCCCGACGAAGACCAGCGCCACGACGACGCCGAGCGGCGTGTAGGCCACCTCGATCCCCAGCGGCGCGAGCCAGCGGCCGAGCCAGCCGTCGCGCGCCCAGAGCGAAGCGAGGGAGATGCCGGCGACCGCCGTGGGCAGGGCGAAGGGGAGATCCACCAGGCCGTCCAGCAGCCGCCGGCCGGGAAACGCGTAGCGCTCGAGCACCCAGGCCAGCAGCAGCCCGAAGACGCCGTTGACGACCGCCGCCGCCGCCGCCGCCGTGAACGAGAGGCGGTAGGCGGCGAGGGTGCGCGGGGCGGTGACCGTCGACCAGAACTCCTGCCACGAGAGGGTCAGGGTCTTCAGGAAGATCGTCGACAGCGGGATGAGGACGATCAGCGACAGGTAGAGCAGCGTGAACCCCAGCGACAGGCCGAAGCCCGGCAGCACGCCGTGCGCGCGGCGGCGACGCGGGGCTGCCGCCACCTAGCGCCCTCCGTAGATCTGGTCGAAGACGCCGCCGTCGGCGAAGTGGGCCTTCTGCGCCTTGGCCCAGCCGCCGAAGACCTCGTCGATCGTGAAGAGCTCGATCCTGGGGAACTTCGCGGCGTGCTTCGCCAGCACGGCCTTGTTGCGCGGCCGGTAGTAGTGGCGGGCGGCGAGCTCCTGCCCCTCGGGGCTGTAGAGGTGCTGCAGGTAGGCCTGGGCGACGGCGCCCGTCTTGCGCTTGCGCACGACCTTGTCGACGACCGCGACCGGCGGCTCGGCGAGGATCGAGACCGGCGGCGCCACGATCTCGAACTTCCCCTTGCCCAGCTCGCGCGCGGCGAGGAGAGCCTCGTTCTCCCAGGCGACGAGCACGTCGCCGATGCCGCGCTCGACGAAGGTCACGGTCGAGCCGCGGGCGCCGGTGTCGAGCACCGGCACGTTCTTGAAGATGCGGGCGACGAGGTCGCGCGCCTTGGCCTCGCTGCCGCCCGGCGCGCGCAGCGCGGCCCCCCAGGCCGCGAGGTAGTTCCAGCGCGCGCCGCCGGAGGTCTTGGGGTTGGGGGTCACGACCTTGACGCCGGGGCGCCCGAGGTCCCCCCAGGTGCGGATCTTCTTCGGGTTGCCCTGGCGCACCAGGAAGACGATCGTCGAGGTGTAGGGCGCGCTGTTGTTGGGCAGGCGCGACTGCCAGCTCTTGGGCAGCAAGCCGGCGTTGGCGATGGCGTCGATGTCCCAGGAGAGCGCCAGGGTGACGACGTCCCCCTCGAGACCGTCGATGACCGACCGCGCCTGCTTGCCCGAGCCGCCGTGCGACTGCTGGACGGTGACCGTCTGGCCGGTCTTCGCCTTCCAGCGCCGCGCGAAGGCCTTGTTGAAGTCGCCGTAGAGCTCGCGCGTCGGGTCGTAGGAGACGTTGAGCAGCTCGACGTTCGCGGGCGCCGCGTAGGCAGGCGGCACGGCGGCGGAAAGGCCCAAGGAGAGGGCGCAGAAGATGCTGGCTAGCTTGTGGTGGCGCATGGCGGCTCTCCTTCCTAGAAGTTGATCTGCAGGCGGGTGAGGAGGACCCGCTCGTCCTCGCGGTCGCCCGTCGGGGCGCCGCCCTCGAAGCTGGTGGTCTCGTAGTTCGCCCCGAGCCGCACGCCGCGGCCGAGGTACCAGTTGACGCCCACCCCCCAGGCGGTGGCCTCGCTGGCGGCGGCGGCGGGGTCGGCGAAGAACGGAAAGGCGTCGTCATCGACGTCGAGGGCGCTGAAGCGGGCGATCAGCTCGACGGCGCCCCAGGCGCCCGTCTCGCGATCGAACGGCACGCGCGGCGTCACGCCGCGGTAGGAAGCGTCCTCGCCGGTGAGCACCCAGGAGGCCGCGAGCTGCCAGGCGTCGTGGGTCAGCTCCGCCTGCGTCGTCCCGCGCCGCACCTCCTGCGAGGAGCGGACGTGCTCGGCCATCGGGCCGAGCGGCCCGCGGTAGAGGTAGGCCTGCGGCGAGAGGCGCTCGCGGGCGCCGTCGGCGAGGGTCGGGCCGCCCGACGCGACGCCGTCCGTCCGGTAGCCGAAGAAGGTCTGCTGGCCTTGCGTGCGGTAGCTCGGCAGGGCGGGGGCGGCGGCGGTGCCGCGCTGGTTGCCGCGGCTCGCGGCGAGGCCGAAGCCCAGCCCCTCGAGCGGCCCCTCTCCCTTCGCGAACGGCGTCGCGAAGAGGCGCGCGGCGACGTCCTTGGAGTCGTCCGTGTCGGTGTCGCCGCTGGCGCCGTCCTGCACGCCGTTGAAGACGCCTACGGCGTAGGCGAGCCGCCCCGCCGCGAGATCCCCCGCGAGCTGGACGCCGACGTCGCGGTTGGGAACCAGGTTGCTCGGCAGGGCGCGCTCGACGAAGACGATGTCGGTCGCCGACTGCAGCCGCTCGAGCCCCACCGGCGGCTTGAACTTGCCGACGCGCACCTTCGCGGCGGGGGTGAAGCGGGCCTCGATGTAGCCGTCGAAGAGCCGCGTCTGCCCTTCGCCGAAGTCCGGCATGATGCGGAAGTCGACGAACTCGTAGAGCGTCCCCTCGAAGATCGGCCGCAGGCGGCGCAGCAGGAAGGTGTCGGTCGCCGGGCGCTCGTCGTCGCCGAGCCAGAAGCGGCCGTCGGCGTGGACGTAGCCGCGCAGCCGCAGGACGAAGGCGCCGTCGGCGGACTTCAGGCTGAAGCCGTCCTTGCCGGCGGTGAGGACGGGCGGCTGCGGCTTCGGCGGCTCGGCGGGCTCTTGTGCGCGCGCCTGTGGCGCAGCGGCCAGGGCGGCGGCGAGGAAGAGGGCTGGGTAGGGAAGCTGCGCTCGCATCATGGGTGTCTCTCCTCAGACCGCTCCGCGTCGCGGCCGCACGATGAGCACGGGGGTCGCGGGCGCGGCGAGGAGCCGCGCCACGGGGCCGGTCAGGCGGAGCCTGCCGTCCGGCTGCGGCAGCGGCGCGCCGAGGACCAGCAGGTCGTGCCGCCCCTCGGCGAGCTCGGCGGTGATCTCTTCCGGCGGCGTGCCGACGCGGATCGCCGCCTTCGCCGGCACCCCGATCCGCCCGAGAGTGCGCGCGCTGGCGGCGAGGAAGCGCTCCGCCAGGGCGCGGGGCATGCCGGTTCCCTCCGCGGCGGGCAGCACGGTGAGGATCGTCGCCTCCGCCCCGAGGTGGCGCGCCAGGCGCCCGGCGAAGTCGACGTCCTCCTTGCCCGGCTCGCCCACCGCGACGCAGATCAGCAGGCGCTTGGGCGTCTCCGCCGCCCCCGGCACCAGGAGCAGGTGGTGGCCGCCGGCGGCCAGCGCCGCCTCGGCGAGCGCGAGGCCGTCATGCGGCATCGGCGCGACGACCAGGTCGGGGGCGCGGCGGGCCGCCTCGAAAGCGACCGTCGCGGCGACGTCCTCGGCGCGGTAGGTCAGCCGCTCGACACGGGCGTGGGCGAGCCGCCCCAGCGCGGCGCCGAAGCCGACCGCCGGCTCGCTCGCCGGCGAGCCGTCGCCGAAGAGCAGGAAGGAGAGCCCGGGGTGGGCGAGGGCGTGGACGCGCCGCACGCCGACCCAGGTGCTGTCGCCGGGGGCCAGCGGCAGGCGCCGCGCCTGGTGCTGCGTGCGGCTCGCCTCGACGAGCAGGTAGTCGCCGCCGAAGGGGACCGCCGGCGCGATGGCGCGCACGCCCGGCAGCGCCGGCAGCCGCAGCCGCAGCCGCTCGAAGGCGCCGACGAAGGAGCCGCTCTCGACGACGCCCTGGCCGAGCACCGGCGCCCCGATCGCCTCGGCCGAAGGCTCAAGCGCCACGTCCTCGGGCCGGAAGAGCACCTGGACGCGGCGCGACTCGCCCCCGTCGGCGGTGAGGGTCGGGTGCGGGAAGTCCACCGGCCCGACGCGCAGGCCGCCGGGCGTCGAGCTGCCGACCAGCAGGTTGGCGCTGCCGAGGAAGGTGGCGACGAACTCGGTCTCCGGGCGCAGGTAGAGCTCGCGCGGCGGGCCGGTCTCGAGCAGGCGCCCGAAGCTCATCACGCCGAGCCGGTCGGCCAGCTCGAAGGCCTCCTCCTGGTCGTGGGTGACGAAGAGGGTGGTGATCCCGACCTCGCGCTGGATCTGGCGGATCGTGCCGCGCAGCTCGAGACGGATGCGGGCGTCGAGCGCGCCGAAGGGCTCGTCGAGGAGGAGCACCTCGGGGCCGTGCGCCAGCGCCCGGGCGAGGGCCACGCGCTGCTGCTGGCCGCCCGAGAGCTGGCGCGGCAGGCGCGTGCCGAAGCCGCTCAGCCGCACCAGTGACAGCGCCTCCTCGACGCGCCTGGCGACGTCAGCGCGCGGCAGCTTGCGCATCTCCAGGCCGAAGGCGACGTTCTGCGCCACCGTCATGTGCGGGAAGAGCGCGTAGCTCTGGAACACCATGCCGGCGTTGCGCTTCCACGGCGGCAGCAGGGTGACGTCCTGGCCGGCCAGCCGGACGTGGCCGGCCGACGGCTCGATGAA
>DASUNQ010000327.1:0-2986 GCA_036277075.1 Thermoanaerobaculia bacterium
CCGGCCGCCGCGCCCCGCCGGCCGCGGCCAGCGGTTGGAGGAGCCGCCGGTCGCGCGCCGCGCCCGCGCCCTCGGCCTGCCGCTCCTCCAGCCCGAGCGGGTGCGCGCCGAGCCGTTCCTCGCCGCGCTCGCCGCGCTCCGCCCCGACGCCGCCGTGGTCGTCGCCTTCGGCCAGCTTTTCCCGCGCGCCCTCCTCGACCTCCCGGCGCACGGCTGCATCAACCTTCACGCCTCGCTGCTGCCGCGCTGGCGCGGCGCGGCGCCGATCCAGGCCGCGATCGCGGCCGGCGACCGGGTCACCGGCGTCACCACGATGCGCATGGAGGAGGGGCTCGACACCGGGCCGCTGCTGCTGCGCGAGGAGGTCGCGATCGAGGCCGACGAGACGGCGGGGGAGCTCGCGGCGCGGTTGGCGCGGCGCGGCGCCGAGCTGTTGGTCCGCACCCTCGACGGGCTCGCGGCCGGCACGCTGGTGCCGCGGCCGCAGCGCGAGGAGGAGGCGACCTACGCGCCGCGGCTGACCCGCGCCAGCGGCCGCGCCGACTGGTCGCTCGCGGCCGAGGCGCTCGCCGACCGCCTGCGCGCCTTCACCCCCTGGCCGGGGCTCTGGGCGACCCTGCGCGGCGCGCCGGTGAAGCTCGTCGCCGCCCGCGCCGTCGCCGCGGCGGCGGCGCCGCGCGAGCCTTTCGAGGGGACCGTCCTAGGCCTCGCCGGCGGCCGCCTCGAGGTGCTCTGCGGCGGCGGCACCGTTCTCGGCGTCGAGACGCTCCAGCGCCCCGGCCGCCGGCCGCTCCCCGCCCCGGCGTTCGCCAACGGCGAGCGGCTGCGCGCCGGCGAGAGGTTCGCGTGACGCGGACCCGCGACCGGCCGCGGCGGCTGACGCCGCGGCGCGGGCCGGGGGACGACGTGCGGGTGGCCGCCGGCTGGGTGCTGGAGCGGACGCTGCAGTCGCTCGCCCCCGCCGACTCCTTCCTCGACAGCGCCCTGGCGCGCTTCGACGAGCGCGACCAGGCGCTGCTCCGCGAGCTGGTGCTCGGCTGCCTGCGCTGGCTGCGCCGGCTCGACGACGTGATCGCCGCCGCCAGCAGCCGGCGGCTCGCCGACATCGAGCCGCCGCTGCGCGCGCCGCTGCGGGTCGCCGCCTACCAGCTCCTCTTCCTCGACCGCGTGCCGGCGCACGCCGCGGTCAACGAGGCGGTCGAGCAGGCGCGCCAGCTCACCCACCGCGGCGGCGCGAGCTTCGTCAACGGCGTGCTGCGGCGGATCGCCCGCGCGCCGCGGCTGGCGGCCTGGCCGGTGCGCGAGAGCGACCCGGTGCGGCGGCTCGGCGTCGAGCTGTCGCACCCCGACTTCCTCGTCGCCCGCTGGCTGGAGCGCTTCGGCCGCGCGCGCACGGTCGAGCTGCTGGCCGCCAACAACCGCCCCAAGCCGCTCCAGCTCCTCGCCTTCCGCGACCGCGGCGGGCGCGAGCTGCTGGCCGAGGCGCTGATCGACGAGGGGCTGGAGGTCGAGCCGTCGCCGCTCTCGCCGCTGGGGCTGACGGTGCGGCGGGGCAACCCGCTCGCCACCGCCGCCTTCCGCCGCGGCGACCTCTACCTGCAGGACGAGGCGAGCCAGGCGGCCGCGCTGCTGCCGCCGCCGGCGCCGGGCGAGCGGGTCTTCGACGCCGCGGCGGCGCCCGGCGGCAAGAGCTTCGCGCTCCTCGCCTGGGAGCCGCGCGCGCGCCTCGTCCTCGCCGACGTCGCGGCGCCGCGCGCCGCCGTCCTGGCCGCCAACCTCCGCCGCCTCCGCCGCTGCCTCCCCCTGCACCTCGCCGACGCGGCGCGACCCGCCGTCGCCGGACCGTTCGACCGCGTCGTCCTCGACCTGCCGTGCAGCGGCACCGGCACGCTGCGCCGCCACCCCGAGCTCAAGTGGCGGATCAGCGAGAGCGAGATCGGACGCCTCAGCGGCCTGGCGCTGCGCCTGCTCGACGGCGTCGCGCCGCTGGTCGCGCCGGGCGGGCTCCTGGTCGCCATCACCTGCTCGATCGAGGAGGAGGAGAACGAAGGCGTGGTGGCGCGCTGCCTCGCCGCGCACCCCGAGCTCGCGCCCGCGCCGCTCGCCGGCGCGCTGCCTTCGCCGCTCGATCGCGGGGTCGCGGCGCCGGGCCTCTGGCGCGTGCTCCCCGCCGCCGACCACGACGGCTTCACGGTCCACGTCCTGCGCCGCGGATTTCCTTGACAGGCTCCGGGCCCCGGACTTATCTTGCGCGTTGGCCCTTTCCGACAACCGATACCCCTGATTTTTTCGACGAGGAGAGAGAGATGGCTGGCAAGGCAGACATCGTGGCGCGAATTGCCGACAACGCGGGCCTCTCGCGCAAGCAGGCCGCGGACGCCTACGACGCCGTCGTCGAATCGTTCTCCGACGCGCTGCGCCGGGGGGACAGCGTGAAGCTCCCCGGCTTCGGCTCGTTCAGCGTCTCCGAGCGCACGGCCCGCAAGGGGCGCAACCCGCGCACCGGCGAGACGCTCACCATCCGCGCCAGCAAGGGCGTGCGCTTCAAGGCCGGCAAGGAGCTGCGCGACGCGCTCAACGCCGTGCGGCGCGTGGCCAAGCGCAAGTAGCGCCTGCCGCACCGATCAGCGGATCTGCCGGTAGAGCCGGGCGAGCCGGTGCGGCGAGATCCCGGCGAAGAACAGCCCCCAGATCAACCAGTTGGTCGCCACCGTGGCGACGACGCCGCGCTCGACGAAGCGGCGCGCCGCGGTGGTCACCGGGCGCTCGACGAGCGCCAGCGGCCCGAGCCGCTTCAAGCGGCGGGCGAAGTCGAGGTCCTCGAGGATCGGCCATTCGCGGAAGCCGCCGAGGCGGCGGAAGGCCGCGGCGGTGACGAACTGCGCTTGGTCGCCGAGCGGCACGCCGGTGGCGCGCGTGCGCAGGTTGATCAGGCGCGCGCCGAGGCGGAGCGCCGGGCGGTCGGCGTCGAAGCGGACGCGGAAGG
>DASUNQ010000328.1:0-17744 GCA_036277075.1 Thermoanaerobaculia bacterium
GGGGGTGGCGCCCCGCGGCGGCGGCGAGAAGCGCCACCTCCCGTTCGCGGCCGGCGCCGCTCGCCGCCTTGGCTGCGACCGCCTCGCCGAGCGCCCCGGCGAGCGGCCAGGCGGCCGCGGCCTCGAGGGCGGTGACCCCCACACCCGGCCGCGGGTCGGCGACGAGCTCGACGAGGCGCGGCTCCCCGCCGGCGGGCGCGGCCGCGCCCTTCTCGGTGATCAGCAGGTGGGCGGCGCGCAGCGCCTGGATGATCGGGCTGGCGTCGGCGGCGTCGAGGAGCGGCCGGAGGCGCGGTACGTCCGCGGGCTCCCCGACGGCACCGAGGCCGCGCGCCGCCCAGGAGCGAACCCAGGGGTCGGGATCGGCGAGCAAGCCGCGGAGCGGGGCCGCGGCCGCCGGGAGGGCGTCGCGCCCAAGCGCGTAGGCGGCTTGGGCGTGGAGCTCGGCGTCCGGCACCGTCAGGGCGCGCTCGGCGAGCGCGACGCGCGCCTCGTCCTTGAAGCGGAAGAGGTGCGGCAGCAGGCGCGCCCAGCGCTCCGTCTCGGGCTGCAGCGGCAGGAGTCCCTCGGCCACGTCGACCGCGCGGGCGCCGAGCTTGGCGAGGGCTTCGACGGCCAGGGAGCCCGTCTCGCGGTCGGGATCGCGCAGCGCGGCGACCAGCGCCGGCATCGCCGCCGCGTCCTCGAGCTCGCCGAGGGCGAAGGCCGCGGCGCGCCGCACCGGCGGCTCGTCGTCGATCAACAGCCCCTCCAGCATGCCGCGTCCCGCGGGGTCCCCGGCGCGGCCCAGGGCGTCCGCCAGCTCCTCCCGCAGCGCCGGACCGCCGCGCGCCGCGCGGTCGACGGTGACCGGCTCGAACGCCTGGCGGTCGACCATCAGCAGCAGGAGGGCTCGGACGTCGGCGTCCTCGACCGCCAGCTCGGGCAGGTCGGCGGGACCCGAGGGCGGGCGGGCGGAGGCGCAAGCCAGAAAGAGGCTGGGTAAGAAAAGGCCGATGAGTCGGCACGAGCGCATCAGAGGAGGCATCCTAGCCTTCCCTACTCAGGTCGTTGGGGGCGATATGGGGCAGGCGGTTCGAGGCGATGCTCGCGGGCGGCGGGGCGGTGGTCGGGGGCAATCTGCAGGCGCTGGATCGGTAGCGAGCGGGTGCCGGAGCGCGGCTGCCGGGGCGCTGGCTGCGGGACGGCGGGGTTCGACCTCGGGCAGGCAAACGAGGTAGAGGTCCGGGCGGGGAGGCTGGTCGTCCGCGCGGTCTGAGGGGCGGGGAAAGCTCCCTACTGCCGGGGGAATGCTCCCCACGAGGCGGGGAACGTTCCCCGAGAGCCGGGGTAGTGCTCTAAGACTGTGTTGCTGATCCTGCCGGCCTGATCCCGCCCTACTCTCCCCCCGGCGGGGAGCTGATTCCCCCCACTAACAGGCGCGCCCGGCGGAGGCGCGAACCTCCGCCGAGCACTTGCCGAGCAAGGGAGCTAGCCCATGCCCGACCAGGACGATCCTACCGCCCCGCCCGAGCAGCCCGAACAGCCGGAGCCCGCCGCAGAAGACGGAAGGCAGGAATCAGAGCAGCCGCCGGGCTGTGGGCGGACAACCCGAACCCGGCCCGCGACGTCGCGCGCCAGCTCGTGCAGGCGCCGACACCGGAAGCCAAAGCGCGGATCGCCGTAGCGACGGCGGAAGTGCATGAAATCCTCGCCGCGCTCAACTCTCTAGCGGCGCGCGTGGAACGCTTCCGCGCAAGCGGCCTGGTGCACCGGCGCATCCCGGACCGCGATCTCCCCCAGGACATTCCGCTGTGCAAGCCGGGCGACTCTTTCAGCATGCCGGGCGACCTGGGCGGAGAGTATTTCGAGACGGACCCGGAGGCGCACTTCTGGGGCGAGCTTCCCTTGCCGGAGACCCGCGAGGCGCTGGCAGGCGCCGCAGCTTCCCTCGCGCGTGACCTGGGGGACGCCGACCCGTACAACGCCGTGAAGCGCGCCGAGGAGCTGCTGGCGCGGCTCCCGGCTTCGATGCTCGACGCGCTCCGGGCGCGACTGGCGGAGTTGCAGAAGGCGTGAGCGGGCTGCGCGTCGCCAGCTTCCACGTCCGCGCCACGGTCGCGCAGTCGGTCCGCTGGAAGATCGCGGCGGAAGCCGAAGGCTTCCCGAGCGTGGGCGCGTGGGCTGGAGCCGCGCTCGACTCCTACTTGAAGGTGCGCGCGAGGGCGGGGCAGCCGCTCCCCCTCGCGTGGCGCCGTGGGCGCTTCCGCGTGCGGCTGCTTGACGGCGCCGAGCTAGAGCTCGCCGGCTGGATCGCCGAGCCCTTCGCCTTCTACCGTGGCGACCAGGCCGGCCCCGGCTACCATGGCTGCCACCTGTATACCCTCACCTACCTGCCGGAGCTGCGCGCACTCGCCACGTTCTGCTACGCGCGCGAGTGTAAGGCGCTGGCGAGCGACTTGGCGCGGCAGTGGGTGAGCCGAAGCGGACCTGCTTAATCCCCAAACGTCAGCGGCCACGCCTCAGTGGCAAGCTTCGCCATTCCTGCTTGTCGCTGCCGTATCTCCTCAATCGTCCACTTGTTGTATTTTGCCACCTCATTGGTAATCATATATCCGGAGTCCGCGTAGGCTTGTTTCTTCGCGCCAAAACTGGAATTTCCCAGGTCGCGATTTCTGTCTGCTTTGAGCAGGACCATATTGCCGAGCATCTTATCCGCCGCCGCCGCCTCTTCAGGATTTACCGACCAATGCGAGTTGGGGGTCAGCGGCAGGACGTGCTCTAGATTGATAGCGGCGACATCTTCATTTGCCACGAACTCCGGCTGCGCAACATTCTTCATGACTTTGTCCAGGACGCGAAGGTAGTAACGCGCTAGGTAGGTCTTGGAAACGCGCGCCGTAGCGAACGCCGCCTGAAATTCGCCGTCGCTCGGCACGACACCCTCCATTTTCTCTCGCAGCTCGCGCGCTTTGGTGATCTGTTTCGTTCCCACGTCGCGCGCGCGCTCCGAGTAATGCCTATCGAGCAATCCACCCCTGCCCCCATAGATTAGAAAGCGGACCGACCAACTCACGAATAGCCGAAACGCTTTCTCGGTTTCCTCTGGAGTAAAGTTCCGCGCAACAGCGAAAAGCAGAGGACGAATCTGCTCGACCCTCAGATGGTCCTGGATCGTGGCCAAGTGTTGTTTCACTGCTGTTCGATATGTGTTCCATTTGGGGTGGCCAAGCCACCACAGGGCCACATAGTCTGACGCCGCGTCGTGGGCGTCGGTAAGGAGGCGGAGGGCCTTGGTCTCGCCAGTGATTTCAGACTTGACCGCTGCGGCAAGTTCCTTGTGCTTGGTCGGGCCGTGCTCAAGAATCCAGTAATGCCGGAGGTAGGTCACTAGGCGTCCACCGCCCTCATCGTCGTCTTTTTCTTCCTCTTCTCCCAAACTCTCGACAAGATCAGCCATGCCGCTCCACAGCCGGTGTGCCTCCGAGAGGCGATTGCCGGCTTTGCTGAAAAAATAGTTCTTGAGGATGTCGGCTTGCGAAGCGCGAAGGCCTCGGTCATTTAGAGTCTCGAACATCCGAAACGCGCCGACATCGTCAGGAACCTCAACGACTATGACAGTCGCATTGTCCTTAATGTAGCGGACCCAGGCGAGAAGACGGGTGGCGCGATCGCCCTCTCTTTCTGGATCGATGATGGAGCGGAGAAATGAGTATATCGTGTCAGATGCGTTGAGCAAGCGACGATTGGATGGGCGATTGCCGCTAACGGCTGGCGCGGCGCCACGAGGAGCAAGGATCTGGTTGGCGTAGAAGTCGTTGTCCTCGATGTTGAGTTGTAGTTGCGGAAGCAAATCCTCCGTCTCGTAGTCGATTTTGCGGATGTACTCGCCGTCGATGCCTCTGGCAGATTGATCGCGCTTCAGTTGCGTTAGAAGATCCCGGATTCGCGCGAGCAGAATTGTGGTTGTCGCTAGGCGTTGTTGACCGTCCGCGATTTGCGGCGTGTCCCGTTCCTCTGTGATGAGAACGATCGTCCCGAGAAAGTAATCCTCGTCGTCATTCTGGATTGCGGCATGAAGGTCCTGAAGCAGGTCTTTGACATGGCGTGTATGCCATGCATAGGACCGCTGATTGGGCGGAACTGCGAGACGGCCTCGGCGAAGCAACTCGCCGATGCCCATGTCATCAAAATCAAACTTGCGCCGGGCCATTCCCCGTTACCGGCGCCGCTCGAGAAACCTAATCGGGCGCGAAGCGTCCTCAAGCTCTCGAACGGCCGCTCGCCGAAGCTCCCGGCGCATCCACGCGGAGAGCGCGAGGCCGGCTACGTCTGCCGCTTCCGTGAAGGTGCGCTTCTCGTTCAGGTCCACACGAAATTTCAGCATCTCTGTCTTCGCCATGGGCTGATCCTCCTCGACGGCAGGATTGTAGCCCGGTTGTGGGGACATTTGCAAGTTCGCCCTTGACTTGTGGGTCGGTTGTGGGTACAATCCCGGCCGTGGGTAGAGAGAGACGCCAAAACGAGAACGGCCCCGGCAGTCGCGCTAACGACCACCGGGGCCAGGATTCCGCCAGCCGAAGCCAACGGGACCCGTCATCCCCAGTATGGCACGGCCGGCGGGCAAAGAGGAGCCCGCAATGGTCTGCCACCTGTGCCGCGCCACCACCGCGAAGAAGTACGGCCGCACCCGCGAGGGACACCAGCGTTACCGCTGCCGCACCTGCCGTAAGACGTTCTCCGAGCGGCCGGCGCGTCCGCTCGGCGATATGCGTATCCCGCTAGAGAAGGCGCTTCCGATCCTTCAGCATCTCTGCGAGGGGAGCTGCATCCGCGCTCTCTCTCGGGCTAGCGGCTGCCATCAGGCGACGATTCTCCGGCTGCTCGTGCAGGTCGGCGAGGGGTGTGAACGGATGCTTGCGGAGCTGGTGCGCGACGTCGAGGTCAAGGACGTGCAAGCGGATGAGGTCTGGACCTACATCCGCTGCAAGGAGAAGACGCGGGAGCGGCGGCGGATCGCCGACCCGGATGCTGGCGACTCGTATTGCTTCATCGGCTTGGAGCGGCACACGAAGATGGTCCTCGCCTTCCACGTCGGGCGGCGCGATGCCTGGAGTACGCACGACTTCATGGCGAAGCTGGCGAAGGCGACGGCCGGAAGGCTCCAACTCACCACGGACGGCTTCGGCGCATACCCCGACGCGGTGCACTACCACCTGGGCGCGCGGGCCGACTATGCGATGCTGATTAAGGACTACGGCGCTGTGACGGGTGAAGAGGCGCGGCGGTACGCTCCGCCGCGCCTTAAAGGGACGGAAAGAATAAGGATCTCAGGACAACCGGAGCAGCATCGCGTCTGCACGTCGCACGTCGAGCGTGGCAACTGGACGATTCGCGGCAACCTCCGCCGCTTCACTCGGCTTTCCAACGGCTTCTCGCGGAAGAAGGCGAACCTGCGCGCCGCCGTGGCGCTCTACTTCGCTTACTACAACCTCTGCCGGATGCACTCCAGCATTCGCATGACGCCCGCGATGAAGGCCGGCATTGCGCGGAAGCCTTGGACGATGGCTGAGCTGGTGACGGCCGCGATGGCGGCGTAAGGCTAGCCGCCTCCACCTTCGAGGGCCGCAATCTCGCCTTCAACGAAGGCGACCGCTTCGTCGGCCGACTCAAACCTCATCTCCGCCCACCTTGGGGGCAGGCTTGTGAACCACTCAAGCATGTTCCCGGCGGGCGTAAAGCGAACCCTTGGGGATGTTTCGAAGGAGATGATGCGCCACTGCTCGCCAGGAGGGCGGGTCAGGCCGAGTATCTGACCGCCCTTTAGCGTTCGCCCGTCGCTACGGCCTTCCGTTGTCATCGTCGCCCAAGCCTCCGGCCCTCATTCTAGGTCCTGGTGGAGCCCCGGCAACACACTAATAGAGCACTACCAGAGCCGGGGAAGGTTCCCCACGGCCTGGGGAAGGTTCCCCAGTCGTCGGGGAGCGTTCCCCGCGGGCCGGGGAAGCTTCCCCCTTCGCGGGGGAACGTTCCCCACCGGGCGGGGAAGCTTCCCCATCGCTCGGGGAAGGTTCCCCGCGAGGCGGGGAAGACTCCCCGGCGTCGGGGGAGCGTTCCCCACGGCGCGGGGAGGCTTCCCCACGCCGTGGGGAGCCTTCCCTGCGTCTGCGGGAAGTCGTGCGCCGAGCCCGTCCGGTCGCCTCGGGGGCGCGGGAGCTTGCCCCGGCCCGCGGCCGGCCTCTCCCGGAGGTCGGGGAACTCGTACGGTGCGGCCGTCCATTGACCCCACGCGAAGGTAGCGGCTCCCCGCGCGGCGGGGGAGCTGTACCGGGCGATGGGGAGCTTGTACCAGGCGATCACCCTTTTGTCGCAGGCCTTCCCGCCGGCCTCCGCTAGACTTCTCCCATGCCCCCCACGTCCCTCCGCTTCACCAGCCTCCGCCGGAGGTTCGGGCGGCTGGCGGTGCTGCAGGGGGTGTCGGGTGCGGTCGGCGAGGGGGGGGCGCTACTGGTCACCGGGCCCAACGGGTCGGGGAAGAGCACGCTCCTGCGCTGCCTGGCCGGGCTCCTCGCTCCGGACGCCGGCACGGTCGAGCTGACCGAGGAGGGACGACTCCTCGACGCGGCCGGCCGGCGGCGGAGCGTCGGGTACGTCGCGCCCGACCTCGCCTTCTATGAAGAGTTGACGGCGGGCGAGAACCTCGCCTTCTTCGGCCGCCTTCGCGGGGCGCCGCCGGAGCGCGGGCGGGAGCTGCTGGGGCGGCTGGGGCTCCCCGCGGAGCGCCTCGCCGGGGCCCTCTCCTCGGGCATGCGGCAGCGGCTGCGCTGGGTCTGGGCGCTCCTCCACCGGCCGCGCCTCCTGCTGCTCGACGAGCCGTTCCAGAACCTCGACGCGGAGGGCGAGAGCGCGGCGCGCGACCTCCTGGCGGCCCACCGGGCCGGCGGCGGGCTCGCCGTCGTCGCCAGCCCCTCGCCCCTGGAGCTCGACGGTGACGCCCCCCGCCTCGCGCTCGGCTGACTGGCTGGCGGAGGCCGCGGCGGTCTTCGCCAAGGAGTGGCGGTGCGAGCTGCGCACCCGCTACGCCCTCAACACCCTCGGGCTCTTCGCTTTCACCACGCTCGTCATGGTGAGCGCCGGCCTCGGGCCGCTCGGGGCCGCGCGGGCGGTCGGCACGCCGGTGCTGCCGGTCCTCCTCTGGCTGATCCTCCTCTTCGCCGCCGCCGCCGGGCTGCCGCGCGTCTTCGTACAGGAGGAGGAGACCCACACCGCGATCGCCCTGCGGCTCGCCGCCACCCCCTCCGCCCTCTTCTGCGGCAAGCTCGCCTACGGGGCGACGCTGATGCTGGCGCTCGAGGCGCTCGTCGCGCCGCTCTTCCTCGCCATGCTGCAGCTCGACGTCGCGGCGCCCGGGCTCTTCGCCGCCACCCTCCTCGCCGGCGGCTGCGGCCTGGCGATCGCCAGCACCCTGATCGCGGCGATGATCGCCCAGGCGCGCGGCCGCTCGACCCTCTTCGCGGTGCTCGCCTTTCCGGTCACCCTCCCCCTCCTCCTGCTGGTCGTCGAGCTGACGCGCAACGCGGTCGCCGGCGAGCCCGCCGGCGGAGCGCTCGTCCAGCTCCTGCTGTATGATGCGACCGTCGCCGTAGCCTCGCTGATGCTGTTCCCGGTGGTCTGGAACCCGTGAGAAATCTGCTCGCCGCGCTGCTCTGGCTCTGGATGTGCCTCGTTTTGGTCGGGGCCTTCTTCTACGCGCCGCCGGCCGAGGGCTTCATCGGCTACTCGAGCCGCATCCTCTTCTTCCACGTGCCGATGGCCTGGACGGCGTTCGTCGCCTTCCTCGCCGCGGCGGTCTGGAGCGGGCTCTACCTGGCGCGCCGCGACCCCCGGCACGACCGGGCGGCGGCGGCGGCGGTCGAGCTGGGGTTCGTCTTCTGCGTCCTGGCGACGCTCACCGGCGCGATGTGGGCGCGCACGATGTGGCGGGAGTTCTGGAACTGGGACCCGCGGCAGGGGGCGATCGTCGCGGTGCTGATCTTCTACGGCGCCTACCTGGCGCTGCGCGGGGCGGTCGAGGACGGCGAGACGCGGGCCCGCCTGAGCGCCGTCTACGCCCTCCTCGGCCTCGTCGTCACCCCCTACTTCTTCTGGATCGTGCCGCGCGTCTTCTACTCGCTCCACCCCGACTCGGTCGTCAACACCCGCGGCACCATAGACATGGAATCGCGCATGCTGCAGGTCTTGTTGGCCTCCTGGGTGGGGTTCAACGCCCTCTTCTTCTGGCTCCACGACCTGCACCGCCGGGCCGGCGCCCTGCGCGCCCGGCGGGAGGCCTGAGTGGCGGAGGGGGCGCTCTGGTGGGTGGTGGCGGTCAACCTGGTGATCTGGACCGGCCTCTTCCTGGCGGTGTGGCGGATCGACCGCAAGCTGCGCGACCTGGAGAAAGACCGATGAACCGCAAACGCCTCTACCTCCTCGGCACCGTGCTGCTGCTCGGCTTCGCCGCCTTTTCGCTCAGCTCGTTCAGCTCGAGCATCACGCCCTACGTCTCCTTCGACGAGGCGCGCGCGGCGACCCGCATGGTGCAGGTGGCCGGCGGCCTCGAGAAGGCGAGCTCGCGCTACGACGACGACGCCGGGAACCTCCACTTCACCCTCCTCGACCCCGAGGGGCGCGGCAGGATCCCGGTGCGCTACCAGGGCCTGAAGCCGGCCAACTTCGAGGACGCGGTGAGCATCGTGGCGATCGGGCGCTACGACCGCGCCGGCGAGGAGTTCGTCGCCGACCAGCTCCTCGTCAAGTGCCCGAGCAAGTACCAGGGAACCGAGGTCAAGAAGTACACCTAGCCGGAGGCATCGTTGGACACCCTCGCGCAGCTCTACCTCCCCGGCGCCCTCGCCCTCTGGTGCGCCGTGCTCTTCGCCCTGGCCTCGATCTGGGGCTACTCGCTGGCGCTGCGCGGCGACGGCGCGTCGCTCCCTTTCGCGCGCCGCGCCTACGGCCTCTTCGCCACGGCCATCGTCACCGCCTCGCTGCTCCTGGCTCTTCTCCTCATCCTGCGCGACTTCCGCATCGAATACGTGCAGCAGTACTCCGGGCTCGAGCTGCCGATCCACTACCAGTTCGCCGCCTTCTGGGCCGGGCAGAAGGGGAGCTTTCTGATCTGGCTCCTCTGGGGCACGCTGCTGGGACTCCTGCTGCGCCGCACCGCCGGGCGCTCCGAGCCGAGCGTCATGGGGCTCTACGTCCTGACCCTCCTCGGCCTGCTCTTCATCCTGGTGCGCGAGAGCCCCTTCGTGATGCTGCGTGACAGCCCGCTCGACGGCGCCGGCCTGAACCCGCTCCTCCAGGACGACTGGATGGTGATCCATCCGCCGATCATGTTCGTGGGCTACGCCGCCTCGGCGATCCCCTTCGCCTTCGCCATGGCCTCGCTCTGGCGGCGCGACTACGACGGCTGGGCGGCCCGCGCCTTCCCCTGGGCGCTCGGCGGCTTCCTGGTCCTCGGCTGCGCCATCCTGATGGGCGGCTACTGGGCCTACAAGACGCTCGGCTGGGGCGGCTTCTGGGGCTGGGACCCGGTCGAGAACGCCTCGCTGATCCCCTGGATCTTCGGCACCGCGCTGATCCACGGCCTGCACATGGAGCGCACCCGCGGCCGCTACCGGCGCGCCAACTACCTGCTGGCGGCGCTGGTCTACCTCGCGGTCCTCTACGGCACCTTCCTGACCCGCTCCGGCGTGCTCGCCGACTTCTCGGTCCACAGCTTCGTCGATCTCGGGATCTCCGGCTGGTTGGTCGCGCTGATGGGCGGCTTCTTCGCCCTCTCGCTCTACCTGCTGGCGACCCGCCTGCGGCACGTGCCGACCGAGCGCAACGAGGACCCCGCGCTCTCACGCGGCACCTTCATGGTGCTCGCCACGATCACCCTGCTGGTGGCGGCGGCGGTCATCACCTTCGGCACCTCCGCCCCGCTGCTCACCCGCTTCATGGACAACCCGGGGCAGGTCGGGCCGTCGTTCTACAACCGGGTGAACCTGCCGATCGCGCTGCTCATCGCGCTGCTCCTCGCGATGGTGCCATTCCTCACCTGGCGCGGCGTCAGCGGCAGCCAGCTGCTGCGGAAGCTCCTGCCGGGGGCGGCGGCGAGCCTCGCGATCACCGCCGGCGCGGCGGCCGCCGGGGCGCGCGACCTCCTCCACCTGCTCTTCATCTTCCTCGCCGCCCTGGCGCTGTCGACGAACCTCCAGAAGGTGGTGACCAAGGCGCGCGCCGGCGGCCTGCGCTCGGCCGGGGGGTACCTGGCGCACGTCGGCGTCGGCGTCATGCTGCTCGGCTTCCTCGCCTCGGCGGGCTACGACCGGAGCACCAAGGTGACGCTGGAGCAGGGGGTGCCGAAGCGGGTGGACGGCATGACGCTGACCTTCCAGCGCTTCGTCCCGCGCTCGGCCGAGGACCGCAAGGAGAAGATGGAGATCAAGGTGGTGCGCGAGAACGGCTCGAGCTACCTCGCCTACCCGCGGCTCTTCCTCAACGACCGCACCAAGCAGGTGATGGCCAACCCGCACATCCGCAGCCTCGCCCTCCAGGACCTCTACATCTCGCCGATCGAGTTCGATCCCGGGCAGCCGCAGCTCGAGCTGGCGCGCGGCGAGAGCGGCCGCCTCGCGGGCCTGGAGCTGCGCTTCGTCGACTTCGACCTCAACGCCGAGGGCAACGCGCTGGCGGCGATGCAGGCGATGAAGTCGATGACGGTGGGGGCGGTCGTCGAGGTGACCCGCGACGGCCGCACCGAGCGCGTCCGCCCGCTCTACCGCATGGACCCCGCGAGCGGCACCGTGGAGACGCCGCCGGCCCCGCTCCCGGGCGGCGGCAACCTCTTCCTCGCCGGCATCAACGCCTCGGCGCACAAGGTGCAGCTCGAGGTGCAGGGGCTGTCGAACCCCGCCCGCCTCGCCGTCGACGTCACCCGCAAGCCCTTGATCCAGCTCGTCTGGTACGGCCTCTACGTCGTCCTCGCCGGCGGCGCCCTGGCCACCGTGAACCGCCTGCGGGAGAGCTTCGCGCGGGAGCGACTTGCAGCGTCCGACGCCTAGCCGCCGGTTTCCTCCTCGTCGAATTCGATCGTCTGGACGGGCACCGCGTCAGGGACGTCCCACCAGCGCGGCAGGCCGCGCTCGGGCACCCGCAGTACGTTGGTGCCGCAGTGGATCTCGCCGAAATGCACGTGGTAGAACCAGGCGTCGACGAAGTGGAGCGCCAGCCCCAGCTCGTCAGCTACGAGGCGGACTACGGCCTCGAAGAGGTCGACGGTGCCCTCGCGGACGACGAAGCGGCGCCAGCCGTCACGGAGTCGGCCGGCGCCGTCGAAGTGCTGCTGGTTCGCGGCCCGGACCTGCTGCTCGACGTCCGCGATCCGCGCCCCCGGGAAGCCGTCCTCGAATAGCTTTGCCACGTCGCGCAAGGTCGTGATCCCCTGGAAGACGCCGCGGACCGTGCCGATGGCGCTGATCGGCCGGTGGATCGCCGGCTGGCGGTGAATCCAGACGACGGTCGCCGCGAGCTCGGGCCGCTGCAGGAAGCGCTGCGTCAGCCGGCGCAGCAGCGGGTCCGCTCCGGGCACCTCGCCCAGCACCTCGCGGAGCAAGGCGAGCGCCTCGGCGCGGCGCATCCGCGGCCCGTACGGCCGCGGCACCAGCAGGCGGCCGTTGACGACCTGGAGGTTGACGAGATCCGGCGAGAAGGCGCTGGTCGAGAACTGCCAGGGGTTCTCGCCCCAAGCTTCCACGTTGGCGACGCGGTCGAAGAGCACCGGCAGAGGGAAGACGGGAGCGCCGAAGCGGTCGTCAACCTCCTCGTGGAGCGATTGGAGGAAGCGAGTTTCGATGAAGTCGTTGACGCTGCGGCCGCGGTCGTCCCGCTCGCAGAAGAGCAGCTCGCGCACGCTGATGTCGGCCGGGTAGGCGCGGTCCGGCCCCTCTCCCGGCCAGTAGTGGATGTCGTGGATGTTGACCCCGGCCGAGGTCGGATCCTCCGGTCCTCTGTTGAGCGCCTCGGCCAGGCGCTGGTAGATGCGCGGCGGCTCGAGGACGTCGGGCAGGCTGTCGGGCCCCTGCGGCGGCGGGTGGACGTGACTCCAGAGCTTGCCGCGCAGCAGCCGCGTCACTGGCGCGGAGCCGTCGCGGGTTAGCCGGTCGAGCACTCCTGACGGGGGCCGGACCTCGCCCTGCTGCGGATGGCCGGAAGGAAGGCCCGCGACGTAGCGCCGATTGGCCGCCCGCAGCAGTGCCATCGCCAGCCCGGGGGAGGCACGCAGCGCCGCGAACGTGGGCGTACCGCCGCGCCGGTTGGGCACGAAGCTCAGCAGCTCGTCGATGTGGCCGACGTCGAGCCACGAGGTGTCAAGCTGGACCACCGGCTGCTTCCGCTGCTTGTGCAGGAAACGGAGCAGGTCGGGGTCCACGAAGTCGGCGACGCCATGGACCAGGGTGTTGCCGACGACGATCGTCCCCAGTGGCGCTCCGGCGGTCGGCGGCGCGACCTCGATGTTGCCGCCGTAGTTGGACGAGCGCCGGAACTGGTTGAGGCGGACGAAGAGCTCGTCGGCGCGTTGCGCATCGACCTCCATGGTCCCCCTCCCCGCCGGCAGCCGGAAGCGCTCGCCGGCGAGCGGCAGCGCCCCCTCGAGCTGCCGCAGCCGCGTCTCGGCGTCCTGCCGCGCGGCCTCGAGCACCGCCCGCCGCTCGTCCGAAGCGCCGCTCAGCGCCTCGCGGACTCTCCGGCGCAGGACCGCGACGAGGCGGGGCAGCTCCAGGCGGGCGTCGGACCAGGTGAGGTCGAGCCGCGGCTGCCACGCCCGGTCCAGGCGCGACAGGACACGGTTGAGCAGCTCGAGCAGGGCGAAGACCTTCTGCATCGCCTCGGCGAGCGCGATGCAATCGCTGAAGGGGATCTCCTGCTGTCTGCCGGCGGCGTCGGCGAAGACCAGGCGGCGCTGCCAGAAGTCGTCCATCACCCCGACGTTGCGCGCCGGGAAGTGGCTGCGCACGAAGCGGGCGAGGTTCTGCCCCGGCTGCGAATGCACGAAGTTCGAGCGCAGGCGCGGCAGGTGGACGATGAGATGCCGCCAGCCGTCGGCCCCGACGACGATGCCGGCCTGAAACTGGTCCTGGAGCCAGGTGTCCCCCTGCGCGACGTCCACGGGCACGGTGACGAGCTGGAGCCCCGCAACACCCTGGAGCGCCGCCCGCACGTCGGCGAGGGAGGCCTGGTTGTCTGGGAGGTCGCAGATGTAGAGACGGACCGCCCGCGCACCGTTGTCGAGGAAGAGCACGGGGGCGACGCTGAACTGAGCGCGGTCGTGGACGGTCTCCCGGTGCGCCGCGTCGCGCCCCACGAGCTCGACGGCGAAGCCCGACTCGTCGACGGCGTCGGGCTCGAAGCGAGTGTCGAAGAGCGTCGCACGCGCGAACGGCGAACCGGGGACGGTACGGGCCTCGAGCCGGAGGTCGAGCTGCGCCTGGGCGGGAGCGAAGGCGAGCGGTCGCTCGTGTGCGACGGGCGGGATGGATGGCAGGATGATCCCGCGGTCGTCGTAGACGCGCATGCGGACGGAGTGGATACCCGGGAAGCGGAGGAGGAACTGCACCCCGGGCAGCGCCGCGGCGTTGACCACCCGCACGTGCAGCGGCAGCACCTCGTCGTCGGCAGCCGGCTTGGTGGGCTGCGCGTAATCGAGTGTGATGTCCGGTCCGGCGGCCACTTGCGGCGGCAGCGCGCGGCGATCGACGTCGAGGTTCGCCACGACGACCGCCCCGGGCGCTGCCTGGCGGGCGGTGCGCTCGGCGGGCGTGCCGCTCACCCGCCCGTCGCGGTCGAAGTCGGCGTGCAGCTCGAGGTCCGGCACGCCCCGCCTCAGCCGCCGACGTCGACGTTGGCGCCGGTCAGGATGTCGCGGATGCCGGGGATCTCGTCGAGATCCTGGAGCAGCACGAGCGAGGTCGGGATGCGCACTTCCCACGGCCCCGAGCCCGGCGGGTAGGGCACGCCGTCGTCGAGCTTGCCCAGGTTGGCGGCGATCTCGTCGACGACCGGTACGTAGAGGTCGTCGTCGAGCAGCGGCGCGTCGTTGCCTTCCCAGATCTCGCCGAACTGGCAGAAGTGCGCGACGGCGCGCTCGAACCCGGGGCGCACCGGCACCTGCACCCGCGCCGCGCCGGACTTCAGGAAGGCCGCGAACTCCAGGTCGGGATCGGTCAGGTGGAGGGCCGAGATCCAGCGCGGCTTCCGCCCCCAGAAGTAAGGGTAGAGGATGTAGAGCATGTTCGTCCACTCGAAAGCGTTCTCGAAGAAGCGGATGCGCGAGCCGTTGGGGCACGCACGGTCGAGCCGCATGAGCGGCTCCGAGCCGGCGTAGAACGAGTCGAGGGCGATGTCGTTCGAGCCAGTGAGCATCATCAGCACGAGCTTTTTGAGCTCCTCGCGCTCGAGGCGCCGGTTCTCGAGCGGGTTGCGGCCGAGAATCGGGATCCCCTTCTGGATGGCGAGGGCTGCGACCTGCTCGTCGTACTGCGCCTTCTGAACCAGGTAGGCCTCGACGATCGCGTCGTAGACTTGCTGCTGCCACTTGGCGAAGCCTTCGGCGGTGATCCGGCAGTAGACGTCAACGCCGAGGGTGAAGCTCCAGGTGTTGAAGAGGTGGTAGGCGACGGCGAGCTCCTTATAGCGCTTTCCGAGGTCCTTGTAGTCCGCTCCCCAGTAGCTCGAGCAGTCGAAGGTGGTGTTGCCGAGCATGACGTGGAAGGCGAACGGCTTGCCCTCGGTGAGCGACGACTCGTGCAAGACCGAGGCGGCGTAGCCCTCGTAGCCGGTCGGCACCTCGATCTTGCCGGCGCGTCCGATGTTCGTGCCCCCTTCCACCTTGTCCTGTTTGTCGAAGTAGGCGACGTGCTGGAACTCGGGCGGCGGCGCCGGGGCGTTGCGCACCTGGTAGCGCGCGACGTAGTCGTGATAGTTGCCACGCGTCAGGTGCGACGGCTTGAGCGGCGCGCCAAAGTAGGTCGGCGCGTCGGGCTTGACCAGCTCCATGTCCTGAGGGGGGTTTTCGATCAAAGCATAAAGGAAATAGGCGGCGGGCTCGGGTACCACGAACTCGTACATCATCCGCTGCCCGTAGTTGAAAATCTGGGCGTCATACACTTTGTTGAGCCAGCGGTAGATGCCGCGGACGTGGCCGGCGGCGGCGTTGGAGTTGTCGATCGAGTGGCGATTGATCTCCTGGATTTCTTCGAGCAGGCGCCGCCGCAGTTCCCGACGCACCCGTTCGCGCACACGCTCCGAGGTTTTCTCCGTCACCTCGCGCGAGTAGGAGACCGCCTTGCGCTGGGTCTCTTCGGTGGTCGTCGAGAAGCTCGCGTTGAGGCTCGCCGAGAAGCTCACCGCCGGCCCGTACGAGCCGCTCACCTGCAGACCCGCCTCGAGCTCGAACTGGCTCTTGACCGTCCTCTCGGCTTCACTTTGCATCTCGTTGCGCTCGGTGCTCTGGAGGTCCCGCTCCTTCTCGGTCTCGCGTTCCTCCTCCGAGACCTCGATCTCCTCGCGAATGTTGAGGCGCCGGTGCTCGCGCAGGCGCGACTCGCCGGCGAGGACGTTCTCAACGTGCGCGAACTCGGCCAGCTCGTACGCCTTGAGGGTCTGCTTGACGAGGAGCAGGTCGCCGACGCCGGCGCGGAACGAGCAGGGGTGCGCGAAGACCGCGGCCGGCGGCTTTGCGCCTGGGAAGATGCCGAGCGACTCCTTGAGCTTCGACACCTCCAGTCGGGCGCCACCGAAGACGAGATAGGCGCTGTGGGCCTCGCTCGCGGGTAGACGGGAGGCGAGATGGTCGAGCTCACGCTCGATCACCCCGACCGTCGCCACCGGATCGATGTTCTTGGTGTCCACTTTGAGTTCGCTCAGAGCGCGTTTGGTCGCGCCCGAGAGCCCGGCGGCGCGCGCGTGCGCTAGGACCACCGCGCCGGCACCGCGCAGCTCGGTGAGCTGCGGCCCCGGCGGCACGGCAGCGCTTGCGGCGAGGTCGCGCTCCGGCTTCGCGCCCTCCACCGCGCGCATCCGCCCCTCGAGGGCGGCCAGGCGCGCGGACTCTTTGATCGGTTGAGTCGGCTTGTAGAGGGCCTTGGGGTCAAGCGCCAGGTTGGCGAGTTCGCGGTGTGCCGCTTCGAGGTCGGCGATCCGATTCTTGATCCTCTCGCGCTCGGCCGCCGCCGGGTCGGGCGGCGGCGAAGGGGGCGGTGGCGGTGGCTCGACCCGCTGTAGCGGCAGCTTCCCGAGCGACGGCACCACCAGGGTGCGTGAGGCCACGAGCTCGCCGATCGTCTGCTCCTCTGGCAGCTCGACACCGGCGGCGAGGTCAACGATAAGGAGCAGGAGCTTGTAAGCGGCAGTGAGCTGGTCGAGGTTCGCCGACTCGCCGGCGGGGAGCAGCGTCTCGGCGAGCAGCGTGTCGGCGAGCCGACCGAGGGCCTCCGTGAACTCCTGCGAGCCTGCGAGGCGGTCGAGCGGCCGGCCGTACACTTCCTCGAGCTCGGCACGGGAGTTCAGCTCCGGCGGCAGCGCGTTGGCGCGCGTCTCAGCCCACTTGAGCCCCGGCCGCACGTCGAAGGGGAGCGCGTCGAGGTCGCGAACGTAGCGGTTGCCGCGCTTGAACTCGGCCACCAGGCGCCGGACCTCGTTGCGGCCGGCGCCGGCGCCGTGGGCGGCGGCGAGGCCGCGGCGGAGCTCAGAGTCCGGCACCCTGTCCGGGAGGAGTGGTGTCTTGGCCGGCGCGCGCTCGCGTTTCTTCTGTGTGTTGGCCGGACGGACTGAGAGAAAGCGGAAGACGTACTCTTGCGCCATGGCGGAGGCACCTCCGCCCTCTCCGGCGAGTGGGACCAGAGATTGTTACAGAGACTTCGTGCTTACACCCCAATCGCCATCCGGTCGGCCAGCAGCGCCGGCAGCCCCGCGGCATGGATCGAGGCGGCTGGATGCGCGCCAGGCTCCCGGAGGTCCCCTCGGCGCTGTAATGGAATCTCGACGTACGGGACTCTTCTCTCCGGAGGCACGGAGATGAGCCGACGGCTGCGCACCTTGATCGTCGTTTTCCTCGCCGCCCGAGGGGCCGCGGCCGAGGAGCGCTGGTACACCTACGCGATCGGCGGCACGCCGGTCGGGCACCTCTCGGAGGCCGCGAGCGCCGAAGACGGTGCGCTGCGCACCGACTCGGTCCTCGTCGCGCGGCTGAACCGCCTCGGCAAGAGCTTCGAGATGCGCTTCGCGACCGTCGCGCGCGAGACGCCGGCGGGCGACCTCCAGTCGCTCGGCTTCGAGTCGCTCCTGTCGCAGCAGGCGATGCGGCTCGAGGTGCGCGTCGCCGGCGACGAGGTCCACATCGCCGCCGCCGGGCAGGAGCGGACGATCCCGCGCGGGCCGGAGCGCCTGCTCGGCCCCGCCGGCGTCGCGCGGCTGACCGCCGAGCGGCTGCGCGCGGCCGGCGACGCCATCGAGTTCGCCGTCTTCTCGCCCGAGCTGCAGCGCGTGGTGCGGGTGCGGCGCGCGGTCGCCGCACCGGGCGCGGCAGGCGAGCCGCCGTGCGCGGCGGCGGCCGGCGCGCTGGCGGTCGATGAGACGATCGAGGGGCTGCCGGTGGCGCACCGCCTCTGGGTGGACGCCGCGGGCGCCATGCTCGCCGACGCGACCGACGGGCCCTTCGGCGCGATGACGAGCTGCCG
>DASUNQ010000329.1:0-2660 GCA_036277075.1 Thermoanaerobaculia bacterium
CGCGGGCCGGGCGGGAGCGGGCATCGTGGGCCTTACTGGAAGGAGCGGACCGCCTCGTCCTCGGTGTCGTAGACGTCGAAGACGGTGATGAGCTGGGTGATCGTGAGCACGTCGTTGACCTTCTGCGGGATGCAGGCGAGCCTCAGCTTGCAGCCGCGGTTCATCGCCGTGGTGTAGGCGCTCACCAGCTCGCCGACGCCGGAGGAGTCGATCTGGGTCACGCGGCTGAGGTTGATGACCAGATTGCCGGTGCCGCCTTCGAGCGCCTGCTGCACCGCCTGCCGCAGCGCGAGGTCCCCGGCGCCGATGGTGATCTTGCCGTCGACCCCCAGCACGGTGACGTTGCCGACCTGCTTCTGCGTGATCTTCATTGTCCCTCCTGTGGAATTCGCGACGCCTCCGCCGGCCGGCCGGCCATCCGCTTGCGCAGCGTGACCTCGGTGCCGCCGTCCGGTCCGGAGCCGTAATCGATCCGGTCCATGAAGCTCTTCATGTAGAAGATGCCGCGCCCGTTGGGCTTGAGCAGGTTCTCGGGCGCCAGCGGGTTGTCGAGGCGCGCGGCGTCGAACCCCTCCCCTTCGTCGCGCACGCGGACGATCAGCTCGCTCCCCTCCACCGCCCAGTCCACCTCCACCTGCTTGCCCGGGTCCTGCCGGTTGCCGTGCTTGATCGCGTTGGCCACCGCCTCGCGCACCGCCAGCCCAACCCAGTGGCGGGTGTCGTCGTCGATCCCCATGCCCTCGAGCGCGTCGTTGAGCACCACCTGGACGAGCTCGATGTTCTCGAAGCGGCTGCAGATCGCCAGGTGGACGCGGGGCTCTTCGGGCACTGGAGCGCAGCCTCGCGCGGAGTCTAGCATCGGGCGGTTGATTGGAGCCCGGCGCGAAAGCTTTCGCGCCTACCTTGCCTGGCGCCCCAGGAGCTCCAGCGCCGCCGGAACCACGACCAGGAGCTGCACGGCGTCGAAGAGGGCGTGCGCCGCGATCGCCGCCCAGACGCTCTGCCGCCAGCGCACCAGCCCGCCGTAGAGCAGCGACAGCACGGTCACGCCGACGAGCATCAGCGGCTGCGCGTAGGAGGCGTGCGCGAGAACGAAGAAGAGGGTCGAGAGGAGGAGCCCGGCGCGCGGCTGCAGGAAGCCGCGGAAGAAGGTCTCCTCGACGGCGCCGGCCGAGAGGCTCACCAGCAGGCGCACGCCGGCCGGCAGGGCGGCGATCCAGGGGAAGAGCGCCGGCGGCGCCTTGGGCAGCGCGTCCTCGCCGCCGAGCGTGAGAACGACGAGGGCCGCCGCCATCATCGCGCCGAGCGCCGCCGCCCAGCTCGCCAACCCCAGCACCAGCCCGAGACCGAGCTCGCGCGCCGGCTGCGGCGCGCGGAAGCCGAACTGCGCCGCGAAGAGCCGGCCCAGACCGCCGCCGCTTCCCGCATAGCCGAGCAGGAACCAGACGAGGAGCGTGCCGGCGAGGATGGCGTGGAGCAGGAAGAGGCGCGGGATCGTCAGCCCGGCGACGTCCAGCTCGGTCTCGAGGCCCAGCATGCCGAGCGGCGCGAAGACGCCGATCCACAAGACGCCGGCGAGCAGCGCCATCGCCGCGCCGCGCCGCCAGGGCATGGCAAAACCGGGGGGCAGGACCCCTTTGGCGGCGCACAGGCGGTCGACGGAGTAGGCGGCGGCGAGCGCCAGCAGCGCGGGGCCGACGGCGCGCAGGAGATCGAGGGGGGTCATGGGCGGCGCCGGCGTGAGGCGGCCGGCGCCGCGGAGGCTAGCATCGCGCGCCCGGCGCGACGGATACCTACTCGAGCGGCTGCGCCACGCCGCTCGCGAGCGCGCCGTCGAGCAGCTCGCGGAACTGGCGGTACGCCTCGCGCGCCAGCTCCCCTTGTTGCCGCGCCAGCTCGCCCTGCTGCCGCGCCAGCTCGCCTTGCTGCCGCGCCAGGACGCCTTGCTCGCGCGCCAGCTCCCCCTGCCGCTCGACGAGATCCCTCTGGCGGCCCTGGTCGCTCATCTGGCGGTTCAGCTCGTGGATCTTCTCTTCCAGCTCGCGGACCGCGCGGTCGAGCGCCTCGCGCTCCTCCCCCTCGCTGCCGATCCGCGACGCGTGGAGCTGCGCCAGCTTGCCGTGCAACTGCCCCTGGCGGGCGGCAAGCTCCCCGTGCGCGCGCCCCAGCTCCCCCTGCTGCTTGCCGAGCTCTCCCTGCTGCTTGCCCAGCTCACCCTGCTGCCGCCCCAGCTCGCCCTGTCTCTTGCCCAGCTCCCCCTGCCGCCGGCCGAGGTCCCGCGCCGGCGCGAAGAGGGCCTCGACCTTCCGCAGGGTCCCCTCGTCGCGGACCAGATACTCCTTGCCGTCGCGCTCGAACCAGACGCCGCGGCCGCGCGGGCCGATCGTCCGCTTGGCGCGCGCGAAGTCGCCGCCCGTGCCGTTGACCAGGGCCTCGTCCTCGTCGCCGAGGAGGACGACGAACGCCTCGTCGTCCTCGTCGTGGCCGTAGGCGTGGCCGCGCCCGAACCGGGCCGGGACCGCGGGGACGGCCGGGACCGCCGGAACGGCCGGCACGGCCGCCACCGCGGCCACCGGCGTGGCCGGCACGGCGCCCGTCCCCGCCAGGACCGGGACCGGGACCACGGGCGGAACCGGGGCGATCGGAGCGACCGGGGCGAC
>DASUNQ010000330.1:0-8778 GCA_036277075.1 Thermoanaerobaculia bacterium
GCGCTCGCTCTCTCGACCGCGGCGGCCGCTCTCGCCGCCGCCCCCGCTCCCCAGGCCCCACCCCCAGCCGCCCTCCCGGCGGAGCTCCGCGAGACCGCCGCGGCGCTCCAGGCCGCGGCGCTCCAGGGGACCGGCGCCTACGAGATCGTCCGCTCGTTGACCACCGAGGTCGGTCCGCGCCTCGCCGGCTCCCCGGGCGACAAGGCCGCCGTCGAGTGGGGGCTGCGGACGCTGCGCGCCTTGGGCTTCGCGAACGTGCGTGCCGAGCCGGTCGAGGTGCCGCACTGGGATCGCGGCACGATCGAGGGTCGGATCACCGCCCCCTTCGCGCAGCCGGTCGTGCTGACCGCCCTCGGCGGCAGCGTCGCCACGCCGGAGGCGGGGATCGAGGCCGAGGTCGTCGAGGCGGGCTCCCTCGAGGCGCTCGACGCCCTCGGCGAGCGGGCGCGCGGCAAGATCGTCTTCCTGTCGCCGCGGATGCCGCGCCGCCGCGACGGCGCGGGCTACGGCCGGACCGTCGGGATCCGCGGCGCCGGCCCCTCGCGCGCCGCCAAGCTCGGGGCGGTGGCGCTCCTCATTCGCTCCGTCGGGACCTCGGACGACCGCCTGCCCCACACCGGCAGCCTGCGCTACGAGGAGGGGGTGCCGCGCATCCCCGCGGCCGCGCTCTCGAACCCCGACGCCGACCTCCTCCGAGCGCAGCTCGCGAGCGGCCGGCCGGTGACCTTCCGGCTGGCGCTGCGGAGCCGTGAGCTGCCCCCGGAGCCTAGCGCCAACGTCGTCGGGGAGGTGCGCGGGCGGGAGCGGCCGGAGGAGGTCGTCCTCCTCGCCTGTCACCTGGACTCCTGGGACCTCGGCACCGGCGCCCTCGACGACGCCGCGGGGTGCGGCATCGTCATCGAGGCGGCACGGCGCATCGGCGCGCTGCCGCGCCCGCCGCGGCGGACGGTGCGGGTCGTCCTCTACGCCAACGAGGAGTTCGGGCTCTCCGGCGCGCGCGCCTACGCCGCGGCGCACGCCGACGAGCTGCCGCGGCACGTCCTGGCCGGTGAGTCCGACTTCGGCGACGGACGCGTCTACGAGCTCTCCACCCGCGTCGCCGCCGAATCGCTGCCCGCGGTCGAGGAGATCGCCGCCCTCCTCGAGCCGCTCGGCGTTTCCCGGGGCGGCAACGAGGCCGGCGGCGGGGCCGATCTGATCCCGCTGCGGCCGGCGCGGGTGCCGGTCGTGGCGCTGGCGCAGGACGGCACCTTCTATTTCGATCGCCACCACTCCCCGAACGACACGCTCGACAAGGTCTCGGCGCGCGACCTCGACCAGAACGTCGCCGCCTGGGTGGCCGTCGCCTACGCCGCGGCGGAGATGGAGACCCGCCTCGGGCAGCCGCCGGCGGACCCGCCGCCGCCATGAGCGAGCTGGTGCTCATCGTCGACGACGAGCCGGGGATCCTCTCGACGCTGTCCGGCATCCTGGCGGACGAGGGCTACCGCACGCTGGCCACCCAGAGCGGTGCCGAGGCGCTGCGCCTTTATGCCGAGGCGCGGCCGGACGTGGTCTTCCTCGACGTCTGGCTCGCCGACCGCGACGGCCTCGAGACTCTGCAGGCGCTGCGCGCGAGCGACCCGGCGGCGGCGGTCGTGATGATGTCCGGCCACGGCACGACGGCGACGGCGGTCAGGGCGATCAAGATGGGGGCCTTCGACTATCTCGAGAAGCCGCTCTCGTACCGCCGCGCGGTCGACGCCGTCGCCGGCGCGCTGGCGATGAAGCGGAGCCTGGGAGACGAGGCGGCGCTGCCGGGGCCGGCCGCGCCGGCCCGCGCCGAGGAGCGGCAGCTCGAGCCGCCGCCGCCGCTGCGCCTGCTGCGCGCCGCGGACCGGGCGCAGAGGACGATCCGCCACAGCACGGTGCTCTACGGCCTCGGGCTCCACTCCGGCGGGCGCACCGGCATGGTGATCCAGCCGCTGCCGCCGAACACCGGCATCCATTTCGTGACCCTGCCGGCGGGCGCCCAGATCCCGGCGCACGTCCGCGCCGTGGCCGACACCGATTACGCGACCACGCTCTCGCGCGACGGCGAGAGCGTGCGCACCGTGGAGCATTTCCTCTCCGCGCTCCACGCCGCGGGGGTGGCGAACCTCCTGGTCAAGGTGCACGGCGAGATCCCGGTGCTCGACGGCTCGGCGCTCGAGTTCTGCCAGGTGCTCGAGGAGGTCGGGGTGGTCGAGCAGGGGGAGCCGCAGCAGGAGCTCGTCGTCGACCGCCGCTACGAGGTGCTCGGCGAAGGCGGCAAGAGCCTGGCGCTCGAGCCCTTCGACGGCTTCGCCGTCTCCTACGAGCTGCGCTACCCGCCCCCGGTCGGCGAGCAGCGCTACGCCTTCACGCTCACCGACTTCGCCCGCTACCGGGAGGAGATCGCCCCCTCCCGCACCTTCGGGTTCTTGAAGGACGTCCGGATGATGAACGAGCTGGGCCTCGGCTCCGGCGGCCGCCTGGACAACTTCATCCTCGTGGGCGAGGACGAGATCGTCAACACCGAGCTGCGCTTCCCCGACGAGTTCGCCCGCCACAAGATCCTCGACATCATCGGCGACCTCTACCTGCTCGGCTACCCGATCCGCGGCAAGGTCACCGCCCGCCTCACCGGCCACCGCGACAACATCGCGCTGCTCAAGACGATTCAGGCTGGAAACTCCTGAAAAGGCAGAGCTTCGCCAAGCCTAGCGGCTGATAGAATCCACTGCTGATGAGCGCCCGAAGCGAACGCCGAATGACGTCGCGCCTGATCCGTCGGGGCGACTCGGTTCTGGAGGACCGCGAATGGCTCACTCGCTCGATGGAGGAGCGCATCGAGGGCGTGTGGACGCTCACCCAGGCCTGCCTTGGATGGAACAGCGGGAGCGAACGTGCACCCCGACTTCAGAGATCTGTTAGCCGAGTTCAACGCCGCCGGCGTTGATTACCTGGTGGTCGGTGCGCACGCGCTCGCCGCGCACGGCCACGTCCGGGCAACCAAGGATCTCGACGTCTGGGTCAACCCTTCCCCCGACAATGCACCGAGGGTGCTCCGCGCGCTCGCAGCGTTCGGGGCTCCACTGCACGAGCTAAGCAAGGACGACCTGGCGCAACCGGACCTGATCTACCAGGTCGGACTCCCGCCCGTGCGAATCGACGTGCTGACTTCGATCGACGGCGTCGCTTTCGCCGAGGCGTGGGCAGAGCGCGTCGAAACTACGTTCGCAGGGGAGCGTGCCGCCGTGCTCTCCCGCCGTCATCTGGTCCAGAACAAGAGAACGAGCGGGAGGCTGCAGGATCTCGCAGACATCGAGCGGCTCGAGTCGACAGAGAACACAGTTCTGGATTGCTGACTCGGGTACCTGCAAAAGTGCTTCCTGATTTCCCGCAACTCAAAGCTAGACTAAGCCACGATTTGCTTGCGTGGCTGCAAGTGGAATGACTCGGTTCGGCGAGTTCTCGACCGCGAGGTGCTGTATCTGGAGGTCTTGGGCGAGGCAGGGGTACCGTGCCTGTTCGCTATCGCGAACTGCCTTGAGGCGCTCGGCGCAGAAGAGGCCGCCTCGGATCTGATATGTCGTTGGCTCGAAACGGTCCTAAAGGAAAATCAACCGCGAACGAAATTAGGGATCCCTGATCCGTATCACAGCATTGAGGACGCTCTCGCTATCGAGATAGGCCTCGATTCGTCCGAAGAAGAGTTCGCGGGCAGAAGTTACAGTGCGCACCTGGCAGTGAATTGGCTAGCACGGCGAGGGCTTCGGGAGCCTCTGGAGAGGCTCTGGAGGCCGCTGACACACCTTTGGATCTGCGAGTATCAGGTAGAGAAACCGTGAGCCTGCTGCACCCGAGAGAAAGGTTGGGGCGCTTGCGTGAATGGCAGTTGCCGGGGCCACAGTCATTTCGCGCGCTCGTAGAGGAGTCTAGATCTTATGACGAGGCTGAGTTGCCACTCAGCTTACGGTGGAACCCGGAACTAGTGCCATTTGTAGGGATCCTGCTCCCCTATCGGTTCACAACCGTACTTGAGAAAGCGTTGGATCGCCTCCCGAATGTCGGGGTGGGTACAAGAAGCACTTAATACATCCTCAATCCAGGAAGAAGTCCGGGAACAGCTCGTGGCCGGGCTGGACGGCGTACGGCTCCAGGTCGGTGATCCCCGCCGCCGCCAGGACCTCGTCGTCGAGGTAGAAGTTGCCGCTGCAGCAGCGGCTGTCGCGGGTGAGGATCAGGTGGGCGGCGTCGGCGACGATCTCCGGCTTGCGGCAGAGCTCCGGGCGCACGGCGCCGCCCAGCGCCTGGAGCGCGGCGGTGAGGATCGCGGTGCGCGGCCAGAGGGCGTTGACGGCGACGCCGTCCGCCTTGAGCTCCTCGGCCATCCCCAGAACGCACAGGCTCATGCCGTACTTGGACATCGTGTACGCCAGGTTGCGCGCGAACCAGCGCGGGTTGAGGTTGAGCGGCGGCGAGAGGTTGAGGATGTGCGGGTTGGGGGACTTCTTGAGGTGCGGGATGCAGGCCTGCGAGCAGAGGAAGGTGCCGCGCGCGTTGACCCCCCACATGAGGTCGAACTTCTTCATCGGCGTCTCCAGCGTGCCGGTCAGCGAGATCGCGCTGGCGTTGTTGACCAGCACGTCGATGCCGCCGAAGCGCTCCACCCCCGCCGCCACCGCGGCGTAGACCTGCGCCTCGTCGCGGATGTCCATCTGCACCGCCAGCGCCCGCCCCCCGGCGGCCTCGATCTCCGCCGCCGCGCTGTAGATCGTCCCCGGCAGCTTCGGGTGCGGCTCGGCGGTCTTGCTGGCGACGACCACGTTGGCGCCGTCCGCGGCGGCGCGCAGCGCGATCGCCTTGCCGATGCCGCGGCTCGCGCCGCTGACGAACAGGGTCCTGCCGCGCAGGCTGGGCATGAGCGTCCTCTCCTCGGTCAGCGCGCCAGAGCGCCCGGAGCGACGCGCCCGCCGAGCGCGCGCAGAAACTCCTCCTTCTCGCGTGGCGAGATGAGGAGGGTGTCGCCGTCGTAGCGGATCTCCAGCCGGTCGAGTGAGAGCGCCGGCGCCGAGAGCAGGCTGCGGGACGGCCGCACTCGCGTGATGGCGGTGAGCGGCACCCGCCAGCGAAAAGGCCCCGAGCGGACCAGGAGCTCGTCGACCGTGAGCACGTAATAAGTCGAGCGGAAGAGCCAGACGACAAAGAGCGCGTTGAGGGCCAGGAGCGCCAGCACGAGGAGGACGCTCCAGCGGTCCACCTCGTCGGTCAGGGCCAGCAGCGGCAGGATGACGAGGAGGGGGATGGAGAAGGACGCCAGCAGGACGACCACCAGCCACCGGTCGATCCGCGAACGGAAGGTCAGCTCCGTCACCACCCTAGTATGTACGAGCGCCGCGGCCCGAGAGCCAGCTCGCAGGCGGGTGCTTCTCAGTCGAGGAACCTACCGCAGCCGTGGTACTCGCGGCCGTCGAGCGCCACCGTGACGGTAGCTTCAAAGCGGATGCCGCTCATCGCGTCGCTGCAACCGGGCCGAGCCCACGGAAGTCGACGCCGCGGCGACGCGCGTCCTCCCAAACCGCCAGCCAGCGCTCCGAGGTCTCCGGCGTCTCCGCGGGCCCGGGGTCCGCCCGCGGTTCCGGGCTCGGTCGCGGCGCCGGCTGCGGCTGACAGGCGGCGAGCAGGAGGACGGACAGGCTGTGGAGGAGAAGCGAGCGCACGTCAGGTCGTTGCCGGCGGGTGCCCGAGGGCGGCGAGCGTGGCGAGGATCTGCTGGCGGTGCTGGACGGTGTGGACGCGAAACGCCTGGGCGAAGGCCTTCCAGTCCAGCTCGCGCTCCCAGGTGACGGGGGCGAGAGCGCCGTCGTCCCCGGCGACCTGGACGACCATCACGACCGGCGCCGTGACGGCGAGCGACGTGGCGTCGGTGGCCCGCTCGAGCAGCGCGCGATAGCCGGAGTGGACCTGCCGCAGCGCCGCCACGAGGTCCTCCCAGCGCCGCGCGAGCGGATCGGCGGACTGGAGGCTCGCGCGGACCGGCCCGCCCGCGGGTCGCTCGCCGGCCACGAGGGCGCCGAGCTGCTCGACGGCCGGCCGGTGGCTCTCGACGAGGTGATCGACGATCTCGTGGGCCGACCAGCGGCCCGGTCCCGGCCGCGTCGCCCGCAGCCCGGGCGGCACCTCGTCCAGGAGCGCCTCGATCGTCGCGAACGTCTCCGCAACCTGCTCGCGCAACCGCGCGACCGGCGCCTCCGTCCCCTTGCGGCGGAGATAGTGCAACGCGCGCTGCTGTTCGGGGCGCGGCTCCATCGCGAGGAGAATACCCAAAACCCTGCCGCCGCCCCTGCGTAGAATCGAGAACGCCACGGGAGGCCCCTTGGAACGACTCCGCCAGGACATCCGCTTTGCCCTCCGCTCGCTGCGCCGCAGCCCGGGCCACACCGCCGCGGCGCTGCTCGCGCTGGCGCTGGGGATCGGCGCCAACGCCGCGATCTTCAGCGTCGTCTACGGCGTCCTCCTCGAGCCGCTGCCGTACCCCAGCCCCGAGCGGCTGGTGATGCTCATCGACTCCAACCCGACGCGCGGCTTCGACCGCTTCAGCTCCTCGCCCCCCAACTTCGTCGACTGGCGCGACCAGAGCCGGTCGTTCTCCGGCATGGCGGCGCTGACCCGCGCCAACCCGAGCCTCACCGGCGGCGGCGTCGAGCCGGAGCGGCTGGAGGGGGCGCAGGTCTCGGCCGGCTTCTTCGAAACCCTCGGCGTGCCGCCGGCGCTCGGCCGCGGCATCGGCGCCGCCGACGACCGCCCCGGCGCGCCCAAGGTGGCGGTCCTCTCGCACGGGCTCTGGCGGCGGCGCTTCGGCGCCGACCCCGCGATCGTCGGCCGCGCGGTCGAGCTCGACGGCTCGCCGCACACCGTCGTGGGCATCGCCGCCGAGGGCTTCCAGTTCCCCAGCCGCGTCGAGGTCTGGCAGCCGCTCGCCCTCGAGATCACCCCCGACATGCGCGGCGCCCACTTCGTGGGCGTGGCCGCGCGCCTCAAGCCGGGCGTGTCGCTCGAGCGCGCGCAGGCGGAGATGTCGGTCATCGCCGGCCGCCTCGAGAAGCAGTACCCGGACTCGAACACCGGCTGGGGAGTGAACGTCATCCCGACGCGCGAGCTCGTCGTCGAGGACGTCCGCCCGGCGCTGCTGGTGCTCATGGCCACGGTGGCGGTCGTGCTCCTCATCGCCTGCGCCAACGTCGCCAACCTGCTGCTGGCGCGGATGGCCTCGCGCGAGCGCGAGGTGGCGATCCGCACCGCGCTCGGCGCCGGCCGCGGGCGGCTGATCCGCCAGTTCCTGACCGAGAGCGTGCTGCTGGCGCTGGCCGGCGGCGCCCTCGGGCTCCTCCTCGCCCTCTGGGGCGTCCGCGCGCTGGTGGCGATGAACGCCGACAACATCCCGCGCGCCGCCGAGATCGGGCTCGAGCCGCCGGTCCTCCTCTTCACCCTCGCGCTGGCCGTCCTCACCGGGCTCGTCTTCGGCCTCGTGCCGGCGCTCCACGCCGCCCGTCCCGACCTCCAGGGGTCGCTCAAGGAGGGGGGCCGCGGCGCCGGCACCGGGGTGCGCGCGCGCTCGGCGCGCGGCGCCCTGGTCGTCGTCGAGGTGGCGCTGACCCTCGTGCTGCTCGTCTCCGCCGGCCTCCTGCTGCGCAGCTTCGCCGGCCTCTCCGGCGTGTCGCCGGGATTCGAGACCGCCGGAGTCCTCACGCTCGAGGTGAACCTCCCGGAGTCGCGCTACCCCGACGAGGAGGAGGAGGGGGAGAGCTCGAAGGTCGCCGCCTTCTACGACCAGGTGCTCGCCGACGTGCGGGCGATCCCCGGCGTGCGCAGCGCCGGCGCCGGCTACCCGCTGCCGCTCGGGGGCAGCGGCTTCGTGCTGGCCTTCGTCGTCGAGGGGCGCCCGGAGCCGCCGCCGGGGCAGGAGCCGAACAGCCACATCCGCTTCGTCACCCCCGGCTACCTCGAGACGATGTCGATCCCCCTCCTGCGCGGGCGCCGCCTGCTCGCCAGCGACCGCGAGGGCGCGCTGCCGGTCATGGTCGTCAACCGCACGATGGCGGAGAAGACCTGGCCCGGGGAGGAGGCGCTCGGCAAGCGGCTCACCTTCGGCGATCCGGAGGACGAGGACGTCGAGTGGCGGACCGTCGTCGGCGTCGTCGGCGACGTGCGGCACGAGGCGCTCGCCACCGAGCCCGCCGCCGAGACCTACGTGCCGATCGGGCAGGCCCCCTCGTCCGCCGCCACCCTGGTGGTGCGCACCGACGGCGACCCCATGCGGCTCGCCGCCCCGGTGCGCGAGGCGGTCCGCCGCGCCGATCCGGACCTGCCGGTCTTCGCCGTGCTGCCGCTCGCGGAGGTCGTCGCCCAGTCGCTCGCCGAGCAGCGCTTCCGCACCATCCTGCTCGCCCTCTTCGCCGGCCTGGCGCTGGTCCTCGCCTCGGTCGGCGTCTACGGCGTCATCAGCTACGGGGTGACCCAGCGCCGGCACGAGATGGGGCTGCGGATGGCGCTCGGCGCCCGCCGCGAGCAGGTGCAGCGGCTGGTCGTCGGGCAGGGGCTGCGGCTGGTGCTGACCGGCGCGGCGGTGGGGCTGGTCGGGGCCTTCCTCGCCACCCGCCTGCTGGCCAGCTTCCTCTACGGGGTGCGCGCCACCGACCCGCTGACCTTCGCGGCGGTGCCGGCGCTGCTCGCCGGCGTCGCCCTCTTCGCCAGCTGGCTGCCGGCGCGGCGGGC
>DASUNQ010000331.1:0-13163 GCA_036277075.1 Thermoanaerobaculia bacterium
CGGGGAAGAGGAGGATCGAGGTGCCGGCGCGCAGCTGCGCCGCCGCCGAGGCGAAGGCGCTGCGCGCCGTCGAGCGGTCTTCGCGGTCGATGGGGATGAAGCCGCCGGCGCGGATCGCCCAGCCGAAGAGCGGGATCTTGAACAGGCTCCGCTTGGCCATCATGCGCAGCTGCCCGGGGGTGGTGGCGAGGATGAGCGGGATGTCGAAGAGGCTCTGGTGGTTGGCGAGGAAGACGTAACGGCCGCGCGGGTCGAAGGCGGGGTCGACCTCGGCCCGCACCCGCACCGCCGCCGCCGCCAGCAGGCCGCGCGACCAGAGGCGGGCGACGACGAACGTCCATTGGCCGCGCGGCGGGAGGAACGCGACGGCGATGGCGAGGATCGAGAGCACCGGCGTGCCTAGCAGCAGGAACGCGTTGCCCGAGAGCGTCGCCACGACGGTGGCGAGGCGCGCGGCGAGACGAGGGCGCACGACCTCGGGGGACACGAACGCGCATTCTCTCACCCGCCGGGGGCCGGCACCCCGCTTGCTAGAATCCGCGCGAATGGGCCTCCCGCCGCGCTTCGCGCGCCGCTTCCGCTTCCTGCGCCTGCTCCAGCTCTCGCTCCTCGCCGGCGCCCTCTACGACGCGGCGTTCGCGCTGCTCCTGGTGGCGCGGCCGCAGCTGCCGGCGCGCTGGCTCGACCTCCCCCTGCCGGGGGAGCGCTTCTATCTCTGGGTCCTCGCCACCCTGCTCCTCATGCTCGCCGCCCTCTACCTGGAGGCGGCGCGCGACCCGCGGCGCTACAGCGCCGTGGTCGCGGTGGCGATCGGCGGCCGGCTCCTCGGCAGCCTCGCCCTGCTGGCCGCCGCCCTGCCGCGCCCGGACCTCGCGGGGCTCCTGCCGCTCTCGGCCGTGGACGGGGCCTTCGGCCTCTGCCACGCCGTCCTCTGGTGGCCGATCCGTTCGTGAGGGCGCAGCTCTTCGTGGAGCGCAGCGGGGAGCTGGCGATCCTCACCGGCCGCGCCTTCTCGGCCATGGTGCGGCCCCCCTACGACTGGCGCGAGTGGTTCCGGCAGATGGAGCAGATCGGCGTCCGCTCGCTCGGAGTGGCGAGCATCACCACGATCTTCACCGGCATGGTGCTGGCGCTGCAGACCGCCTACAGCCTGCCGTCGCTCGGCATCAAGTACTACATCGGCTCGGTGGTGTCGAAGTCCCTGGTCCGCGAGCTGGGGCCGGTGCTGACCGCGCTCATCGTCGGCGGGAGGATCGGCTCGGGCATGACCGCCGAGATCGGCACCATGAAGGTGACCGAGCAGATCGACGCCCTGCGCTCGATGGCGGCCGACCCGGTCAAGAAGCTGGTCGTGCCGAAGCTCGTCGCGACGCTGGTCATGGTGCCGGCGCTGACCATGATCGGCGACTTCCTGGGCATCCTCGGCGGTCTGGTCATGTCGCGGGTGCAGCTCGGCCTGCCCGCGGGGCTCTACCTGAACGACGTCCTCGACTCGCTGACCCTGGGCGACATCTTCTCGGGCCTGGGAAAGGCGCTCTTCTTCGCCTACTTCATCGCCATCGTCGGCTGCTACAATGGCCTCACCACGCAGGGGGGAGCCGACGGCGTCGGCCGCGCCACCACCAACACCGTGGTGCTCGCCTCGATCCTCATCCTCGTCTCCGACTTCTTCCTCACCAAGCTCTTCTACATCGTCGCCTAGGGGTCCAGTCCGTGCAGGAAGCGCTCTACCAGGTCCGAGGTCTCGTCAAGCGCTACGCCCGCCGGGCGGTCCTCGACCGCGTCGACTTTGACGTCCTGCGCGGCGAGTCGCTGGTCATCCTGGGACGCTCGGGGAGCGGCAAGAGCGTGACGCTGCGGCAGCTCAACGGCCTCGAGAAGCCGGACGCCGGCACCGTCACCTTCGACGGCCAGCTCATCTCGGAAATGGAGGAGCGCGAGCTCTTCCCGGTCCGCCGGCGGATCGCCATGCTGTTCCAGGGCGGGGCGCTGTTCGACTCGATGCCGGTGTTCGACAACGTCGCCTTCCCGCTGCGCGAGCACAGCGGGCTCGGCGAGCCGGAGATCGCCCAGAAGGTGCGCGAGAAGCTGGAGATGGTGAAGCTCAAGGGGGTCGAGAGCAAGATGCCCGCCGACCTCTCCGGCGGCATGAAGAAGCGCGTCGCCCTCGCCCGCTCGCTCGCCCTCGAGCCCGAGGTGATGCTCTTCGACGAGCCGACGACCGGGCTCGACCCGATGACCTCGGCCACCATCGGCAAGCTGATGCGCTCGATCCAGCAGGAGCTCGGGGTGACGGCGGTGGTGGTGACCCACGACCTGCAGCTCGGCCGCGAGGTCGGCGACCGCGTCGGCTTCCTCACCCGCGGCCGCTTCGCCTTCCTCGGCGGCTGGGAGCAGGCGGACGGGACGCGCCATCCGGAGTTCGCCGCCTTCCTGGCCGGCCGCGAGGAGGACGAAGATGCCGCCTAGAGGGCGCGAGCTGAAGGTCGGCGCGCTGGTGCTGGCGGCGATCGCCATCCTCGCCCTCGGCGTCTTCCTGATCGGCGACCGCAACAACCTCTTCGCGAGCAAGAACCGCTACTACATCGACTTCGGGAGCGTCTCCGGCGTGCGCGCCGGCAACCCGGTGCAGCTCAACGGCGTCGACGTCGGCACGGTGGAGGAGGTGGTCCTCCCCGAGGACCCGGCGAAGCGCTTCATCCGCGTCTGGATCAGCGTCGAACGGCGCTACGCCGACCGCGTGCGCGCCGACACGCGGGCGCGCATCAAGACCCTCGGCCTCCTCGGCGACAAGTTCATCGAGCTCGGATCCGGCTCGCAGGGGCTGCCGAAGGTGCCCGACGGCGGGCGGATCGAGGCCGCCGCGGCGACCAACGTCGACGCCCTCCTCGCCTCGGGCGAGGACGTGATGGCGAACGTGGTCGAGATCTCCGCCTCGCTGTCGACGATCCTCGCGCGCATGGAGCGCGGCGAGGGCCTGCTCGGCGAGCTGACCTCGGACTCGCCGGCCGGACGCCGCCTGCGCGAGTCCATGGTCGGGACCTTCGAGACCGTCGAGCGGATCGCCGACAAGGTAGAGACCGGCCGGGGGCTCCTGCCCCGCCTGCTCAACGACCCGACGCTGGCCGACCAGTTCGGCGCCGCCGTCGACCGGCTGGAGAGCGTGATCGTCAAGGCGGAGAGCGGCCCGGGGCTCCTCCCCGGCCTGCTCAACGACCCGCAGACCAAGGTCGAGTTCGACCGGACGCTGGCCACCGCCCGCCAGATCGCCCAGGACCTCCAGGAGTTCTCGGGCAACCTCCAGTCGCAGGAGGGGCTGCTCCCGCGCCTGGTCAACGACGAGGCCTACGGCCGCCAGATGAGCGACGAGCTGCGCGGCTTCGTGCGCACCCTGAACGAGGTGGCCGACAAGCTGAACCGGGGCGAGGGCGCCGCCGCGCGGCTGATCAACGACCCGCAGATCTACGACGCGGTCAACGACATCCTGATCGGCGTCGACGAGTCGCCGCTGCTGCGCTGGCTGGTGCGCAGCCGGCAGAAGAAAGGGATCGAGAAGCGCTACCAGGACGCGCAGGGGGCGCCGCAGGTGCCGGTCCCCGATGCGGAGCCCCCCGCCCAGGCCCCTCCCCCGCCCACCACCGAGCCGCCCGCCCGCTGACGATGAGCCACGTCCTGGTCACCGGCGGGGCCGGGTTCATCGGCGCGCACCTCGTCCGCCGGCTGTTCGCACGCGGCGACCGGGTGACGGTGCTCGACGACTTCAACGACTACTACGACCCGGCGCGCAAGCGGCGCAACGTCGAGCCCTTCCGCGGCCGGCCGGACTTCCGCCTCGTCGAGGGGGACATCCGCGACGCGGCGCTGGTCGAGCGCCTCTTCGCCTCCGGCCACTTCGATGCCGTCGTCCACCTGGCGGCCCGCGCCGGCGTGCGGCCGAGCCTCGCCGAGCCGGTGCTCTACGAGGAGGTCAACTGCGTCGGCACCCTGCGCCTCCTCGAGGCGGCGCGGCGCCACGGGCCGCGGACCTTCCTCTTCGGCTCCTCCTCGTCGGTCTACGGCATCAACGAGAAGGTGCCGTTCGCCGAGGACGACCCGGTCGACCAGCCGATCAGCCCCTACGCGACGACCAAGCGCGCGGGCGAGCTGCTCTGCTTCAACTACCACCACCTCTACGGGCTGCGCACCGCCTGCCTGCGCTTCTTCACCGTCTACGGGCCGGCGCAGCGGCCGGAGATGGCGATCCACAAGTTCACCCGGCTGCTGGCGGGCGGGCGGGCGGTGCCGATGTACGGCGACGGCGAGAGCCGCCGCGACTACACCTACGTCGACGACATCGTCGACGGCGTGGTGGCGGCGCTCGACCTCGCGCCCGGCTTCGAGATCCTCAACCTGGGCGGCGCCGATACCACCTCGCTTGCCGACCTGGTGCGCTGGATCGCCGAGGAGCTGGGGGTCGAGCCGCGGGTCGAGCGCCTGCCCGAGCAGCCCGGGGACGTGCCGATCACCTACGCCGACGTGACCAAGGCGGGACGCCTCCTGGGATACTCTCCGAAAGTACCGATCCGCGAAGGCATCCGGAAGTTCGTCGCCTGGTATAAGGAACACGAGCCATGAACATCTGCGTCGTGGGGAGTGGTTACGTCGGCCTGGTCACCGGCGCCTGCCTGGCGGACTTCGGGATGCAGGTCGTCGGCGTCGACAAGGACCGCGCCAAGGTCGAGGCGCTGGGGCGCGGCGAAGTGCCGATCTACGAGCCCGGGCTCGAGAAGCTGGTGCAGACCAACATGGCCGAGGGGCGCCTCCGCTTCAGCACCGAGCTGGGGCCGGCGATCGAGGAGGCGCAGGCGGTCTTCATCGCCGTCGGCACGCCGCAGCTCCCCACCGGCGGCGCCGATCTCACCTTCATCCGCGAGGTCGCGACCTCGATCGCCCAGCACCTCAACGGCTACAAGGTCATCGTCACCAAGAGCACGGTGCCGATCGGCACCGGCAAGATGATCGAGGAGACCGTCAAGCAGGGGACGCGCGACCGCCACCGCTTCGCCATCGTCAGCAACCCCGAGTTCCTGCGCGAGGGGTCGGCGATCGAGGACTTCCTGCAGCCCGACCGGGTGGTGATCGGCACCCGCGACCCCAAGGCGGTCGAGCTGATGCTCGACGTCTACTCGCCGCTCGCCGCCGCGCACGTGCCGTTCGTCATCACCGACGTCGAGAGCGCGGAGCTGATCAAGTACGCCTCGAACGGCTTCCTGGCCACCAAGATCTCGTTCATCAACGAGGTCGCCGAGCTGTGCGAGGCGCTGGGGGCGGACGTCGAGGTGGTGGCCAAGGGCATGGGGCTCGACAGCCGGATCGGCCCCAAGTTCCTCGCTCCCGGCCCCGGCTTCGGCGGCTCCTGCTTCCCCAAGGACACCCGCGCGGTGGCGCAGATCGCGCGCGACCAGGGCCTGCGCTTCCGCATCATCGAGGCGGTGCTCGACGTCAACGACGCGACCAAGGCGCGGATGCTCGAGAAGATCCGCGACGCAGTCGGCGACTTCGCCGGCAAGACCGTCGCCGTCCTCGGGCTCTCCTTCAAGCCCAACACCGACGACCTCCGCGAGTCGCCGGCGCTGCCGATCGTGCAGGGGCTGCTGGAGGGGGGCGCGGCGGTGCGCGCCTTCGACCCCGAGGCCATGGACGGCTGCCGCCCGCTGTTCCCCGCGGTCACCTTCTGCGAGAACCCGTACGAGGCGGCCGAGGGGGCCGACGCGCTGGTCATCCTCACCGAGTGGAACCAGTTCCGGAAGCTCGTGCCGGAGCGGCTGCACGCGGCGATGCGGCGGCCGCTGGTGGTCGACCTGCGCAACCTCTACGAGCCCGAGAAGATGGCCGAGGCGGGGTTCCGCTACGTCTCGATCGGGCGCGCGGAAGGGAGCCCCGCCGCCGGGCGGCCCCAGGGGGTGCCGCTGCAGAGCCTCTCGGAGGCCCGCCCGTGAGCGAGCGCTGGGCCGTCGTCACCGGCGGCGCCGGCTTCCTCGGCTCGCACCTGTGCGAGCGGCTGCTCGCCGAGGGGCGCCGCGTGCTCTGCGTCGACAACCTGCTGACGGGACGGATGGACAACATCGCCCACCTCCTCGGCCGCGCCGACTTCCGGGTCCTGCGCCACGACGTCTCGCGTCCGTTCGCGGTCGAGGAGGAGGTCGAGGCCGTCCTCCACTTCGCCTCGCCGGCCTCGCCGATCGACTACCTCGAGCTGCCGATCCAGACCCTCAAGGTCGGCTCGCTCGGCACCCACAACACCCTCGGGCTGGCCAAGGCCAAGGGCGCCCGCTACCTGCTGGCTTCGACCTCCGAGGTCTACGGCGACCCGCTCATCCACCCGCAGCCGGAGAGCTACTGGGGCAACGTCAACCCGGTGGGTCCGCGCGGGGTCTACGACGAGGCCAAGCGCTTCGCCGAGGCGATGGCGATGGCCTACCACCGCTGCCACGGTCTCGAGGTGCGCATCGTGCGCATCTTCAACACCTACGGCCCGCGCATGCGGCTGCGCGACGGGCGGGTGGTGCCGGCCTTCATCCAGCAGGCGCTCCAGGGGGAGCCGATGACCGTCTTCGGCGACGGCAGCCAGACCCGCTCCTTCTGCTACGTCGACGACCTGATCGAGGGCATCTGGCGGCTGCTCGAGAGCGACCTGGCGCAGCCGTGCAACCTCGGCAACCCGCACGAGATGACGATCCGCGAGTTCGCCGAGACCATCCGCGCGGCGGTGGGGAGCGCCTCGCCCATCGTCTTCCAGGAGCTGCCGGTGGACGACCCGAAGACCCGCCAGCCGGACATCACGCTGGCGCGCACGCGCCTGGGGTGGGAGCCGAGAGTGGGGCTCGCCGAGGGTCTCGAGAGCACCATCGCCTACTTCCGGCGCGAGCTCGGGCGTCCCGTGCAGCCCGCGCCGCTCGCGGCCGCCCATGCCCACTGAGCCCCGCCAGGCCCTCGGCTTCGCGCTCGAGAAGTACCCCGAGCGGGTGGAGGTCGTGCCGGTCGAGCAGCTGGTCACCGACAGCGCCCGCCGCAACGACAAGCGCCCCGCCTACCTCACCCTGGCGGTGCCGGACGAGGTGGTCAAGGCGGTGCGCGGCCGGCAGGGCGAGCACGACCTCGTCTTCCTGGTGCGGGTGCCGAAGGAGGTCGTCGAGCGGATGGGGAGCCGCATCGTGCTGCCGGGCGAGGTGCGCTAGGTGGCCGCCGTGGCGTGCGCGCGCTGCGGCCGGCCCGACGCGCCGGCGCTCGAGCGCGCGCCGCTCCCGGGGCCGCTCGGGAGCGAGCTCGGGGAGCGCGTCTGCGCCGACTGCTGGCGCGAGTGGCAGCGCATGGAGGTCATGGTCATCAACGAGCTGCGCCTGAACTTCATGGACCCCGACGCGCAGAGCATTCTCGACCGGCAAATGCGTCAGTTCTTCCTCCTCGACGGCCCCGCGGCAGAGCACCCCGGGCTCCCCACGACCCCCTGACCCCCGAGCCGGTGACGCACGAGCCGAGCGAGCGGCCGCGCATCCCGCGCCGCCTCGTCGTCCGCTTCGTCCTGCTCCTGCTGATCGTCGGCGGCGGCTTCGCGGCGCTGCGCTGGACGCCGCTCGCCGATCGGCTCTCCGAAGAGGCGATCCTCGCCACCTTCGAACAGCTGCGGGAGAGCTGGTGGGCGCCGGCGGCGCTGGTGGCGAGCTATGTCCTGCTCTGCCCGATCGGCGTGCCGGCGGCGCCGATGATGGTCGCCGGGGGCGTCGTCTTCGGTACGCTCCAGGGCTGGGCATGGAGCTTCCTCGGCACGGTGCTGGCCGCCGCCGTCACCTACCTGCTGGGGCGACTGCTGGGGCGGGACTTCGTGGCGCACCTCATGGGGCGGCGCCTCAAGCGCGTCGAGCGGGCGATCGCGCGCCGCGGCTTCTGGAGCCTGGTCGGCGCGCGCTTCATGCCGCTGCCGTTCGCGGTGGTGAACTACGGCGCCGCGCTGGCCGGCGTGCCGTTCGGGCTGTACCTGGCCACCACTGCGTTGGGGCTCCTCCCGGCCACGCTCTTCTTCACCTACTTCTCCGCCACCCTCACCAAGGCCGCCGGCCCCGAGCGCTCCGCGGTGATGGTCCAGCTCGTCGCCGCCGCGGTCCTTCTCCTCGCCCTCTCCATGGCGCCCAACGTCTGGAACGCCGTCCGGCGGCGGAAGCGGTACCGGGAGGTGATGACCTCGCGCGCCACGCGCCGGCCGAACGGCTAGCCGGCGATGCGCCGCGGCGGCCCGGACGAGCCAGACCGACTCCAGGTCCTGATCGTCGACGACGAGCCGCCGGCGCGGCGGCGGCTGAGGCGGCTGCTCGAGGCGCGCTCCGAGGTGGGGAGCATCGAGGAGGCGGCCGACGCGGAGGAGGCGGTGACGGTCCTTCGCCTGGGCGGCGTGGATCTGCTGTTCCTGGACGTGCAGATGCCTGGCGGCAGCGGGCTGCAGGTGCTCGAGCGGGTCGGGCCGGCGGTGCTGCCGCCGGTGGTCTTCGTCACCGCTCACGACGAGTTCGCGGTCAAGGCCTTCGAGCTGAGCACCGTCGATTACCTCCTGAAGCCTTTCGACGACGACCGTTTCCATCTCGCTTTCGACAGGGCGCTCCGTCGCCTCGCGAGCGAGGCGCGGGACGAAAGGGCGGCGAGGCTCGGCGAGCTGTCGGCGGCGATCGCGCCGGACTCGCGGCGCCAGCATCTGGTGGTCGAGAAGGCGGGAAGATCGGTCGTTCTCGAGCTGGGCGAGATCGAGGCCCTGTTGGCCCGCGGCAACTACGTCGCGCTGCGCGCCCGCGGCGAGGAGTTCCTGGTCCGCAGAACGCTCAAGGAGCTCGCGGCGGCGCTCGATCCCGCGGTCTTTCAGCGCGTGCACCGCTCGGTGATCGTCAACCTCGGGCGGGTGCGCGAGATCCGCCGAACCTTGGGGAGCAGGCACCAGGTGGTGCTCCACGACGGCTCGCGGGTGCCGCTGAGCCGCCGCTGGCGCCGGCTGCTGCCGCGCCTGCCGCCGGAAAGTCGAAGCCGAGGTGACTAGGTCGCGAAGCGCTGCGGCGTCCTGGGCGACCACCGCGGCCCTGGTCACCGGCGGGTGGGGTGTGGCCGCGGTCGTCTACGCGTCCCACCTGTTCCTGTTCCACACGGCGCGCGGCGCGCGCACTACGCTCGGCTTCCAACTGCTCGAGGCGGCGGCCCATTTCGCTCCCTGGGCGGCGTTGACCCCCCTCGTGCTGCGTTTGGCCCGGCAGTGGCCGCTGCTCGGACCCGGCTGGCCGGCGCGGCTCCTCCTCCACGCGGCTGCGGGCGCGGGCATCGCGCTGCTCCAGGTCCTGGTCCACGGCGCCCTCGATTACGGCCTGATCCACGGCGCCGCCGACGGCTGGCAAGGGCTCGCGGCGCGGGTGGTGAGGCTCTTTTCCCGCACCTACTACGCCAACCTGCTGGTCTATCTGGCGCTGGTCGTCGGCGCCGCGGTCGCCGAGCAGTCGCGCCGAGCCCGTGTCCGCGAGGCGGAGCTCGAGCGCGGATTGACGCAGGCGCAGCTCGACATGCTGCGCCTACAGCTGCAACCTCATTTCATGTTCAACGCCCTCAACACCATCTCCTCGCTGGTGATGGATGATCCGGCCGCGGCGCAGCGCATGATCGCGCGGCTCGCCGACCTGTTGCGCCGGGCGCTCGACCCCGCCAATGCCGGCGAGGTGCCGCTGGCCGGCGAGCTCGAGTCGGCGCGCGCCTTTCTCGCGATCGAAGAGGTCCGTTTCGGCGAGCGGCTCGAGGTGCTGATCGCGTCGGACCCCGAGGCCGAGGCGGCGCTGGTCCCCGGCTTGCTGCTTCAGCCGCTGCTCGAGAACGCCATCCGTCACGGGATCGCCCGCCGCCCGGGAGCCGGAAGGCTCGAGCTGCGTGTCGAGCGGCGGGGCGAATGGCTGCGTCTCAGCGTCTGGGACGACGGGCCCGGATCCGAGACGCCTCCCCGCCCCGGCATCGGCTTGAGCAACGTCACGGCACGCCTCGAGCGGCTCTACGGCGGCCGGCACCGCTTCGCGTTCGCCGCGCCGCCGCGGGGCGGCACCGAGGTGGTGGTCGAGGTGCCGTGGCGCCCCGCCACGGGATAGGCGACGACGCTCTCCGGGGGCTCTACTCGTCGCGCAGCGCGGTCATCGGATGCGTGCGGGCGGCGCGCAGGGCCGGCGGCAGGCTGACGAGGACGGCCACCACGAGCAGCGCGGCGCTAGCGGTCAGGCCGCTGGCCAGCTCGCCGCCGGCGATCCCGAACAGCTCGCGCTCGAGGAGCCGCCGCAGCGGGATGGCGAGGAGCCAGCCCAACGCGAGCCCTGCCGAGGTCAGACCGGCCCCGGCCGCGAGGATCCCGCCCCCCAAGCCGAGCGGCGACGCCCCCAGCGCGAGCCGGAGGGCATACTCGCGCCGCCGGCGCGTGACGCCGCCGGCGAGCAGGCCGGCGAGCGCCGCACCGGCCAGCAGGGTCGAGGCCGCCGCGAAACCAGCGGCCAACCCGGTGAGCGTCCGGGCGTCGCCGTTCCATTCGGCGAGCTGGGCGGAGTAGGAGTCGGACCAGTCAACGGCGGAGTAGGGAGCCAGGGCGCCGAGCGAGCGGGCGAGGTGTCCGAGCACGACCTGCGGGTCACCATGGGAGCGCACGGCCAGGGAGACCACCCGCCGCGGCTCGAGCTCGAGCGGCACGTAGACCTCGTATCGGTGGTCGGCGTCCTCGCGGGCGCCGCCGAACATGGCGTCGGCGACGACCCCGACGACCTGGACGGCGTGATCTCCGACGCGCACCCCGCGCCCGACGGCGCGGTCCGTCCCTCCGAGGAGGCGGGCGACCGACTCGCCGACGACCGCGACCGGCCTTGCGGCTTCCGTGGACTCGAAGGCGCGGCCCGCCAGGAGCGGGATCTCCAGGATCTCGAAGAACGCGTGGTCCACGGCGAACACTCCAACGCGCAAGCCCTCCTCCCTCTCCGTCGCGGCCACACCGGAAGCGTGAAGCGGCAGTCTCGCTGGCGACCGGATGGGAACGGTGGGCCACAGCAGGCTCACCTCTTCGACGCCCGCCACTCCCATGCTGGCGCGGCGGATTTCCGCAAAGGCAGCTGGCAACCCCGCGTCGTCCGGCACGTCGCGGTCGTCGAGGAACAGAGCGAGGCGCAGCATGTCTCGGCTGCGGAACCCGAGCGGGTGGCCTGCCAGGTTGTGGAAGGAGCGGACCAGCAGCCCAGCGCCGATGGCGAGGCACGCGCTCAGGGCGAGCTGCGAGAGCACCGCAATGCGCCACGCTCGGCCCCACCCGGCGTCCCCCACCACGCCGCGACCTCCGCTGAGGGCGTCGCGCGCCTGCGTGCGCAACGCGAGCAGCGCCGGGGCGGCGCCCGCGGCGGCCGCGACGAGCGCCAGGACGACGAAGGCCAGGAGGAGGAAACGGGGGTCCGGCCGTGTCGAGACGTATGCAGGCACTCCGGGGAAGAGCAGCGCCAGCTTGGGAACCGCGAGCAGACCGAGCGCGGCACCCAGGGCGCCGCCGGTCGCCACCACGGCCAGCGGCTCGCTCAGGGCGAGCGCGAGCACCCTCCGCGGCGTCGCGCCGAGCGCGAGCCGGATGGCGACCTCCCGGCGCCGCTCCAGCCCGCGCGCGAGGAGGAGCACGCCGACGTCGAGACCGGCGGTCGCCAGGAGCATCGTCGCCGCCACCACGAGCAGCAGCCCGCCCTGCCGCAGCCCCTCGCGCCAATTGGCGCCGAACGGCTCCAGCCGCAGCGTCTGGCGCCGATCGCCCGCGTTCTGCGCGAAGGCTTCGGTTTCGGCGGCGGCCGCGGCGAGCTCGACCCCGGGAGCAAGACGCCCCAGGACCCACAGGCGAAGGCGCGCCGAGTCCCCGCGCTCCTCGGGGGTGAGATAGCCGTCGAGAGGCAGCCACAGCTCGAGCTCGCCGCTGTCGTCCTCCACGGTCCCGAAGAAGTCGGGCGGGAGCACGCCGACGACGCTCAGCGGCCCGCGGTCGCTGGAGAGGGTCCGCCCGAGGATTCCGGGATCGAAGGCGAACCTCGCGCCCCAGGCCTGGTGGGAGAGCAGAGCGACGGCGCCGTCGTCCTCCGCGAAGAGGCGGCCGAGGTGCGGCCGTACGCCCAGAAGGCGGAAGTAGCCGGGCCGCACGGCCTCGCCCTCGATACGGCGGCTCCCTTCCGGGGTGGCAATCACCAGCCGCGCGGGGGCGACCGGCTCGAGGGCGTCGAGCGTCTCGAGCCGCCGTTCGAGCTCCGCCGCCCACGGATAGGACAGTCCCTCCCGGCCGCCCCCCTCGGCATCCCAGCTCCAGACCCTCACCAGTCGCTCGCCGTCGGGGAAGGGCGGCGGCGCGAGGAGGGCGTTCCAGACGAGGGTCGCGAAGCCGCTGAACGCCGCCACGCCGAAGGCGGTGCAGGCGACCGCGGCGAGGGTCAGATGGTGGTAGCGCGCGAGCCGGACGAGTGCCATGGGCCGCAGGATAGGCACCGCGCGCCCGGCGTTCGCGCGGCCCGGGACGAGCGGCCCTCTGCAGGGACGAGCGGTCAGCTCCCGAGCGCCGCTTCGACCTCCGCGAGGTCGATCGGCAGCACGCCGCCGTTCGCCGCCGCGGCGGCCGACGGGTCGTACTCGTAGTCGCGGATCACCCGCCGGAAGACCTCTTTGAGGGCGCGGGCGCCGAGGCGGGGCTGGCGGGCGGCCTCGGCGGCGATGCGGCGGACGGCGGACGGCGAGAGCGCGAGATGCACGCCGCGGCTCTCGAAGTAGGCGCGGGTCTGCCGGAAGGCGGAGTCGGGGGCCTCGAGGAAGATCCGCACCAGCTCGTCGCGCGAGAGGTTCTCGAGCAGCACCACGGCGTCGAAGCGCGACAGGAACTGCGGGCTCATGCCGTACTCGAAGAGGTCCTCGTTACGCAGCCACCGGCGGAGGTCGAAGATGGTCTCCTCACGCACCTTCCCCCCTTCGACCACCGTCGTCGGCTGCAGCGCGCCGCGGTCGCGGCCGATCGTCACCCGGTCGTAGACCGCGTCGTAGAGCCCCTCGAAGGCGCCGGCGCAGACGAAGACGAGGCCGCTCGAGTCGACCGTCGCCGGGCCGCCCCCCGCCCAGGCCGGCAG
>DASUNQ010000332.1:0-4068 GCA_036277075.1 Thermoanaerobaculia bacterium
CGGCGGGCGGCGGGCCGGTCCTCGTCGTCCGCACCGCCGCGCCGCGCGGGCGGCTGGCGATCCCCTGGGAGAAGGCGCGGTGAGGCGGGCGGCCGCCGTCGCGCTCCTGGCCGGCGCCGCCCTCCTCCCCGCCGGCGCCGCCGCCCAGACGACCTACGTCGCCTTCGGCGACAGCATCACTTTCGGGGTCGGCGACGACCCGGCGCGGGTCGAGAAGGGCTACCCGCCGCGGCTCGAGGCGCTGCTGCAAGCGCGCGGGCAGGCGGCCGACGTGCGCAACGAGGGGCTTCCCGGCGAGTCGACGGCCGAGGGCGTGACGCGCATCGTCAACGTGCTCCAGCCGGGCGACGACGTCCTCCTGCTGATGGAGGGGACGAACGACGTCGGGCGCCTCTCGGTCGAGACGATCCAGTTCAACCTCGCGGAGATCGCGCGCAAGGCGGCGAACCGCGGCGTGCCGACCGTCCACGCCACGCTCGTGCCGCGCCTCCCTTCGGCCACCAACGACGGCAAGAACCAGATCGCCGCCCAGATCGCCGCCGCGGTGCGCGAGCTGGCCTTCCAGAACGAACGCCGTCTCGCCGACCCGTTCGAGGTCTTCTTCCGCCTCACCCCCGACTTCACGCGCCTCTACGTCGGCGGCGACGACAAGGTGCACCCCAACGCGCTCGGCTACGACCTGCTGGCGGAGGTCTTCGCCGACGTCCTCACCGACCGCGACGAGGTGCCGCCGGTCCTCGGCTTCATCTCGCCCGGCCTCGACGCGCAGGGCGTCTCCCCGACCGCGCCGCTGCGCATCGACCTCTACGACTTCGGCGCCGGGATCGACCTCGCGGCGACGCGGCTGGTGATCGGCGGAGTGGAGGTGCAGACGCCGATCAGCGGCAGCGAGCGCAAGCTCGAGATCCGCTACGAGCCGCCGGCGCCCTGGAGCGGCGTCGTGCAGGTGCGGCTGCGCTCGCGCGACCGCGCCACCCCGGCGAACACGCTCGACCGCGAGGTGACGCAGTTCGTGATCGCGGGGACGGTCTTCCTGCCCGGGGACATCGATCGCGACGGCCGGGTCGACGGCGCCGACCTCCTGGCCTTCGCCCCCCACTTCGGCGCCCGGCGGGGCGAGACCCGCTATCGTGGCTTCGCCGACCTCAACACCGACGACCAGATCGACGGCAGGGACCTGGCGCTCCTGGCCTCCAACTTCGGGCGCAGCTCGACCTAGCTGCGGCCGAGCAGGAGCGGCAGTGCGGCGGCCGCCTCGGCGACCGTGTAGCAGTCGGCGAAGCGAGCGGCGAGCGCCGGGTCGGTGCGGCGCAGGTGCAGGCGGGCGAGGTCCGCGCCTTCTTCCACGCGCTCCCCGATCTTCTTCAAGCTCTCGAGCGCGACGCCGTGATCGATCGTGCTCCCCGGCACGACGCGGCCGCCGCCGGCTTCGGCGAGGAGGAGGCCGAGCTGGCGGGTGTCGATCGCGGCGAGGACGCCGCCGCGCGGCGAGGGCACCGGCACGACGTGCGGCGCGAGCGCGGCGCGCACCCTCTCCTCCCACCCCGCCTCGGCCCCCTGGAGCTCCACCCAACGGTCGAAGCGCTCCCGGGCGCGGCCCGAGGCGATCGCGGCCTCGAGCTCGGCGCGCCCGACCGGCCGCCCCACCAGCCGCGCGACCTCCTCGCACTGGGCGAACGTCACCTCGCGCAGGTCCTCGGGTCCCTCACCCGACAAGCAGTCCAGCGCCTCCATCACCTCGGCCGCGTGCCCGGCCCAGCGGCCGAGCGGCTGGCTCATGTCGGTCAGGAGCGCGGCGGCGGGCGTGCCGAGCGCCTCCGAGGTCTCGACCAGGAGCCGCGCCAGCTCTTGCGCTGCTTCCAAACCGGGGAGGAAGGCGCCGTTGCCGGTCTTGACGTCGAACACCACCCCGGCGGCCCCCAGGGCGAGCTTCTTCGACAGGATGCTGGCGACCATCAACGGCAGCGCGTCCACGGTGGCGGTCACGTCGCGCAGCGCGTAGAGGCGGCGGTCGGCGGGGGCGACGGCGGCAGTGGCCGCCCCCACCGCGACGCCGCAGCCCGCGAGCAGCTCGAGGGTGCGGCGGCGGTCGAGCGTCAGGTCGACGCCGGGGATCGCCTCGAGCTTGTCGATCGTCCCGGCGGTGTGCCCGAGCCCCCGCCCGGCGAGCATCGCGACCGGCACCTCGCAGGCGGCGAGGAGCGGCGCCAGCACCAAGGAGACCTTGTCGCCGACGCCGCCGGTCGAGTGCTTGTCGACCAAGCCGGGCACCTCGTCGGCCAGCCGCCAGCGCTCGCCCGACTCGAGCATGGCCACCGTCAGCGCGCGCGTCTCGGCGGCGTCGAGGCCGCGGATCGCCGCCGCCATCAGGAAGGCGCCGAGCTGGCCGTCGCTCCAGGAGCCGTCCGCGGCGCCGCGGGCCACGGCGCCGAGCTCGGCCGCATCGAGCGGCAGCCCGGCGCGCTTCTTCGCCAGGATGCGGTAGGGGGTCGCCACGAGGTGGACGAACGGGCGCCGCCGGAGCGGCGCCCTGGGAGCTCAGGTCCCGAGGGTGAACGACGGGCCGGTCGTCGCGGGGACCTTCTGCTGCGCGAGCTGGCGGTAGGGCGAGCGCGGGTGCTCGTCGAGGATCCGCTGGTAGGACTGCGTCGCCTCCGGCGTGCGGCCGAGCTGCTCGAGCGTCTGGGCCAGCTCGTAGAGGATGACGTCCTGCGGCAGCGGCGGCTCGGGGTCCTCGAGCATCGCCCGCAGCGCGATGACGACCTCGTTGCCCTTGCCCTGGCTGCGGTCGAGCGCGATCAGGTTGACGCGTGTCTCGCCCGCCAGCACGTGGTCGTCGTGCTCGTCGAGGAAGTCCTCCCACAGCTTCCGCGCCTCCGCGAGCCGGCCCTCGGCGACGGCGATGTCGGCGAGGAAGAGGCCGGCCACGTCGGCGGCGTCGCTCCAGCGGTGGTCGTCGCGCACCTCCTGGAAGGCGGCCTTGGCGCGCGCCCGCCGCGCCGCCTCGGTGCCGAAGCTCGGCGCCTTGGGATCGTTCGGCTTCGGAGCCGCGGGGTCGATCGGCGCGGCGTAGAGCTCCATCGCGCGGGCCAGCTGCTCGCTCGCCGCCTCGGCCCGGCTGCCGAGGAACAGCCACGCCCCGAGCCCCACCAGCGCCAGCGCGACGAGCCCCCCGAGCGCGATCAACAGCCCGCGCGAGTGGTGCTCGGCGTAGTCGACGGTCGAGCGCACCGCTGTCGCCAGCTCGTTCTTCTTCATCTCCTTGCGGGTCAGATGGCTCATGCTGGGACGCTCCGCGGGTTCGGGATCTGAAATGGCTGCGTGTCTGGTGCGGCTGGGAGGACTCGAACCCCCGACCAAGGGTTTAGGAAACCCCTGCTCTTTCCACCTGAGCTACAGCCGCCCGGTAGATGATAACAGCCGGCCTCCCGGGGGCACTTCCTCAGTACTGGATCAGCGCCGCCACCTCGTATCCCGCGAGCTTCTCGCGCGGGTTGAGGAACGTCAGCTCGATGACGAAGCCCATGCCTTCGACTTTGCCGCCGAGGGCCTCGACCAGGCGCGCGGCGGCCAGGGCGGTGCCGCCGGTGGCCACCAGGTCGTCGACGATGAGGACGCGCTCGCCAGGCTCGACGGCGTCCCGGTGCATCTCCAGGGCGTCGCTGCCGTACTCGAGCTCGTAGGTCTCGCGGATCGTCTCGGCGGGGAGCTTGCCGGGCTTGCGGATCGGCACGAAGCCGGCGTTCAGGTTGTAGGCCACGATCGGGCCGAACATGAAGCCGCGCGACTCCATGCCGACCACCTTGTCGACCCGCTTCTCGAACTGCCAGACGAAGCGGTCGACCGTCATGCGCAGGGCTCGGGGGTCCTTGAGCAGGGTGGTGATGTCGTAGAAGAGGATGCCCGGCTTGGGGAAGTCGGGCACCTCGCGGATGTACTTCTTCAGGTCGTCCATTCGAGCTCTCCTCGCTAGTGCACGATGTCGAACCGCCCGCGCGGCTCGGTCTCCGCGACCTCCTCGGCGTCGACGCCGCCCACGACGGCACCGTCCGGTCCCTCGCGCAGCCG
>DASUNQ010000333.1:0-2096 GCA_036277075.1 Thermoanaerobaculia bacterium
TCCTCGGCCGTCCGACCCGCCCGCACCAGCTCCACCATCCGCCGACGAAACTCCGCTGGATAGGGCTTGCCGCGGTGACTCCCCATCATGGACTCCTTTCTCCCTAAGGATGAGGTGTCCACCAAAGCGGGGCAACTCCACGCTCGCTCCCACGCTAGTTGCCCGGCTTGCGGCTGCGCTGAACCTGCTTGCCTCCGCGGCGCCGCTCCCGTCCGTGGGGCCGGCTGCCGATTTCCAGCAGCAGCTCCGTCAGGATCTCCCGAACGAGCTCTTTGAGGCCATCAGGGTCCAGGGCAAGACCGGCCGTAGGGCGCCGCAGCGGAACGCCGGTCTCCGCAAAGGCGCCCTCGATCTCCTGGGCGGGCCAATCCGGTGCGTGGCTCACCGGGGGGTAGGCGCGTCGGAAGAACTCGCTTGGGGTGAAGCCGAGGGCGCGGCCAAGCAGCAGCACGTGTTTGAACTTCAGCTCCATCCGGCCGGAGAAGAGATGGTTCAGGTACCCGTGGCCGAGCTCAAGCTCGCGCTCGATGTCGCGCTGGGACCGCCCGGAGCCCTCGACCAGCGCCTGGAGGGCCTTGCGCAGTCGTTCGATCTCTTCGTCTGGCACGTCGAGGATTCTACGCCATCGGATCCTCGCGTTGAGAAATCATCGCCGAGGAGCGCGCGTCGATCCGCTGAGGAGGAGCCGCCAGGTCGCCGGATCGACGCCGGGCGGACGGCGGCGGGAAGCGCCGAGCCGGGCGGCGAGGGCCCGGAGGCGGGGATCGTCGGGGCGGGAGGCCAGGACGCGGTCCAGAACGGCGCGGGCGCGCGGGCCGTCGCCGAGGAACAGGTGGCAGCGCGCGAGCCAGTGCTCGGGGAGGCCGACCGGGTCTTCGTCGATTGTGAAGTCCCGCCCGGCGAGGACGGCGAAGGCGGGGATCGCCGCACGGTGGCGGCCGGCGCGGTGGCGAGCCAGGGCGGCGCGGAAAAGGAGGGCGTCTTCGCGCAGCGCGGCCCTACCAATTCGTCCCTCCTGAAGTGCCAGGAGGTCTTCGGGCGGCGACGCCGGCCGGCGGCCCAGGGTCTCGTCCCACTCCAGCTGGTCGAGGCCGGCCCAGCGGCCGGAGGCGGCGGCGAGCGCGCCGGCGACCACGAGACCCAGCAGCACGCCGAGCGCCGGCGGCAGTCTCTGGCGCGCCGAGGCGTAGAAGGCGACCTGCACGGCCGCGGCGAGGGCGGCGATCGCCAGCGGACCGGCGAGATCCGCCAGTCGATCGCGCCGGGCGAGGAGCGTCCAGGGCAGCGCGACGGCGAGCAGGGCGAACCCCCAGGGGAGCCGCGCCCGCAGGCGGCGGTCCAGGTGCTCGGCCACGACGAGATCGTGCGCCTCGTAGGGCATGACCGCGAAGAGCGCCTTGCGCGCGCCGCGCGCGGCCGCGCGGCCGGGCCAGGCGGCGATCGTCTGGCGCGCCAATCCGCTCCAGTAGCGGTTCGACTCCGCCGGCGTCACGGGTCGCCCGAGGGCGGCGGCGGCGATCCGCCGGTAGGCGACGTGGCCGTAGTCGCTCGCCTGCGGGTGCATCCGCTCGAGCGCCAGGACCGCCGCCGGCGCCCAGCGGCGGAGACCGAGGGCCCCGGGGCCGTTCCCCTCGTAGAAGACGGGGCCGGGGTTCATCACGGCGAGGGAGCCGGTGGCGCGCCAGCGGGCGAGGGAGAACGGCGCGACGACGGCGAGCGCCGCCAAGAGAACGAAGAGGCTGGGTAAGGAGGAACGCCGCCCGGACGCGCCGGTCTCGCGCGGCCGTGCGGCGCCGATCCAGAGCGCCCAGATCGGCACGAGGAGCAGGTGCTGGGGACGGAGCAGCGCCGCGGCGCCGAGGCTCAATCCCGCCACCAGCGACCAGCGCCAAGACCGCCGTTCCTTACCCGAGCTTTTTCTCGCCAGCACTCCGGCGAAAACGGCCACCGCGAGGCAGAAGACGATCGCCGTCTCCGGCTCGTGGACGCCGGCGTGGACCAGGAACGGGCGGTAGGCCGCGGCGGCGAGCCCCGCGCCGAGCCCCCACCAGCCGCCCGCGAGCGCGGCGACCGCCGCCGCGACCGCCGCCGCCGCC
>DASUNQ010000334.1:0-15592 GCA_036277075.1 Thermoanaerobaculia bacterium
GCCGTTGATCATCGCGACGACCGGCTTGGGGAAGCTCGCCATCGCCTCGAAGATGCGCGGCTGGCGCATCGCGTGGCGCTGGTCGAGCGGCGTGCGGCCGGCGAACTCGCCGATGTCGGCCCCGGCGATGAAGGACTTCTCGCCTTCCCCGGTGAGGACGACGACCCCCACCCCGGCGTCGGCCTCCAGCTCGGCGAGGGCGGCTAGCAGCTCCCCGCGCACCTCCTCGTTCAGGGCGTTGAGCTTGTCGGGACGGTTGAAGGTCAGCAGCGCGACGCGCCCCTCGCGCTCCAGCAGGATGGTCTCGGGCATGGGTCTCCTCTCCGTACAGGGCTTGCGGCCCCCGAAGGTATCCCAGGAGGGCGCCGCGCAGCCATCCCCGGGCGCCGCTGGTGTCCTCGGATGTTCCCGCGGCGCCTGAGGATCTATCCTCTCGAGCCCTGCGGAGACATCATCCTCGGCCGTTGAGGATCGATCCTCGACCTCCGCGGGAACATCTGGAGGCCTCCGCAGCGGTGTTTCCCGGGCTCGCCGGGCAGTGCAAAGCGCCCGGCGCGACATTTCGCCGCACGCCCGGGCGATTGGCCGCCACGTTGGGGGATTTACCGTCGCCCGCGGAACATCCTCCGGCGCCGAAGATGCATCTCGAGCGCTCCGAGATGTATCTCCCATAGACCGAGATCTATCTTCCGGGCCGGAAGATAAGACTTCCCTGCCCCAAGATCTATCTCCGGCGCCCCGCCGCGCCTCCTCGCGGGCATGCAGCTGCCCCGAGAATCAGGCGATCCTCGGCCGAAGCGGATCCAGGGTAGCGGATGGAGCGGGCGGCTTAAAGCCGCCGCTCACTGTCCTTGGCCTCTCACTTCCAGAGTGAGGGGATTGGCTTTGCCGGAGCGTCTTCCACCCTTAGACGATCCGGTTCGAGTCGGAGGATCGCCTCTGGCTCCCCGAGGACAGGAGCACGTACCATGGCCAGGCTCGGAACAAAGATGCCTCCTCATGGAGGCCTACTTCGACGGGGCTGCACCGCACCGCCAAACGCGTTTGCATGTCGTCTGCCGATGAGGCTCAACCTGTTTATTTGACAGCAGAGGATGGGAGGAATCATGAGGCCAAAAACAGTCGTTGTTGCGCTTCTCGGTTCTTATATTACCGCGGTGAGCTACGCAGCGGCAAACCAGATTAGCAATTATGAACTACCGGGAAACCTGGAGTCCAAATACGATCTGGAGTGTGTTGGGCAAGCAAGTCTCAGCAACAAGTACACGCCGGCAGACTTGTATAGAGCCGTTGCGAAGTGCGTCGATCAGGGCAAGTATAAGGAGGGAGCCTTTCTGTTCGCATTGGCCGGCGTTTACGGTCGGTTTGATGCTTTGAGAGTCGCGGACAGGACCGCTCACCAGGCAGTTGATGTGCTGTTCATGCAAGCACTGGGGCCCCTTGGAAAGGCCAAGCACAAGGCTTTCAAAAAGGCTATAAAGGCTTTAGTTAGTCGGCCTGACAGTCTCGCGGCCGCTTGCAAAGGTATCGCGACAATCGGAGCGCCGGATTACTATCCGCGTTACATGGTACAACACGGCTTAGACGCCTTTAGCAGGGAGGAGCCCGCAGATGGTCTCGTCGCAGATTTCGATGCGGAGTCTACCTGGAAAGAAGCGCTTGACACATATCTCCATTGCCCAGGTCTTCGATGATATCGACTGGAAGGCAGGGTCGCCCGGACTGTTCCCGCTGGCGGAACCGTTCCGATGAAGGCCCGACCCTTCTGAGCGACCCGCTGCCGACCGTCCCGACGTGGCCGGAGTTTCTCCGCGGCTGCCCTGCGGTACCGGCAGTCCCTGGACGAGCAGCTGCCCGATGCGCCACGCTCCGATGCGCCGTATCAGGCTTGACGTGGCATCATCGAGGGGCTCCTTCGCCGCAGTGGTGGCTCCTCCTGCTTCCCGTCAGCTTCCTGCTCCACATCGCCGAGGAGTGGTGGGCCGGCGAAGGCTTCGCCGCCTGGACGGCCCGCGCGGTCGGGACGCCCATCGGCACGACCCGCTTCCTCGTCGTCAACAGCATCGCCTGGCCCCTGTTCACCCTCCTCACCGTCCTGGCCGTCCGCCGGAACGCCTTCGCGTGGTTCCCCACGACCTTCGCCACGATCGTCCTCGTCAACGCGGCCCTGCACATCCTCGGGACTCTCGCCACCGCGACCTACTCGCCGGGCCTCGTGACGAGCCTCGCCCTCTACCTGCCCATCGGCGGCCTGGCCTTCTCCGCCGGCCGCCGGCAGCTCGCGGCACGTTCGTTCGCCCTTGCCGTGCTCACCGGGGTTGTCATTCACTCCGTTGTCATCCTGATCGCCTTGGCGTAAGCGATCAGCGGAGATAGGTGAACCCTCCCGGTTCTTCAGCTTGCCGTCGAAGGTGTAGGTGTGCGGGCGCCCTTGGCCCGGGATCGAGCTCCGATCAAGTAGTCCGAGAAATCGGCGCAGCCCGCCGCGTAGGCGCGGAGGGCCTCGGCGAAGACCTCGGGGTCGTCGAAGGCGTAACGTCCGTCCGCAGGGCAAGCGCGGGCCACCCCGCCCACCATGTTCCCGCCGCCCCGGCGGGTCTTGCCAGCGCCCCGCGGAACATCTTCTGGCCTCGAAGATTTCTCGGGCGCTCGGAGATAGATCTCCAGGAGCCGGAGATCTAACTTCCGGGTCGGAAAATAAGACTTCCATGCATGGAGATCTATCTCCTGGGCTCCGAGATCTATCTCGGGCGCTTGGAGATCTATCTCCGCCGCTCCAAGATCTATCTCGGGCGCCTCGAGATGTATCTTCCCGACTCCAAGATCTATCTTCCGCTCTCCGAGATAGATCTCGAGCGCCCCGAGATCTATCTCCGGCGCCTCCAGAAGACCGCCGCGCAGCCCGTAAACTCCGAGCCCACAGGAGTTACTTCGGCCGGCGGGCCGCCCGGTCATGCTTACGCCGGGCGCGCTCCCGGATCCCTTCGTCCATCCCCTCGGCCGTGACGGGCCGGTTCCCAGCCAGGTGTTTCAAGAGGCCCGGTACCCGACCCAGTCGGCTCGCCCGTTCGAGCTCGACCAGGAGCTTGCCGCGCTCGTCGATCCGGAACTCGAGCCGATCCCCGACCCTGAGCCCCAGGCGCTGCCTGATCCTCTTGGGGATCGTCACCCGCCCCTTCGACGTGAGCGTGCTCGTCGGCATCGCGATCAGACCGCCCGGATGACCAGCCTCCCCGAGCGTACCTCCACCTCGAATCCCCGCCCCGACTCGAATCCGGTCACCCGCAGCCATTTCCCCGACAGCCGCAGGAAAGGCTCCGCCCCCGCCGGATGCCACCGCGCCGACACCGTCCCCCGCCGCCCCGCCTCCCGAGCCCGCCGCCTCCCGTCCAGGAGCTGCTCGGCCATCGGCACCTGAAGACGATCATGATCTACACGCATGTCCTCAACAAGGGCGGCCGCGGCGTCCGCAGCCCGGCGGACTTCCTGTAGCTTCGGCGCCAGCGCCCCGCCGGGCGAAGCTAGCCGCCGCGGGGCTGCCGCGGCAAATTAGGCAACAGCGGTACTCCGCCTAAGCGCCGCCTCGCGCGCTCCTATCCTGCTTAGGCGACCTCATCGATCCGCCAGCCCGGCCGACCGCCGGGCGCTCCCCCGCGGACGCTTCAACCCACCGCCGCATAAGCGGACGCCGGGCTAAGCCTTAGGCGAACCCACGACGAGCCGCGAAGGGGGGCGCTCCGGCGTCGCAGTTGCGCTCCAGCTCCTTCGCTGCTACGATCGTGTAAGTCATAGAGGGTAAAGAATCTCGCGATGATTCACCCGCAGGCGGGGCAGGAGCATAGGCGGGCAGCCGAGCGACCTCTACGCACTACGTTCGAGAGTCGTCCGATCCGTAGAAGCAGAGGTTAGGCGTGTGGAGGAGCGTCCTGTGAATTCGGTCCATCACAAAAGAGTCAGGAGAGCAGGGATCGCCCTAGCGATCCTGCTTCAGTGCCACGTTGCCTCAGCCGGTAGCGATCGCGCACGCCGTCCCTCCGGAGCAGTCGACCTAAGCGTGGAAGGCGACTACGTGCATGCCTCTGGAATTCGCTTCCCCGTCGTCGTTGATAACGCGCGCAGGATTAGAGTCCGGTCCTTTCCCCAGTTTGAGAACAGTAATAGCGTCGTCTATGAGCTCGGACAGCCGAGGATTGCCACCGTCTCGGTCTTTGTGTATCCGGCCAACAACTCTCTGGCTACTGAAATGAGCAAGGCGATCGCTGCGGTCGAGCAAGTCGAGAAAGCGACGCTCGAGAGCCGAACTGAATTCCGCTTCCAGGAATCAGTCGGCGAAGCTGCAGAGCTTACGTACCAGAAGGCCAACGACCCCAGCCCTCGTGTAACCCGCATCCATCTGCTAAGGTCGGGATCCTGGTTTCTCAAGTATCGCACCACCATTTCGCCTGACGTTAGCCCGCAACACGCAAACATCGACCAGCTCATGAAGGCTCTGGGGTTGCCTCGTGCCATTGGTGACTAGACGCCCAACCCCGCTTGCAGCGGGCGGCTACCGCCGCCGCTGAAGGGCACCAGCGTTGTGCGGCTCGGACTCTAGGTGAGAGGGCGCAAAGGAACCCTGGGAGGCCTCTGATGAGTCCGGCTTCGGCGGTCCTAACGGTTTCGGGAGTACTCTTCGGGTTTCTGTTTGCGGCGTTCTGGTGGAGCCTCAACCGCGAAATCGCCTTCAAGGCTGAGGAGCGTCATCTCAAACTCGGCCATCTTCTGCTCCTGGGTACGTTGGGTCTCTTAGGCTACTTCGGCATCATCGTTCCCCTCGGCTTACTCGCTGCCGAACAGCAAGCACTCAGAATGCCGTACCGTGGCGTCGTCCTGGCGCTTATAGGGATTTACGGCTATACACTCACGGAGTTTGGACATTACTCGGTATTCCAGAGGGCGAAGTACCGAACTCCACTAGAGTGGGCATTCTTCTCGCTGACACTTCTTGCAATGGCGGGCGTTGTCCTAGACTGGATGGTAAGGCAATGATCTCGCGGCGCCGAGGCGTTCGCACAACTCCCGCCTGCACCGGTCGGGCCGCTTCGCGTCCCGCCGGTGAGGCTCGGCGTTCTACGACTCTGGAGAAGCGAAGGTCTTAGGACTTCACCACCTGCAGAATCGGTCGGCCAAAGGCGGTCATGGAAATTGTAGCTGCGGTTGCTGGCGCCCTAGTCGGCGCCATAGTCTCACTAGCGATGTCTGAATTCCGTCGTGGCGTTCGAGAAAAGAGGCGCGTGCTCGCCGCTGTCGCAACCGAGCTTAGAGTAAATCTCGAGAGCGCCAGTCAGGTGCTCGCTACGAACCGGCGTTATCTTGAGCATTCGCCAAGAGACGGAGAGTGGTGGGAGATCCTCCCGTTTTCGTCTTCGGCTTGGGAGGCGGCTGTGAGCACGGGCCAGTTACCTGCGATAGCTCCCACGATGGTGAGGGTTGTCTCAGCTGCGTATGCCCTCAGCCGACGAGCTGGTTTCTTGGCCACGAAGCTGCAGGTTGGAAGATTTGATCCACGCGAGGCCAGGGAATACACAATTCGGGTCAACGAAGCGGGTGACGCGATCCATGAAGCCCTTGGCGCGTTGTTGGCCAGCCGAGGCTGTCGGCGCTCGCTAGGCAGTCCAGACTCGTTCAACCCAAGCCAGGAGGAGTGGCTGACGAAAAGATCGCAGCATTTGACGGCGCGATGAGAGCGGGCTACCGTGGTGACGAGCCGTAGAACCCAGCGGCTGGAGTCGAGCCGGCTCGCGCCGGCCGCTCAGCCGCGAGACCGTTGTGCGGCAGGAAAATGAGAATCTGGGAACGAGAGTCCGTCTAAGTCATCGAACCCATACGACGGGATGTAAACATGCGCCATCTGCCAGTCCTTGCCTCTTTACTCCTCCTCCTTTATCCAGCCACTGCTGTCGGATACTGTGGCCTCTCCCAGTCAGAGTACGATGAGCTAAACGATCGGAATCGGCAGAGACTCGGTGCATTTGAGGATCGAGTTGGTAAGCTCCTCAAGCTAAAACCAGAGGAGGAGGCTCTCGACGCTATCAAGACGTTGGTGGAGTTATCTTTCAACGCCTATGTCTGTGCAGAGCTCGACGAAGAGTTTGGGCTTAAACAAGACGAAAGAGTCGACTGCATCGTCACCGGACCTTCTGTTGTCTCCGATCGCTTGGAAGAAGAAAGGCGTAAAGAGCTACTCAAGATTCTCGCCTCGTCGACAGAAAGTGTTCAGCGAGAGTATCGGGAGTCCGGTTGGGAGGATGCCGTAGCGGCTGTTTGGGATCTCCGAAGGGAAGGCTTCGAGCGCGCCCTTCCAACGAAACCTTGAAGAGAGGGTAGCGGTCAGCGCACAACTCGGGGCTTGCAGCGAACGGCTTCGCCGTCGCTGAAGCCCATCTCCGTTCGGCGGCTGAATCATGAGCCAACGGAAGGACTACGACGACACGGACACGAACTCAGACACCGCTAGAGGGCGGAGCCACGCCGAGCCGCGAAAAGGGCGCTCCGGCGTCGCAGTTGCACTCCAGCTCCTTCGCTGCTAAGATCGTGTAATTCATTGAGAGTAAAAATTCTCGCGATGATTCACTCGCAGGCGGGGCAGGAGCATATGCGGGCAGCCGAGCGACCTCTACGCGCTACGTTCGAGAGTCGTCCAATCCGTAGAAGCAGAGGGTTGGGCGGGACATCTGACTAGAGAGGCTACTTCGCATGGATCCTAACGTAGCCTCGGCTGCCATTGGCGCCGTCGCGGCATTTGTCGTAGCTATTCTGACGGTGATCCTTGCAAGGTTGAGCGACGTACGAACTGAACACAAGAAAATCAAAAATGACTATCTAAGCCCATTGCGGCTGTATGTTGAGGAAGTGCACTATCGCATCGAAGACATGTTCCGCTTTCCGGCGAACAGGACTCTGCTTGCGGGTCCGGGAACTGTGGAAGTCTCACGTCAACCGGCAGAATGGTTCAACGGGCACGGCTGCTATTTTGCCTCGTCATGTTACCTCACTGCCTGCCTGTTTGCTGCCATGTGGCGAGTACGCGGAGGAATACCCTACCTGCGCCTGAAACGCGCATCGGACACCGAGTTGCTGACACGCATACTGACTGTCAGCCACGCGTTTCTCGATGATCTCGGTATCTTTTATGTGATCCAGCACAGCATTGGTGAACAAATGTGGGACCACGCCGCAAATCGGGTAATCACATACCGAAGCTTCTGTGAAGCGCTCCAAGATCCAGTGCGCCGGGTCTGGTTCGACCGGCTTCTACAATTCTATATGGATGTCGGCAAGGATGGCCGCCTCGAACAACTGCGGCGCGCGCAGAAAGCACTTGAAGCACTTTCGCGGCTGCTCGACGCCGGCGCAGCCATTGAAGCCAGAAAACAAGCAGAGCAATCGCGATGGAAGTCGGGCACACCGCGGCCACAACTCTCGGCGGGCTGAAGTGCTCATGCGCGCATAGGTTCACTGAAATGGCACTCAATCACAGCCGATCACTTCACATGATCGGCGCCCAACCCAGCCTCGAGCCGGACGGCTACGCCGCCGCTCATCGGCAGAAGCGTTATATGCCGACTGCTTGGCTGTCTCACGCTGGCATGAGGTGAACTTATTAGAGCCGAGACTATGGACGCGCAACCTGAAAGCATCCGGTTGGCAATGGATGAAGCCTGGCGCGATCACCACCACGCGCGCGACCAAACTTGGAAGGCGATTCAGATGGAGTCGGTGTTGGCAGCCGGCTTGATCACCATCGACTTTCAGTACCGGAGTCCGATAGCGACTAGCGCCGCCGCTGCTCTCGTAGTCCTCGCTGCTCTATTTGGGATCCTGATCTCCCTACATCATCGGCAGGTGGAAATCAGGAAGTTCACACACATTCTGAACTGTGAGGAGGCCCTGGGACTTCATCGCGCTGATTTGATCTGCGATGTATCTCTACCGAGAGCTCTCCGCCTCCGCGATGTCTTCCTGCTAAGCGCGAGGAGTACTGCAGTGTTTATCTTGAGGCTTCACGTGGCCCTTTGTCTCTTCGCGATTCTAGTAACCGCCGCGCGGTGGCAGTATGAGCTCGCGGGTAGAGGCATATAACTCCGGCCTTGCAGCGGCCGGTCGCGCCGCCGCTGAAGGCCAGCGTGTTAGATACTCTCTTCAAAGTCAAGCCTCCTGAGGCAGGTTGAAGAACTTCTCACCCTGGAAGTCGCAGCCGCGTCGAGGCTGTAGATGCCGCTCGCCTCAAGGGCCACCCGCGCGTGCCAGCCCTGCTTGGACAAGCGCCGGATGAGGTGACGATGCCCGGTGGTGTCATTGGTGAACGCGAGACGCTCGCGATCGCCACCGGGCTGCTCGACCACGACGGTGAGGGACCGGGCGCTGATGTCGATGCCGGCGAGCTGGAGAAGTGGTTTCACCGGGGCGTCCTTTCGGCTATTCTGGCTTTCCGGTCCCCCGACCCTGCGCCTTCGCCAACCCAGCTTGTGGATGCAGGCTCCCGGGCCTCAGAGACTCCACGGCTTGGACGAAGAGGGCGGGGGGCCGATCTAACGCACAGGCTCGATGGCCTCAGGCGTACCAGCGGCCTTCCCCGGAAGGCTGGCGTGATCCTAAGCCTCCCCCCTGCACTACCGCGGCGCGGGAGGGGTGTCACATAGCCGCAGAGCGGGATATACAAGGCGGCAGAGAAACGCTCGTGGAAAGTGAGAAGACTGTCGTCGGCCTACGTGATCTCCTTCCGGAGCAGTGGTTCGCTGGCGACCGACCGCATGTCATTCGAATGCGCGCCTACCAGATGGCGCGCTTGACCCGGGAAGCCCTCCCGGAAAAGTTCCCTTGGTTCGCCACAACCAGCGCGATGATCCTGCTGAACTACGGCGCGCTGCAATACGTCGCCGCTCCGAACCTGGAGTTTGTGGTGGTCGGTCCCGACGACATGCAGTACCGGTTCAACAAGGATGGTCTCCACCGCAAGACTACTGAACTGGCCCATATCGTCGTCATTGCACCGGAGGGATCATCGGAGGACGAAACTCGCTTTCGTCTCGACGTTGCGGCTGGCCTCGTTGGATCCACGCTGGGCCGCAACGCAGTCTTCCACTTGTTGTTTGAGAATGTGGTCGATCTCACATCAGGGCAGTTTTCCGTCGCCAGTCCCACCCTTTGGAACCCACTTGCTTCCGAGATTCCGGAAGTCACTCCCGAGGGCCTGGACGTACTCGCGCGCGGATTGCACGCAATCGCCGACCTCGAGGAGCACGTGCGGAACAGGGTACGCCTTGCCCTCAACTGGCACGAGCAAGCCATGCGTTCGCCCGCGCCCGACCAGTTCCTTAAGCAATGGATAGCTCTTGAGGCTCTCGGCATGGACAGGCGTGACAATCTTCGCCCCCTGAACGGCGCGTTGGCACAGGCCTACGGCATCAGCGTCCCGGAGGCTCGGGATCGCTTCGGACTTGGGCGCATCTTCGGTTTCCGGAGCAGAATCGTCCATCGCGGCGATCGGCTGTCGACTCACGGCTTGTTGCACGCCTACCTGGAAGCGATCTTCCGAGACGTTCTCTACCAAAAGCTCACGCTGCCACACCGCGGCTTCGCCTCAGGAGTAGCCGAGAGCTCAGCATTCAATCTGCCGGCATTCCTGTATGAAGGCTCGTGACCTGCCGCCCAACCCCTCGTATCTGGACTCCTCCTATCTGGACTCCTCCGTCAAGCTGCGCGCGGGAGGGCTGGGTGGCGGCCCTTGGGCACCCCAGCAGTGTCTATTTGCCTTCGCCAGGGATCGCGGTCAGGATCGTACCGGTTGAGCTTGAAACCGGCCGAACGGAAGTCGGTCCTTACACGCCGCTCAGGCGGGAAAGGGAGCGCACACATGCCGATCATTGACGCACGGACCGGGCCGTTGGGAGAGGTGTTCTTCGAGGAATCGGAGGTGGCGCGGTACATCGCGGTCGCCGGGACGGGCGGCGGATTCCAGCTCCCTGATCCGGCGTCGGGAGCAAGCGACAAGCACATCCAGCAGATTCACGCGCCCGGCCTCCTCGGCGGTTCGGCTCCCGTGATCTTCTTCCGCACCCGACATACGAAGCGGCCGAGGATCTCGGTACGCCTGAATGCGACACACCTGACCCAGTACACCTTCGTCGCAGCGGACCCGCCCGAGCGCTCGTGGCACGAGATCATTCCGGCCGGCGCGCTAAGGCTCCAAGACAATGAGCTGACATTCAACATTAGCGGGCAGGGCACGGTCATCTTCGGGGACGTGGTTATCCTGTACACGGCGAACGAACTCACGGTCAGGAAGCCGCTGGTGTTCACCCAGGGCTGAGGCAGACGGCCGCCCGCTATGGGTCCGGTGGGACGGAAGCGCTAGCGGTGGCGCCAGGACGGGGGGCGCTTCTCTAGGAAGGCGGCGATCCCTTCGTCCACGTCTTCGGTCGCGGTCAGCTCTTCCAGGTAGATCCGCTCGGCTTCGGTGAGGGCCTCTTCGAACGGCCGCTCGGCGGCGGCGCGGACGGCGCGCTTCACGAGCGGCGTCACGGCGGCGCTGCGGGCGAGGAGGTCGGGCGTGACGCGCTCGAGCGCCTCGTCCAGGTTGGCGCCGACACGCCAGGTGACGAGCCCGAGCCGCTCGGCTTCGTCGCAGTCGAAGGTGCGGCCGGAGAGGAGGAGCTCGAGGGCGCGGCCCTCGCCGACCCGCCGCGGCAGGAGGGCCGCGGCGACCGGGGGGAAACAGCCGAGGAGGACCTCCGGTTGGCCGAAGCGGGCGTCGTCGGTGGCGAGGATCCAGTCGCAGGCGAGGGCCAGCTCGAGGCCGCCACCGAGGCAGTGGCCCTGAACGGCGGCGAGGGTCGGCGCCGGCACGGCGCGGACGGCGCGGATCGCGGCGTGGAACGCGGGGAGCGCCGCGGCGATCTTTTCTCGGGTGTGGTCCTGGACGGCGACGCCGGCCGAGAAGGCACGCCCGCCGGCGCCGCGCACGACGACGAGCTGGAGGCCCTCCTCGCGCGCCAGCCCCGCGGCGGCGGCGCGGAGCGCCTCCAGGGTCGGGAGATCGAGGACGTTGAGTGGCGGGCGGTCGAGGGTGAGGGTGGCGATTCGGCCCTCGCGGGCGAGGCGGACCCCCTCGCTCATCGGGCGCCAAGGGCTTCGCGCGCGAAGGCCTGCCAGAGCTCGCGCTGCGGCGGCAGGGCGACGAGGTTCTCCGGGTGCCACTGGACGGCGCGGAGCCACCAGCCGGCCTCGGCGGGCAGCTCGCAGGCCTCGATCAGGCCGTCCGGCGAGAGGGCGGCGGTTAGGAGCCCGGGCGCAAGGTCCTTGACCGCCTGGTGGTGGCGGCTGTTGACCCGGGGCGGCTCGCCGGCGAGCTGCACGCCGAGCGCCGTCTCCGGCGCCACGACGCGCACCTCGTGGGCCAGCGACTCGGGGGCGGCCTTCGGGTAGTGATCGATCCCGGAAGGGAGCTGGGTGGGGATGTCCTGCCAGAGCGTGCCGCCAAGGTAGACGTTGACGACCTGGATGCCGCGGCAGACCGCCCAGACCGGCACCCGCGACGCGCCCGCCCCGTCGAGGAGCGCCCACTCCTGGGCGTCGAGGCCCGGGTTCACATCCACCCGCGCGTCCGGACGCGTCTGCTCGCCGTAACGGACGGGATCGACGTCAGGGCCGCCGCAGAGCACCAGGCCGGCGGCCGCGGCGGCCCGCGCCGGGAGGTCCTCGGCGCCGACCTCCGGAGTGACGACCTGGATCGCCTCCGCCGGGACACCCACCGCGCGCAGCGCGGCGACGTAGGTGGCAGCCTTCGCTTCGTGGCGCGCCGACACCAGGACCGCGCCGCTCACGCCGCCATCCTCCCGTCCTCGAGCTCCACCAGCGCCGCCAGCCCCATGCCGCCGGAGACGCAGAGAGTGGCGATGCCCCGCCGCCCGCCCCGCTCGCGCAGGCCGTGGAGGAGGGTGACGAGGAGCCGCGCGCCGGTGGCACCGATCGGGTGCCCCAGGGCGATCGCGCCCCCGTCGGGGTTGACGCGCGCCGGGTCGAAGGGCAGGTCCTTCAAGCAGGCCAGCACCTGGCTGGCGAAGGCCTCGTTGAGCTCGACGGCGTCGATGTCGGCGTAGCCCACGCCGGCGCGGCCGAGGAGGCGCTGCACCGCGGGCACCGGCCCGATCCCCATGATCCGCGGCTCGACGCCGACGACCTCCCAGCCGTCCAGCCGCGCCACGACCGGCAGGCCCAGCTCGCGCGCGGCGCGGCGCGAGGCGACGACCATCGCGGCGGCGCCGTCGGTGATCCCCGAGGCGTTGCCGGCCGTCACCGTCCCCCCTGCGCGGAAGACCGGCTCGAGCTTGGCGAGCGAGGCCGCGGTGACGCCGGCGCGCGGGTGCTCGTCGCGATCGATCCGCTCCTCGCCCTTCTTCCCGGGGACGGAGACCGGCACGATCTCGAGAGCGAAGCGGCCGCGCGCCCAGGCGCGCTCGCAGCGGCCCTGGCTCTCCAGGGCGTAGGCGTCCGCCTCCTCGCGGCCCACCCCCGCCTCGACCGCCAGCTCCTCGGCGGTCTCCCCCATGACCAGGCCGGAGAGCGGGTCGTTGAAGCCGTCGCGGTACATCCCGTCGACGACCTCGGCGTGCCCCAGCCGGTAGCCCCAGCGGGCGCGCGGCAGCAGGTACGGCGTGTTCGACATGCTCTCGGTGCCGCCCGCGAGCACCACCTCGGCCTCGCCGAGGAGGATCGCGCGCGCCGCGCAGAGGACGGCCTGGAGCCCCGAGCCGCAGGCCTGGTTGACCGTGTAGGCCGGCCGGTCGGCGGGCACGCCGGCGCGGTGGGCGATCTGGCGCGCCGTGTTGGGCCCGCCGCCGGCCTGCCGGGCGTGGCCGAAGACCACCTGGTCGACTCGCGCCGGCTCGCACCCCGCCCGCTCGAGGGCGGCGCTCGCGGCGGCGGTGCCGAGGTCCGCGGCGGAGAGCGGCGAGAGGACGCCCCCGAACTTGCCGATCGGCGTCCGCACCGGCGCGGCGAGGACGATGGCGCCCGGCTCCACCGCTACTTCCCGACGAAGACCGACTTGACCTCGGTGTAGTAGTGGAGGGCTTCGCGCCCCAGCTCGCGCCCGAAGCCGCTCTGCTTGTAGCCGCCGAAGGGGGCGCCGGAGTCGTACCAGTTGTACTGGTTGATCCAGACCGTGCCGGCCTGGAGGGCGCGGGCCACGCGGTGCGCCTTGGCCACGTCGCGTGTCCAGACGCCGGCGGCCAGGCCATAGACCGAGGCGTTGGCCTGCGCCACCGCCTCCTCGGCCCCCTCGAAGGGGATGGCGACGAGCACCGGCCCGAAGATCTCCTCGCGCGCCACGGTCATGTCGTTGGAGACGTCGTCGAGGATCGTCGGCTGCATGAAGTAGCCCTTGCCGTCCACGCTCGCGGCCTCGCCGCCGGCCACGACCTTGGCCCCCTCGCGCCGCCCGGACTCGACGTAGGCGAGCACGGTCTCGCGCTGCTTGCGGGAGACCAGCGCCCCGAGGCGGGTCTTGGGGTGCATCGGATCGCCGGGCGCGAGCTTCTTCGTCCGCTCGACCAGCCGCTCCACGAGCTCGCCGTGGACGCTCTTCTCGACGAAGAGGCGGGAGCCGGCGGCGCAGACCTCCCCCTTGCCGTAGAAGATGCCGTTGTAGGCCCCCTTGACCGCAGCGTCGAGGTCGGCGTCGGCGAAGACGATGTTCGGGGACTTGCCCCCCAGCTCGAGGGTCAGCCGCTTGAGCGTGTCGGCGGCGCCGCGCATCACCTGCTTGCCGACCTCGGTCGAGCCGGTGAAGCTGATCTTGGCGACGTGCGGATGGGCGACGATGGCGTTGCCCACCTCGGCGCCGCCACCCGGGAGGACGTTGAGCACGCCCGGCGGCAGTCCCACCTCGCTCGCCAGCTCGGCGAACTTGAGCGCCGTCAGCGGCGTGTAGGAGGCCGGCTTGTGGACCACGGTGTTGCCGCAGGCCAGGGCGGGGGCGATCTTCCACAGCGCCTGGATCAGCGGGAAGTTCCAGGGGGTGATCGCGGCCACCACGCCGACCGGCTCGCGCAGCGTGTAGGTCAGGACGAAGGGGCCGTGGCTGGGCAGCGTCTCGCCCGCCACCTTGTCGGCCCAGCCGGCGAAGTAGCGCAGCGCGTCCACCGCCGCCGGCACGTCGACGTAGCGCGACTCGAAGATCGGCTTGCCGTTGTCGAGGGTCTCGAGGCGGGCGAAGTCCTCGGTGCGCTGCTCGAGCGCGTCGGCGATCTTCCAGAGGAGGGTGCCGCGCTCGCGCGCCGACATCGTCGCCCAGGGGCCGGAGAGCGCCTCGCGGGCGGCCGCCACGGCCCGGTCGACGTCGGCGGGCCCGGCCGACGCCACCTCGCAGATCGGCTCCTCGGTCGCCGGGTTCTCGCTGGTGAAGGTCCTGCCGCTCGCCGCCTCGGCCCACTCGCCGCCGATCCAGAGGCGGCAAGGGGGGAGGGTCGCCGGCGGTACCTGCTGGGTCTCGGTCGCCATCAGTACCCCTTGAAGCGGGGCTGCCGCTTCTCGACGTAGGCGGCGAGCCCCTCCTTGGCATCCTCGCTCTGGAAGAGCTGCTGCTGGAGCTCGCGCTCGAGGGCGAGGGCGGTCTCGAAGGGGATCTCGGCGCCGGTCTGGACCGAGCGCTTGATCCGGCCGACCGCCTTGGCGGCGCGGTTCGGCGGGCAGTAGGCCTTGGCGAAGGCGTGGACCTGGTCCATGAAGTCGTCGCCCGAGTAGACGTGGTTGACGATGCCCAGGGCCTCGGCCTCCTCGAAGGAGACGAGCTGGCCCGTGGTCATCAGCTCGATCGCCTTGCTCTTGCCGACGATGCGCACCAGGCGCTGGGTGCCGCCGGTGCCGGGAAGGACGCCGAGGGTGATCTCGGGCAGGCCGACCTTGCCGGCGTTCTGCTTGGCGATCCGCAGGTCGGCGGCCATCGCGATCTCGAGGCCGCCGCCGACGGTGTGGCCGTTCAAGGCGGCGATGACGAGCTTGGGGGTCTGCTCGAGGCGGTTCAAGGTCTCGTTGGCGTGGAGGCAGAAGTAGTACTTGAAGACCGGGTCGGAGCCCTGGAGCATGGCGATGTTGGCGCCGGCGCAGAAGAACTTCTGGCCCATGCCGGTCAAGACCAGGACGTGGACGTCGGGGTCGAAGCGCGCCTCGAGGATGGCCTCGTCGAGCTGGCGCATCATCTGGTGGGTGTAGGTGTTGGCCGGGGGGTCGTCGAGGGTCAGGTAGGCGACACCCTCTCGGACTTCATAGTGAACGAGCGTCCGCGTCGCGGTGCGCTCGGCGGTCTCCGCAGCGGTCGGCTGGGCCATGTCTCCTCCTGCAGTCGTGTAGCGAGGTGAATCGGGGCGATTCGCCCCGCAGGTTCTAGGGGCCTTATTGTGGCACAAACGATCCCCCGCCCGCCCTTTCCGCGCGGAGCGGATAGTGCCGCGTGAGGTGCCGTGCCAGAGGCCCGCGAAGAGGCGCGCCCGCTGCGCGGGTTCCAGATCAGGAGAGTGTGAGGAGGCAGAGTCGGGTCGGCTCCGTTCGCGTA
>DASUNQ010000335.1:0-17611 GCA_036277075.1 Thermoanaerobaculia bacterium
GCGGCGGCGACGAAGCCCGGGTCGCGCACCTGCCCCTCGGGCAGGACCGCCGGCAGCGCGAGGGCGGTCCCGGCGAGCGCGGAGAGCGCCGCCGCGGCCGGCGCCGGCAGCCGCCGGCGCCACCCCGCGTAGACGCCGCCGCGGAGCGCCCGCTCCCATCCGACGACGCCGAGCAGGACACACGCCGGTAGCGCCCAGAGCGCCGCCGCGGCGAGCCGGCCGCCGGCCAGCTCCTGCGCGCCCTGGGTGAAGGTCACGCTGCCGGTCGCGTAGGTCGCGGCGAGGAAGCTCTGATCGGCCGCGAAGGCGAGGGCCACGGCCGCGAGCCCGGCAGCGCGGCGAGCCGGTCGAGTCCTATCCCGACCCTCCCGCCCGCAGGCCGCCGCGAGGACGAGCGCGGCCGCCGGGATCCCCCAGAGCACGATCCGCCGCTGGAGCTCCGCCGAGCCGAGCAGCCCCCGCGCGCCGGCGGCGGTCACCCCGCCGCCGAGCGCGCAGAGCAGCACCGTGAGGATGGCCGTCCGCCGCACGCGTCACCTTCGCGGCGGGAACGCTACCACCCGGATCCCACCCCCGGGTCTCAGCGCACCTCGTACTCGCCGCCGGGGTAGACGAAGGAGTCGCGCGGCGCGAACCAGGAGGAGCCGGCGACGACCTCGATGGGATCGGCCGGGCGCATCACGTACGACGGGTGGTCCTTGGCCAGGAACTCGACCGACTGCAGCTCGAAGGGATCGACCAGCTCGCCGATGTAGGCGTAGTTGCCGGCCATCAGCTTGCCGTCGAGGCGGGTGACGTAGGTGAGGTGGCCGCGCGCCACGAGGCCCACCTGGTTGCCGATCCGCGCGCGGGTGCGGACGACCGGCACGCCGTCGACCGAGGTCGTGGCCTCGAGCTGGCGGCCGTCGATCTCGACGGTGGTCGAGCCCGCCGAGGCCGGCACGCCGCGCTCGAGGACGTAGCGGCGCATCAGCTCCGAGGAGTTGAGGTACTGGGTGAAGAAGCGCCCCGGCGTGACGCCGTCGGGCGCGGTGACGTTGCCGAGGTCGATCCCCATGTAGGTCAGGGAATAGGCGCCGAAGCCGGAGGTCTGCTCCGCGGACTCGACGACGTACTGGTTCATGTAGACGGCGCGGTTCGCCGCCGGCTGCAGGCCGCGCGGCAGCAGCGCGGCGACCTTCTCCGGCTCCGCCGGGATCCAGCTCGAGTAGATCATCCGGCTGTTGATGACGAGCTGCGGCGCAGCGAGCGAGGACTGCTGAGGCATGCGGTGGACTCCTTGACGACGTTGCACGAATCGGCGCACAGCGCGCCGGGGGGCGCGCATGATACCGAATCTTCGAGGAGAAGAAAGCTTCTACTCGGCCGTCCAGCGCGGCACCCGCCCCGGGGTCCAGGGGGCGCCGGCGGCTTCGAGCTTGGACTCCAGGCCGTGGAGGTCCTCCTCGATCAGCTTGCGCAGGCGCTCGAGCACGGGGCCGAACTCCTGGCTGGCGATGCGGTAGGACTCGCGGTGGCTGGCGGTCGCGGGGGAGCTGACGCTCCAGTGGCCGGAGACCACGGTCTGCACGCGGTCGACGATCGCCGAGGGCACCGGCTCGTTGTAGCGGGAGCGAACGGGGTCGCCGGTGAGGGCCGCCTGCAGGTCTTCGAGGCCGGCCTCGATCGCCCGCGCCTCCTCCCCCAGCTTGGGATCGGCCTCGGGGGTGTCGAGGAGCGCCTTCTTGATGTGGTCGATGCGCACCTGCGCCTCGCCGGCGGCCTCGATCGCCCCGAGCACCGCCCGCTGCAGCCGCGCGGTCTTCCTCTGGAAGTCGAGCTCGGCGGCGCTGTCGCGGGCCGGCAGCGAGGCGAGGCCCAGCGGCTTGGGCGTGAAGCTCCGCGGCTCGCCGAGCGGCGTCAGCTTGCCGTCCACCAGCTTCGCCATCGCCACCGTGTAGGTGGCCGGCGCCACCATCGGCCCCTGCGGGCGGTTGGCGAAGGGGTCGTGGTCGCCGGAGCCCTCGCCGAGCTCCACCGGGTCGGCGGGCGGGAACCGCAGGTCCCAGGCGACGCGGTGGATGCCGGCGGCGGCCGGCGCGGTGAGGCGCCGCACCACCCTCCCCTCCTCGTCGGCGATGGTGAGGACGATCGCCGGCGCCTCCTCCCGCTCCTCGGCCGCGAGCGCCTCCCAGCTCGGATAGGCGAGCTCGCCGCGGGTTTCGAGCAGCTCCTTCTCGTCGGCGAAGCGGGTCTCCTTGCGGGTCTTGAGCCCCTCCTTGAGGTAGTAGGTGAACACCGCTCCGAAGGGCGGGTTGGGGGCGGTGAAGAAGGAGTCCCCCTGGAACGCCTTCTCGGGCAGGCCGAGCGGCTGCGACGGGTGGAACATCCACACCGTGTCCTCGAGCGGGAAGAGGACCGCCTCCTGCTCGAGCAGCGCCGGCGTCGTCCGCCGCAGCGGCGTGTAGTCGTCGAGGATGTAGAAGCCGCGCCCGAAGGTGGCGACGACGAGGTCGTTCTCGCGCTCCTGGATCGCCAGGTCGCGCACGGCGATGACCGGCATGCCCCCCTTGAGCTGCGTCCACTTCCTGCCGCCGTCGGCGGTGAAGAAGAGGCCGAACTCGGTGCCGGCGAAGAGGAGCCCCGGCTGCACGTGGTCCTCGGCCAGGGCGTAGACCGTGCCGCGCGCCGGCAGGTCGCCGGCGATCGAGGTCCAGGTGCGGCCGCGGTCGGCGCTCTTCAAGAGATAGGGCTTGAAGTCCCCCATCTTGTGGTTGTCGAAGGCGGCGTAGACGGTGCCGGCGTCGTGCTTCGAGGCCTCGAGCCGGGCGACGTAGGTCATGTCGGGCACGCCGGGGAAGCGCTCGACCTTGCGCCAGGCGCCGCCGCCGTTCTCGGAGACCTGCACCAGGCCGTCGTCGGTGCCGGCGTAGAGGAGCCCCTCGACTTTCGGCGACTCGGCGAGCGCCACGACGTTGCCGAAGTACGACGAGCCGGCGTTCTTGAACACCGCGTTCGGCCCCCAGACCCGGCCCATGAACTTGAGCGTGTTGCGGTCGATCTGGCGCGTCAGGTCCGGGCTCACCCGCTTCCAGGAGTCGCCGCGGTCGTCGCTGCGGAAGACCCGGTGGGCGGCGAAGTAGAGCCGCGTCGGCGAGTGCGGCGAGACGATGAGCGGCGAGTCCCAGTGGAAGCGCAGCGGCCCCTCCCCCGGCTCCTCGATCGGCTTGATGTCGATCGCCTCGCCGCTCTTGCGGTCGTAGCGGATGAGGCCGCCGTACTGCCACTGCGAGTAGACGATGTTGGGGTCGGTCGGGTCGACGCGCGACTGGAAGCCGTCGCCGCCCACGGTCACGAACCAGTCGCCGTTGGCGATGCCGGAGGACGACACCGTGCGCGACGGTCCCCCGAGGGTGTTGTTGTCCTGGGTGCCGCCGTAGAGGTTGTAGAAGGGAGCGGCGTTGTCCACCGCCACGCGGTAGAACTGGGCGAGCGAGAGGTTCGACTTGAAGTCCCAGGTGGCGCCGCGGTCCCAGCTCTCGTAGATGCCGCCGTCGCTCCCCATGAGCAGGTGCTCGGTGTCGCCGGGTTCGATCCAGAGGGCGTGGTTGTCGACGTGCTTGAAGCGCTCGCCGACGCGGCGGAAGGTCTTGCCGCCGTCCTCCGAGATCTGCGCCCAGGTGTCCATCGAGTAGACGCGCTCGGCGTCGGCGGGATCGACGAAGATCTCCTGGTAGTACTGCGGGCTTCCGGAGACGTAGGCGCTCCGCTTCTCCCAGGAGGAGCCGCCGTCGGTCGAGCGGTAGAAGCCGCCGGCGCCGTTGGCGGCCTCGACGATGGCGTAGAGCATCCCCGGGTCCGACGGGGCGATGGCGAGCCCGATGCGCCCGAGGTCCTCGCTCGGCAGGCCGTTGCTGAGCTTCTTCCAGGTGGCGCCGCCGTCGGTCGACTTGTGCAGCGCCGACTCGGGGCCGCCGGCGACGATGCCCCAGACGTGGCGGCGCCGCTGGTGGGCCGCGGCGTAGAGGACGTTCGGGTCGCGCGGGTCGAGGACGACGTCGGTGACCCCGGTGTGCTCGCTGATCTGGAGCACCGCCTTCCAGCTCTTGCCGCCGTCGGTCGACTTGTAGAGCCCGCGGTCGCCGCCGGCGCTCCACAGCGGACCCTGGGCGGCGGCGTAGACCACGTTCGAGTCGCGCGGGTCGAGGAGGATCTTGGCGATGTGCTCGGAGGCCTCGAGGCCGACGTTCTCCCAGGTGCGGCCGCCGTCGACCGACTTGTAGACGCCGTCGCCGTAGGAGACGCTGCGCTGGACGTTGTTCTCGCCGGTGCCGACCCAGACGACGAGCGGGTCCTTGGGATCGATCGCGAGGCAGCCGATCGAGTAGGACCCCTGCTGGTCGAAGATCGGCGTCCACGTGGTGCCGGCGTTGGTCGTCTTCCACACCCCGCCCGAGGCGGCGGCCACGTACCAGGTGCTCTCGTCGCTCGGGTGGATGGCGATGTCGCCGACCCGCCCGGAGGCCACCGCCGGCCCGATGCCGCGCAGCGCCAGGCCCGAGAAGGTTTCCGCGCTCCAGGGCTCTTTCTTCTTCTTCTCGTCCTTCTTCTCGTTCTTCCGCGGCGCCGCCAGGGCTGCCGGGCTGAGGGCGAGGGCGAGGATCACCACAGGAACGGACAGTCGCTTCACGAGATCTCCTTCGGGAGGTTCCGGGGAGCCCGGATGCTACCTCAGCCCGCCGGCGCCTGCCGCGCGATCCAGGCGTCGATCCGCCGCTCCAGCACCTCGAGCGGCAGCGCGCCGGCGCCGAGCACCTCGTCGTGGAAGGCGCGGACGTCGAAGCGCGGCCCGAGCGCCTTCTGCGCCTTCTCCCGCAGCTCGAGGATCTTGAGCTGGCCGATCTTGTAGCCCAGCGCCTGGCCCGGCCAGACGATGTAGCGGTCGGTCTCGGCCTGGATGTCGGGCTCGTCGGTGGCCGAATGGTCGCGGAAGAACTGCACCACCTGGTCGCGGCTCCACTTCTTGTAGTGGAAGCCGGTGTCGACGACGAGGCGGATGGCGCGCAGCATCTCGTCCTGCAGGCGGCCGTAGTCGCTGTAGGGGTCCTGGTAGAAGCCGACCTCCTTGCCCAGCCGCTCCGAGTAGAGCGCCCAGCCCTCGACGTAGGCGGTGAAGTGGGCCTGCTGGCGGAAGGGCGGCAGGCTCGGCAGCTCCTGGGCGATCGAGACCTGGAGGTGGTGCCCCGGCACCGCCTCGTGGTAGGCGGTCGACTCGATGGTCAGGGTCTTCCGCTTCTCGGGCTCGCCGGTGTTGACCCGCACCATCCCAGGACGCGAGCCGTCCGGCGTCCCCTGGTTGTACTCGGCCCCGGCGGCCTCCTTCTCGCGGAACTCCTCGACCGGCTCGACGAGGACCTTGGCCTTGGGCAGGCGGCCGAAGAGCTCGGGGAGCTTGGTGTACATCTGGTCGGTGTAGCGGCGGTAGAGCTCGAGCATCCGCTCGCGGCTGCCGGCGCGGAGCTTGGGGTCGGCCTCGATCGCGGCGTTGAAGGACTTCAAGTCCTGGTGGCCGAGCTTTTTGGCGATCGCCAGCATCTCGGCCTCGATCGCCGCCACCTGCTGGAGACCGAGCTGGTGGATCTGCTCCGGCGTCAGATCGGTCGTCGTCTGGCGCTTGACCGCCCAGGCGTAGCGCTCGGCGCCGTCCGGGAGCGACCAGACGCCCGGCTCGGTGCGCCCGCGCGGCGCGTACTCCTCGCGCACGAACTTGGCGAAGGCGGAGTAGGCGGGGAGGACCTGCTCGCGCACCACGCCCTGGAGCTCGCGGGTCAGCCGCGCGCGCTCGGCGGCGGGCACCGCTTCCGGGAACTTCTGCAGCGGCTGGGTGAAAGGGGAGGTCTCCGGCGGCGTCTGGGCGATCTGCTCGGCCTGCGTCGCGACCTTCTCGAGCAAGAATTTGGGCGGCATCAGCCCCTCGGCCATGCCGGCCCGCATGTGGGCCACCGTGTCGTCGAACATCTTCGGCAGCTTGCGCAGGCGCGCGATCCAGTCCTCGTAGTCCTTGACCGTCGCGAACGAGAGGTACGGCGCGAACTGTGCCGCCTCGAGGTGGATGCCCCCCATCTGGTTGACCGGCATTCGCCAGCCGTGGAAGCGGACTCCCTCCAGCCGCTCGCGCAGCGAGCGGACCATCAGCTCCTTGTTGAGCGCCTCCTGGTCGGGGAAACCGGTGGTGTCGATGGCTTCGAAGCGGGTCAGGAACTCCCGGTTCTTCGCGAGGTCGCGGTCGAGCGCCGCCTGCGAGAGGTCGGAGACCTGGTCGTTCCAGCGCTTGTCGCCGAGGATCGAGGCGAACTCCGGGCTGGTGGAGAGGACGTACTCCCACTGTTCGTCGAGCAGGCGGGAGAGCGCCTGGCGGCGGGCTTCGAGATCCGCCGCCGGTGCGGCGGCCGGGGCGGCTGGTTTGGCGGTCGAGGTGCCGTTCGGGGCGGCCAAGGCGGTGACGGGCAGCAGCAAGAGCGAGACGCAGAGCGGGGCGATTGGGCGCATGGAAGCCCTCCTGCTCGCTGTCTACGCTATTCGGAGGGCAGGGTTTCGGAGTCCTCCTCGCCTTCAAGCGCAGACCCCGCAGAGAAGCCCTCGACCGCGGTCGAGATGAGCGCCCGCGCCTCCTCGGCCCGGTCGGCCGCCACGTGGATCTCGACCGCCATCGGGTCCTCGTTCGAGACGAACCCGCCCGAGAGGGGCAGGAGACCGAACGACGCCTCGCCCTCCGTGTAATACGGGATCCCGGCCGCCTCGAGCGCCGACCTCAAGACCGGAAGCAGCGCCGGATCGGCCGTCTCGAAGACCTCCACCAGCTCGAGGTCCGGGTTGCCCTGGGTCTCGTCTTCGATCTCGTCCTCCGCCATCGCGCCCTCCTTTCGCCGTTCTGGAGCTTATCCTCTCGCCTCGTGGTGGTGGTGCTGACGGGGGTGGCCGGCGCCGGCAAGACGACGGTCGGGCGGCTGCTGGCGACCGAGCTGGGCTGGCGCTTCGTCGAGGGCGACGAGCTGCACGCCCCGGCGAGCGTCGCCAAGATGGCCCGCGGCGAGCCGCTCACCGACGAGGATCGGCGCCCCTGGCTCGCGGCCCTGCGCGCGGCGATCGCGGACCTGCTGGCGCGGGGCGAGGACGCCGTCGTGACCTGCTCGGCGCTCAAGGCCGCGTACCGCGACGAGCTGCGCGTCGACCCGGCGCGCGTGCGCTTCGTCCTGCTCGCAGGCGATTACGCCCTGATCGACCGCCGCCTCGCCAGCCGCGAGGGGCACTTCATGCCGCGCAGCCTGCTGGCCAGCCAGTTCGCGGCGTTGGAGGCGCCAGGCAAGAACGAGGATGTGTTGACCGTGCACGTGACCGGGAGCCCGGAGGAGGTGGTGGAGACGATCCGGCGGAGGCTCGGGTTATGAGGTGAGGTGTATCATTCGCACTATGAGGCACTTCGACGGTTTCGATCGCATCACGACGGACCCCGGCATACTCGCTGGCAAGCCCTGCATCCGGGGTATGAGGCTGAGCGTCCAGCGGGTCCTCGAGATCCTGGCCGAGAACCCGAGCTGGGAGGCGGTCCGCGAGGACTATCCAGAGCTCGAAGCTGAAGACATCCGGCAGGCGCTCGCCTTCGCCGCCGCCTCGCTTTCCGACGCGATCCTTCCCCTCGACTCCAACGCCGCTTGATCAGGCTTCTGCTCGACATGGGGCTCCCGCGTCGCGCGGCGGCCGACCTGCGCGAGCAAGGCATCGACGCCCAGCATGCGGGAGAGCTGGGCCTTACGCGGGAGCCGGACGAAGCCATCCTCTCGTTCGCGGCGCAGGAGGGTTACAGCATTGTGACGCTCGATTCCGAATTCGCACGGCTGGTCAGCACGAGGTCGCTCTCCCTGCCCTCCGTTCTCCACCTCCGGCTCTCGCACCTGAACCGCTCGCGCACCGTGGAGTTGCTCCTCGGCCTGCTCCCTCGTCTGGAGTCCGAGCTCCAAGCCGGCTGCATCGCCTCGATCACCCCGGGCGGAATCCGCGTCCGCCGCCTGCCCTCTATAGACTTGCGAAGCGGCGAGAGCGGATGAAGATCCTCGTGACTCTCGAACGCGACGAGGACGGCACGTGGGTCGTGGAGTGCCCTTCGGTGCCGTGCTGCGTGAGCCAGGGACGCACGCGTGATGAGGCGCTAGAGAATATCCAACAGGCGATCGCCCTCTGCCTTGAGGTACGCACCGAGCAGGGTCTTCCGCTGAGCCTGGAGACCGAAGAAGTCGAGATCTTTATCTGAGGAGGAGACCATGGAACCGATCACGACTGCTCTCATCGCGGCGGCGGCTGCCGGTGTCACGAAGATGGGCGAGCAAGCCATCGTCGACGCCTACAACGGGCTGAAGAACCTCATCCGCCGCAAGTTCGGGAGCGACAGCGAAGTGGCAAAGGCGGTGGAGGCGGTTGAAGCAAAGCCCGAATCGGATGGGCGAAAGGCGACCCTGCAGGAAGAGCTGACGGCGGTCAGAGCGGCCGACGATCGGGAGCTGGTAGAGGCCGCGCGGAAGCTGCTGGAGCAGATCCGCGCGCAGCCGGATGGTGCACGGATCGTGCAGCAAGCCACGGGTATTGGCATCGCTGAGGCGGCCGATCACAGCACGGCCACCGTCAACCTGAACCCGCCGAAGGGCTGAGCGGTGTCAGAACCGCCTGCGAGCGCGCGGCTCACCGCGCAAGGCAGCTTTATCGCCCAGGCGGCCGATCACAGTACCGCGACGGTCAACGTCTACCAACACGTGCGGCCGCAGGTGGTCGAGGCGGCGGTCCTCGATGCCGCCCAGCAGCTCCTCGCGGCGTTGCCCCTCGACAACGTGCCCCCTCCCGCAACACTGCCGGCCGGCTCGCGTGTGCCGTACGCCCGCAACCCGCTGTTCGTCGGGCGCGAGCCGGACCTTCGCCGGCTTGCGGGGGTGCTCAAGGGGGGCGGCACCGCCGCGATCGGGCAGATCGCCGCCGCCACGGGCCTCGGCGGCATCGGCAAGACGCAGCTCGCGGCCGAGCTCGCCCACCGCTACGGCCGGTACTTCGCAGGGGGCGTCTTCTGGGTGAGCTGCGCCGATCCGGCGGTGATACCCGCCGAGGTCGCGGCATGCGGCGGTGCCGGAGCGCTCGACCTGCGGCCGGACTTCGCCTCCCTCAAGCAGGACGACCAGGTTCTCCTCGTCGCCGCCGCCTGGCAAGGCCCGTTGCCGCGCCTCCTCATCTTTGATAATTGCGAGGACCCGGAGCTTCTCGCCCGCTGGCGACCGCCTAGCGGCGGCGCACGGGTGCTGGTGACCAGCCGGCGCGCTGCGTGGGACCCGGCGCTTGGGGTCGCAGCGCTTCCGCTGGACGCCCTGCCGCGGCCAGAGAGCGTGGCGCTGCTGCGGAGGCTCCGGCCCGACGTTTCGGCGGACGATCCCGACCTCGACGGGATCGCCGCCGAGCTCGGGGACCTTCCCCTCGCCCTCCACCTCGCCGGGAGCTTCCTCGCAACCTACCGCTTCAGCGAGGCGGGATCGCCGGCCGCCCTGCTCGCCGAACTCCGCCGCCCCGGCCTCCTCGACCACTCCTCTCTCCAGGGCCTCGGCGCGGGCCTCTCGCCCACCGGCCACGAGCAGCACGTAGCGCGCACGTTCACCCTCAGCTACCGGTGTCTGGGGGACCCTCGGGAAACGCTCGGGATCCAGGCCCTCGCGCGCGCCGCTCGCTTCGCCCCTGGCGAGCCGATTCCTCGTGCTCTACTCAAGAAGACCTTCGCCTCCTCCGAAAATACGGCGGCAGACCTTGCGGCCGAGCGCGCTCTCCAGCGCCTGAATGACCTGGGACTCCTCGAGACCGACGCGGCCGGCGCCCTCCGCCTCCACCGTCTGCTGGCATGCTTCGTGGACACGCTCGGCGCCGATCCCGATGCAGCAGACGCGGTCGAGGAAGCGCTCTTCGCGGAAGCGGCCCGCATCAACCGTGAAGGCTTTCCCGCCCCGCTCCGGCCCTGGTTCGGCCACCTGCGCCATGTGGCGGCAGGGGCCGAATCACGTGGCGGCAAGGGGGCTGGCCCGCTGTGGAACGAACTCGGCTTCCACCTTGGGAGTGCAGGTGACTACATAGAGGCCAGGAACGCTTACGAAGCAGCCTTGCGGATCGACGAGGCCGGCCTCGGGCCCGACCACCCGAAAGTCGCCATCGCCGTTAACAACCTAGGGCACGCTCTCCATGTTCTCGGCGACTTCCCAGGTGCCCGCGCCGCCTGCGAGCGCGCCCTGCGAATCGATGAGGCTGCCTACGGGCCAGATAACCCGCACGTCGCTATCCGAATCAACAACTTGGGCAGGATCCTCCAAGACCTTGGCGACTTCACGGGCGCCCGCGCCGCCTACGAGCGCACCATACGGATCAACGAGGCTGTCTACGGGCCCGACCACCCGAAAGTCGCCATCGCCGTTAACAACCTGGGCGTGGTCCTACAAGACCTCGGTGACCTCCCGGCTGCCCGCCTCGCGCTTGAGCGCGCCTTGCGGAGCCACGAGGCTGCCTATGGACCCGACCACCCGAGAGTCGCGGTCGCCGTCAACAACCTGGGTCTGGTCCTTCACGATCTCGGCGACCTCGCAGGCGCAAGCGCCGCCTTCGTGCGCGCCCTGCGGATCAATGAGACTGCCTACGGACCCGACCACCCCGAAGTCTCCACGAGCGTCAACAATCTGGGCAGGGCCCTCCAAGTCCTGGGCGACCTCCCGGGTGCCCGCGCCGCCTTCGAGCGCGCCCTGCAGATTGACGAGACCGCTCTGGGACCCGACCACCCCAACGTCGCGATCCGTGTCAACAACTTGGGCCTCATCCTCCGGGAACTCGGCAATGTCCCGGGCGCCCGCGCCGCCTTCGAGCGGGCAGCGCGAATTTTCGAGGCGGCGCTCGGGCCGGACCACCCGAAAACGTGCCTCGCTCGGAAGAACCTCGCTGCCCTCGACCGAGGAGCCTGACCGCCTCACCGCCTCCCCCGCACGATCCTCTCGAGGTCGCTCCGGTGAACCCGCACCTTCGCCACCGGCTTACCGTCCCGCAGGAGAACCGGGACGACCTCGCCGAAGCGTGCGCGGAGCGCGGGTTCGGAATCGACGTCGAGCGGGGACCAGGTGAGGCCGTGGGCGGGGAGGACTTCGTCGAGCAGGGCGGCCATCTCGTAGCAAAGGTGGCAGCCGAGGCGGGTCACCAGCTCGTAACGGGCGGGCGGGGCGGCGGGTTTCCCGAGCAACGGGGCCGCCTAGAACTCTGCCCGGACGGTCCGGGCGTCGTTCCCACCGCCTCGGAACTCTGCCCGGACGGATCGGGAGTTGTTCCCTAGGCCGGGGAACTCTGCCCGGACGGGCCGGGAGCTGTTCCCGCCGCGTAGGAACTCTGCCCGGTTGCTTCGGGCACTGTTCCCGAGGGAAAGGAACTCTGCCCGGACGGCCCGGGCACTGTTCCCACGGCTCGGGGAACGCTCCCCGCCGCCTCGGAACTCTGTCCGAAGCGTTCGGGCATTGTTCCAATCGAAAAAGAACTCTGCCCGGTTCGTCCGGGCATTGTTCCCACGGCTCGGGAACTCTTCCCGGTCCGCCCGGGCACTGTTCCCATTGAAAAAGAACTCTGCCCGGACCGTCCGGGCACTGTTCCTCGGTCCCAGGAACTGTTCCCGGTCCGTTCGGGCGCTGTTCCTCACCACGTTCCCCTTACTCCCACTCGATTGTCGCCGGGGGCTTGCTGGTGATGTCGTAGACCACCCGGTTCACCCCCTTGACCTCGTTGATGATCCGGTTCGCCACCCGGCCCAGGAGCTCGTGCGGGAGAGGGCTCCAGTCGGCGGTCATGAAGTCCTGGGTGTCCACCGCGCGGAGGGCCACGACGCTCTCGTAGGTCCGGAAGTCCCCCATCACCCCGACGCTCTTGACCGGCAGGAGGACGGCGAACGCCTGGCTGACCTTGGCGTACCAGCCGCTCTCGCGCAGCTCCTCGAGGTAGATCGCGTCCGCCTCCTGGAGGAGCGCCACCCGCTCGGCCGTGACCTCGCCGAGGATGCGCACCGCGAGGCCCGGCCCCGGGAACGGGTGCCGCCCGAGGAGCTCCTCCGGCAGCCCCAGCTCGCGGCCGAGCTGGCGCACCTCGTCCTTGAACAGGTAGCGGAGCGGCTCGATCAGCTCGAAGCCGAGGCGCTCGGGAAGGCCGCCGACGTTGTGGTGGGTCTTGATGACCGCCGAGGGGCCCTTGACCGACACCGACTCGATGACGTCCGGGTAGAGCGTCCCTTGCGCCAAGTAGCCCACGCCTTCGAGCCGCCGCGCCTCGTCCTCGAAGACCTCGATGAAGACGCGGCCGATGGCGCGCCGCTTGGCCTCCGGCTCCTCGACGCCGGCGAGCGCCGCCAGGAAGCGCGCGCTCGCGTCGACGGCCCGGATCGGGATCCCCAGCCCGTCGCGCAGGCTGCGCGTCACCTGCTGCGCCTCGGCCTTGCGCAGGACGCCGTTGTCGACGAAGACCGCGGTCGAGCGCTCCCCCACCGCGCGCTGGAGGATCGCCGCCACCACCGAGGAGTCGACGCCGCCCGAGAGCCCGCAGATGACCCGCCCCTCCCCGACCTGGGCGCGGATCGCCGCCACCGCCTCTTCGAGGTACGAGGCCATCCGCCAGTCGCCGCGCGCGCCGCAGGCGCCATAGAGGAAGTTGCGCAGGATCTCGCCGCCCGAGGGCGTGTGCGAGACCTCGGGGTGGAACTGGATGCCGTAGAGGCGGCGCTCGGGGTCCTCGAAGGCGACGATCGGCGCGTTGTCGGAGGAGGCGGTGGCGCGGAAGCCGGCCGGGAGCGTCCGCACCCGGTCGCCGTGGCTCATCCAGACCGTCTCGCGCGGCGCCAGGCCGCGGAAGAGGCAACCCCCCGCTCCCGCGGGCTCCTCGACCCGCACCTCGGCGCGGCCGTACTCGCGGCGGCTGGAGCCCTCGACCTCGCCGGCGAGGTGGAACGCCATCGCCTGCATGCCGTAGCAGATGCCGAGGGTGGGGATGCCGAGGGCGAAGAGGGCGGGGTCGGGGTGCGGGGCGCCGGCCTCGTAGACGCTCTGCGGGCCGCCCGAGAGCACCAGCCCGATCGGCCGGCGGCGGTGGATCTCGTCCACGGCCAGGTCGAACGGGTGGACCTCCGCGTAGACCCGGTTCTCGCGCACCCGCCGGGCGATGAGCTGCGTGTACTGGCCGCCGAAGTCGAGCACCAGGACGGTCTGGTGGCCGGCCGCGGGCGTCGGGCTCGCGGTCAAATCTCCGCCTCCGACTTGGGCTCTCGGGTCATCAGCTCCTCCACCGCGCGGCGCGGGTCCTTGCCGTCGTACATCACCGCCGCCATCTGCTGCGTGATCGGCATCTCGACGCCGCGGGCCGCGGCCAGCCGGCTGATCGCCAGCGCGCTGCGCACGCCCTCGGCCACGAAGGGCGTCCCCTCCTGGATCTCGGCGAGCGTCCGGCCGGCGGCCAGCTCCTCGCCGGTGCGGCGGTTGCGCGACAGGCCGCCGGTGCAGGTGAGGACCAGGTCGCCGAGGCCGGCGAGCCCGGCGAAGGTCCGCGCCTGGCCGCCGTAGGCGATCCCCAGGCGGGTGATCTCGTGCAGCCCGCGGGTGATCAAGGCGGCGAGCGTGTTGTGACCGAGCCCCAGGCCGGCGGCCGCGCCCGCGGCGATGGCGATGACGTTCTTGGCCGCGCCCCCGAGCTCGACGCCGACGACGTCGGGCGAGGAGTAGAGGCGGAGCGTGCCGCAGGCGAGGGCGGCGCGCACCTCGCGCGCCAGCTCGCCGTCCTCGGCGGCGACGACGACCGCGGTCGGCACGCCGCGCGCCACCTCGGCGGCGAAGCTCGGCCCGGAGAGCACGGCGAAGCGGACCTCGCGGTCGGCCGCCATGCCTTCCTCGAAGGCGACCTGGCTCATCCGCGCCAGCGTGTCGGTCTCGACCCCCTTGGCGCCCGAGACGAGCGCCAGCGGCCGCTCCCGCGGCCAGAGCGCCAGGAGCTGCCGGAGCGCGCCGCGGAAGCCGTGCGAGGGGACGACGAGGAGGACGAGGTCGCAGCCGACGAGGTCCTCCATCTCCGCCGTCGGCGCGATCTCCGGCGGCAGCTCGACCCCCGGCAGGTAGGGGTTCAGGCGCTCGCTCCGCATCCGTTCGGCGAGCCCCTCCTGCCGCGCCCACAGCCGGACCGGCTGGCCGCGCCGCGCCGCGTGGACGGCGAGGGCGGTCCCCCAGGAGCCGGCGCCGAGGATCCCGATCACTCTCTACCCGGCCTCCTCGTTCATGGCGGCCTGCCGGTCCCCCAGCCGCGGCTCGCTGCCGGCGCGCAGGCGCGCCAGGTTCGAGCGGTGCTTCCAGACGATGAGCGCGGCGACCGCGGCGGCGGCGCCGAGCACCCAGCCGTCGGCCGCGATCCAGCCGGCGGCGCGCCCGAGGAGCAGGAAGAGCGGGAAGGCGAGCGTCGCGGCGATCGAGCCGAGCGAGACGTAACGGCTCCCGGCGACGACGAGGACCAGGAGGAGGAAGGTCGGGACTATCGCCAGCGGCGCCAGCGCCCCCATCGCCCCGGCGGCGGTCGCCACCCCCTTGCCGCCGCGGAAGCCGAGGAAGAGCGGGAAGACGTGACCGAGGACGACGGCGGCGGCGCAGAGGGCGACGACCGGCGGCGGCGCCGCGAGGGCGCGCGCCGCCAGGACCGCCGCCGCCCCCTTGGCGATGTCGAGCAGGAGCGTGGCGACGCCGGGGAGCTTGCCGGCGGCGCGCAGCACGTTCGTGGCGCCGGCGTTGCCGCTGCCGAGCGCCCGCACGTCCCGCCCCTGGAGGGCGCGGACGATCAGGTAGCTGAAGGAGATCGAGCCCAGCAGGTAGGCGCCGGCGATCAGCGCCGCGGCGGCGAAGGCGCTCACGCCGCCCCTCCGAGCGGCAGCTCGGCGACCGGCGTGTAGCGGGCGCCCTTGGGCGAGAGCCGGCTCTCGAACAGCGTCCCGTGAGCGGCCGTCCAGGGCTCCCCCACCGGCCCGGCGAAGGCGGCGGCGAAGCGCTCGGCCGCCGGCCGCGGCCATGGCGTCGGGCAGCGGGCGAGGGTGACGTGCGGGTGGTAGGGGCGCTTCTCGGGCTGGTGGCCGACGGCCTCGACGCAGGCCGCGGCGGCGGCGCGCTGCACCGCCGCGAGCTCCGGCCCGGCCTCGACGCCGACCCAGGCGACGCGCGCCGACCTCCCCGGCGGGAAGGTGCCGCCGCCGGCGAGGCGGAGCGGCAGCGGCGCGTGCGGCGCGAAGGCGGCGGCGAGGCGCTCGGTGAGGGCGGGGAGCTGCGACTCGGGGACCTCGCCGAGGAAGACGAGTGTCAGGTGGGCGCCGGCGAGGTCGACCCAGCGGGCGGGGGGGAGCGTCTCGCGCAGCGCCTCGGCCCGGCGCCGCGCCTCCTGCCGGGCGGCGTCGGAGAGATCGAAGGCCACGAAGAGCCTCAACGGGCGGTCCGGCCGTCCGCCGTCGCCGCGCCGGCGGCGGCGGCCTCCGGCGCCCGCGCCTCGGCGAGCAGCCGGCGGCGGAGCATCTCGAGGGCGAGCTGACTGGCCTGCCAGCGCACCCGCTCGCGGTCGCCGGGGAAGCGGGCGCGGCGGTGCTGCGGCGGCCCCTCCGGGCCGGCCACCGCGAGGTGGACGGTGCCGACCGGCTTGGCCTCGCTGCCGCCGCCCGGGCCGGCGACGCCGGTGAGGCCGATTCCGTAGTCGGCGCCGAGCCGGCGCCGCGCCCCCTCGGCGAGCGCCACCGCGACCGGCTCCGACACCGCGCCGTGCGCCGCGAGGAGCTCCGGCGGCACCCCTGCCAGCTCGGTCTTGAGACGGTTCGTGTAGGCGACCACGCCGCCCGCGAAGTAGTCGCTGCTGCCGGCGACGGCCGTCACCCGCTGGGCCACGAGCCCGCCGGTGCAGGACTCGGCGACCGCGAGCGTGCGCCCGGCGGCGCGCAGCAGCTCCCCGACGACCCCCTCCAGCGTCTCCTCCTCGGCGTGCGCGAAGACGGCGTCGCCGGCCAGCTCGGCGAGCCGCGCGGTCATCGCCGCGAGCCGCGCCCGCCGCTCCGCGGGGGAGCCGGCGGCGGTCGCCAGGAGGCGGATCTCGCCGGGCCTGGCGAGGATGGTGATCGCCTCGCGCCCGAACTCGGCGTAGGCCGGGGCGATCCGCTCCTCGACCGCCGACTCCGGCAGGCAGGCAACCTTGAGCACCGCCGTCTCCCGCCCGGCGCCGCCGGCGCGCGCGGCGAGCCAGGGGACCAACGCCGCGGCGATCATCGCCTCCAGCTCGAAGGGGACGCCGGGGAGGAGGAACAGGGTCGTGCCCTCGGCCTCGAGGCACATGCCGGGAGCGGTGCCGCGGTCGTTCTCGACCAGCTCGGCCCCCTCGATCACCTCGGCCTGGCGCCGGTTGACCTCCGGCATGCGCAGGCCGTGGTCGCAGAAACGGCGCTCGATGCGCGCCAGCACGGCGGGGTCGAAGGCGAGCCGGCGCCCGAGGACGGCGGCGACCGCCTCGCGCGTGACGTCGTCGGCGGTCGGGCCCAGGCCGCCGGTGACGACGACCAGCTCGACGCGGCCGAGGAGAGCGGCGAGCTCGCGGCCGATCTCCTCCTCGCTGTCGCCGACGACCGCCTTGCGGCGCAGCTCGAAGCCGTGGGACTCGAAGGCGGCGGCGAGGCGGAGGGAGTTGGTGTCCAGGCGCTCCGTCCCCAGCAGCTCCGAGCCGACCGCGAGGACCGCCGCCGAGCGCGGGAGCGGGGACATGCGGGCATGATAGCGCTCGCCCGGGGAGAGGCGGCAAACCGTGACGCCGTAGTAGGATGCAGCGGATGCGCCGGTGGTCCGCCGTCCTCCTCTTCTGCTCTTGTGCCGGGCTCCTTCCCGAGACGGGTTTCGGGCAGGAAAAAGCTCAGGCAGGGCTTGAAGTCACCGCTCTCGTCGACGTGCGCGGCGGCCGGATTGCCGCGGGGACCCGACGGACAGAGAGGGGCACCGAGCTGGTCCTGATCAGACGAGCCGAGGTGGTCGGCGAGCTTTCGTCCTTACCTGTTCCTGCCTTCCGCACGGGAGCGCTCCGCCACGACCCGCAGCCTCTGGTGGCTGACGGCGAGCTGGCGGGACTCGCTTGGCTCGAAGGCGCCGACGGCCGCTCGCTCGCGGTGCGCTTCGCGCGCTGGGACGGCGAGCGCTGGGCGCGGCCGCGCACGGTGGCGGCGCCGGGGCCGGGGAGCCAGACGGCGCTCGCCGCGGCGCGGCTGGCCGACGCCTCCTGGCTCCTCGCCTGGAGCCGCTTCGACGGCGCCGACGACGAGGTCGTCTGGAGCCGCTCGGCGGGGCCGGAAGGGGAGTCCTGGAGCGCGCCGCGGCGGATCGCCCAGGACAACGCGGTGCCGGACGTGACGCCGGCGCTCACCGCCGTCGCCGGCGGCGGGGCGGTCGCCGCCTGGAGCCGCTACGACGGCGAGGACTACCGCGTGGTGACGGCGCGCTTCGACGGCCGCGGCTGGTCGGCGCCGCGCGCCGTCGGCCCGGCGGGCTCCTTC
>DASUNQ010000336.1:0-20369 GCA_036277075.1 Thermoanaerobaculia bacterium
CGCCGTCCGGAAGCCCTTGAACCCGAGCATCGGCCGGGTCCGCCGCTTGATGCGGCCGTGGTCCTGCTCGACCCGGTTGTTGAGCCACCGCCCGCGCCGGTGCCGGGAGCATCCGTGAGTACGGGACTGATCGCACTGCTCGACGACGTCGCGGGCTTGGCGAAGCTCGCCGCGGCGTCCCTCGACGACATCACCGCGCACGCCTCCCGCGCGAGCGTCAAGGCCGCGGGCGTCGTGATCGACGACGCCGCCGTCACCCCGCGCTACGTGGTCGGCCTCGCCGCCGAGCGCGAGCTGCCGATCATCGGCCGGATCGCCTGGGGATCGCTGAAGAACAAGCTCCTCTTCCTGCTGCCGGGGGCGCTCCTGCTGGGCCTCCTGGTGCCGTGGACGATCACGCCGCTGCTCATGCTGGGCGCCGTCTACCTGTGCTACGAGGGGGCGGAGAAGGTCCACGAGGCCCTCCGGCCCCACGCGGCCGAGCACCACGGCGGCGCCGCCGCGGCCGCCGCCGCGAAAAGCGAGGACGCGAGCAGGACGACGGGCAGCGACCGCATCTCTAACCTCCGTGCTCGGCGAGGAGCGCGCGGGCGTCCTCGCGCACCTTCTCGATCTCCACCACCCGAGCGGGCGGCGGCGCGCTCTGCGCCAGCCGTCGCAGGATGGCGAGCGCTTCGGGCCTCTTCGCCGGCTGGTGCTCGAGGAGGGCCTCGGCGAGGAAGAGCTGGTTGTAGGGCTCGGCGGGGACGAGCGCCACGGCCCGCCGCAGGTGCGAGATCGCCTGGTCGCGGTCCACCCAGCCGGTGACCAGCGGCACCTTGGGCGCCAGGGTGTGCAGGCGACCGAGGATGCGGTGGCCACCCGCCGCCTCGTGGCGCTCGTCGAGCGCGAGGACGATCTCGCCGTGGCGGCGCACCTTCTCGCCGACCCCCTGCCGCGCCGCGGCGAGGCGGCCGAAGGCGTCCCCCCAGAGCCCCCAGTGCACCGCCGCCCAGAGGTGGAGGTCGGCGGCGCCCGCCGCGCCGGCCAGCGCCTTCGCCGCCGCGGTTGGCGTCATCCCGTCGAGCCGCGCCCGCCCTCCGCGTGGGACGGCGAGGCGGTCGAGACCCTCCTCGGCCACCGCGCGGCCGCGCTCGAAGGCGCGGCGGCGGGCGTCGCGGTCGGCGGCGGCGTGCTCGCCGAGAAAGTGGAGCGCCTGCAGCAAGCGCGAGCGCGCGGCGACGTCGCCCGGGCGCGCCGCCACCGCCTGCTCGTAGGCGGCGACCGCCTGCTCGACCGCCGCCGGCTGCGCGCGACTGCCGCGGTGCCCCTCGGCGCGCCGCGCCCAGGCCGCGTCCCCCTTCGCCAGGAGCTCCTCGAACGGCGCGGCGTGCGCGGCGCCGGCGAGGAGTAGCGCGAGGGTGGCGGCAGCGGTGCGCACGGCCGCGAATTGTCTCACGCTCCTGGCACGTCCCCTGCTACATTGCCGTCGCACATGAGCGAGCCTCCGAGCGGCGGCACCCGCCTCCCCCTCTTTCCGCTCCCGGACGCGGTGCACTTCCCGCGCACCCACCTGCGCCTGCTCATCGAGCAGCCGCCCTACCGCCGGCTGGTGCGCGAGCTGGTGGAGCTGGACGAGGAGTCGCGCCGGGTCGGCGTCGTGCTGCTCAAGCCGGCGCCGGGGCGCACCGCCCATCAGCCGCCCGAGATCTTCCCCGGCGGCACCGCCGGGCGGCTGGTCGACGTCGAGTTCCTGCCCAACGGACGGATCGACGCCCTGCTCTACGGCGAGTTCCGCTTCCAGGTCACCGGCGAGGTCGGCGGCCAGGAGCCGGTCCGCCCGGTGGAGGTGCGTCGGGTCTTCGACCCGCCGCTCAACGAGGAGGACGCAGGCCTGCTGACGGTCCGCCGCGCCGTCGTCTCGGTCGGCGTCGCCCTCGCCGAGGAGCTGGGGGAGCGCTTCCCGATGAGCGGCGCGGAGATCGAGGAGATCGGTGGCAGGTGCGGCTTCGAGGAGATGATCAACCGCATCGCCGCCGACCTCGACCTGCCGGCGGTGCGCAAGCAGCACCTGCTCAGCGAAGCGGTCCCCGAGCGCGCCCTCTCGCTCCTCTCCATCCTCCGCGGCCGCCGCCAGGTCATCGACCTCCTCCGCCCCTACCGTCACCTCGCAGGCGGCTCCGACCTGAACTAGCGGTCGCCCCGGCAAATCCCCCGGTCGTCGCGGGAAATGCCGCGGCCGGCGAGGGAAATGCCGCGGGATTCGTCGCGACGCCCGCGCCATCTCGTCCGGCGGGCTCCGGCGCAGACTCGGCGGCGGCCTCCCGCCCGTTAGACTCCCGCCGTGCTCTCGCTGCGCGACCCGGTCCACGGCTTCGTGCGCGCCGATCCCCTGGAGGCGGCGCTGGTCGGCAGCCGGCCGGTGCAGCGGCTGCGGTCGGTGCACCAGCTCGGGCTGACGTACCTGGTCTTCCCCGGCGCCGAGCACAGCCGCTTCAGCCACGTCCTCGGGGCCATGCACCTGGCCGGCCGGGTCTACAACGCGCTCGCCGCCAAGGCGGGCGGTCTGCTACCGGCGGCCCGCGACGCGCGCGAGCGTCGCCTGGTGCGCGCCGCCGCCCTCCTCCACGACCTCGGCCACGCGCCGTTCAGTCACTCGGCAGAAGAGCTCTTCGAGCGCGGGCTCGACCACGAGACGATGACGCTGCGCCTGCTCGCGCTGCCCGAGATGGAGGAGATCTTCGCCCGCCTCGGACGGGGCCTGGCGACCGCCGACGTGGCGCGCCTGCTGCGCGGCGGCGACGGCCCCGTCGAGCGGCTGCTGGCGCAGGTCGTCTCGGGCGAGATGGACGTCGACAAGATGGACTACCTGCTGCGCGACAGCCTCTACTGTGGCGTGCGCTACGGCAGCTACGACCTCGAGCGCCTGCTCGACACCATGGTGCCGGTCCAGGACCCGGCGAACGGCGAGTGGGGGATCGGCCTCGAGGAGGGGGGCGTGCACGCCGCCGAGGCGCTGGTGATGGCGCGCTACTACATGTTCACGCAGGTCTACTTCAATCTGACCGGCAAGGCGCTCGAGCTCCACCTCTCCGCCTGGCTGGCGGAGAACGGCGAGCGGTGGCCGGCCGACCCGGAGCTCTTCCTCGCCGAGGACGACGTCGCGGTCCTCTGGCGCATGCGCGGCTCCGCGTCGGTGCATGCGCGCGCCGTCGTCGAGCGCGAGCACTTCCCGCTCGCCTTCGAGACGCGCGAGCACCTGACTCGCGAGGAGAAGGCGCGCTTCGAGGGGCTGCTGCCCGAGCTGCGCCGGCGCTTCGGCGCCGGCAGCTTCCTGGTCTCCAACTCGGCCAAGGACTCCCACCGGCTGGGCGAGAGCCGGGTGCTGGTGCGTCGCTTCGACGGCGTCCTCGAGCCGCTCGAGGAGGCCAGCCAGTTCATCCGCCACCTCGCCCGCATCGACCGTTACCGCGTCTACACGCCCCAGCCGCTCTGCCGTGAGGTGCGCGAAGCGGTGCGAGCCATCTGGGAGCAGGGCGCTCCGGTCGGCTGAACCGCCATCCAATGGACTGGATGCGCCATCCGTGGACTTGGACGAGGGGTCTTCGCACGGAGCTGTATGCCCTCGCAAATCACTGACTCCACGTCGTTTCAGCCGAGCGTTGACAACTCTTTCCCACGGCATGACAATTGCCGCACCATTCCCATCATCACGGCTGCCTCATGCCCGCCCGGGCGGGCGGCGGTCTTCGAAGCCCTTCCCCGTCGAAGGGCCATGTCTTAGAGGACGGAAAAGGAAAGGAGCACGGATGAAAGCGACCAGAGTCTTCGTCGTTCTGGCCGGCGTCGCTTTGGCGGCGCTGCCCGCGTTCGGGCAGCTCCCGGTGGCGACGCTGCGCGGCCGGGTGACCACGGCGGACAACGCACCACTGCCGGGCGCGACGGTGGCGGTCAGCTCGCCGGCGCTGCAGGGCACCCGGTCGGCTACCTCGGAGGAGAACGGCTCGTACCTGATCGGGCTGCTGCCGCCCGGCGACTACCGCATCGTCTTCGAGATGCAGGGGTTCGCCAGCGCCGAGAAGGACGTCAAGCTCTCGGCGGCGCAGACCACCACGCTCGATCAGGAGATGGTGCTCGAGGGGGTGACGGAAGAGATCGTCGTCACCGGCACCTACGAGACCATCTCGGCCGGCGGCCAGGCGGCGACCACCTACAACTACAAGGAGATCATCGAGAAGCTGCCGGTGGACCGCAACATCCGGGACGCGGTGCTGCTGACCGCCGGAGTCTCGGCCACCGGCCCGCGCGGCGGCACCACCCGCAACAGCAACATCTCGATCTCCGGCAGCCAGTCGCACGAGAACCTGTTCCTGGTCAACGGCGTGGCAATCACCGAGAACCTGCGGGGTCAGCCGTTCGACCTCTTCATCGAGGACGCGATCGAGGAGACCACGACTTCGACCTCGGCGGTGTCGGCCGAGTACGGGCGCTTCGCCGGTGGCGTGATCAACACGATCACCAAGTCGGGGGGCAACGAGCTGCACGGCTCGTTCCGCGCCAACCTCGAAAACGACGACTGGATCGCGAGCAGCAACCCCCTTCACCCCGAGCGGACGGACGAGCTCAACGAGACCTACGAGGCCACCCTCGGCGGCTGGCTCTGGCGCGACAAGGCGTGGTACTTCCTCGCCGGCCGCGACCGCGAGCGGTTGCTGACCCGAACCACCGGTCAGGTGGACGTCCGCAGCCCGACCAACGCCGTGGTGAGGACGCCCGGCCTCCCCTTCCCGGAGGGCAACGACCAGCAGCGCTACGAGGGCAAGCTCACCCTCTCGCCCTTCCAGGGGCATCGACTCACCGCTTCGTACATGGAGATCGACGAGCTCGAGCTCGGCAACCGTTTCATCGTCAACGTCCTCGACTTGGCGAGCCTCAACGACCGCGAGACGCCGCAGGAGCTGCGCGCCCTCAACTACAACGGCGTCCTCACCGAGAACTTCTTCGTCGAGGCGCAGTACTCCGAGCGCGAGTTCACCTTCATCGGCTCGGGGTCGCGCTTCACCGACCTGATCAAGGGGACGCTGTTCGTCGACCAGCTGACGAATGCGCGCTGGCACAGCCCGACCTTCTGCGGCGTCTGTCGGCCCGAGGAACGAGACAACGAGAACCTGCTGCTCAAGGCGTCCTACTTCTGGACCAGCGAGACGCTCGGCGCGCACGACCTCGTCGTCGGCTACGACACGTTCACGGACGTCCGCGCCGCCGACAACCACCAGTCGGGAAGCGACTTCCGCATCCTGCTGTCCAACACGGTCTTGGCCGACGGCCAGCTCTACCCCGTCTTCATCCCGCGGGTGCCGCCGGTCAATGCGGGCACGATCATCCAGTTCAACCCCATCCTGGTTTCGAGCCAGGGGACCGACTTCACGACCAACTCCTACTTTCTCAACGACCGCTGGCGCCTCAACGACCGCTGGAGCTTCAACCTCGGCGTGCGTTACGACGAGAACGACGGCGTCAACGGCGCCGGCCAGCAGGTGGCGAGCGACAGCAAGATCAGCCCGCGCCTGGGCCTGACCTGGGACCCCAAGGGGGACGGCGACTGGCTGTTCAACGCCAGCTACGGTCATTACGTCGCGGCGATCGCGAGCACTCAGGCGGACTCCACCTCGCAGGGCGGCAACCCCGCGGCGTTCACCTTCTGGTACCGCGGGCCCGCGATCAACGTGCCCGGCAGCGGCGCGCCCCTGATCCCGGCGGACACCGCGCTCCAGATGCTGTGGGACTGGTTCGACTCGGTGGGCGGCGTGAACACCGCCGACACCACGGTGATCCGCACCGTCGACATCCCCGGCGGCACTACGGTCATCGGCGGAGGCTCGCTCGACTCGCCGCACACGGTCGAGTACACCCTCGGCGCCACCAAGCGGCTCGGGACCCGGGGGCTGGTGCGGGCCGACCTGGTGCACCGTGACGGCCAGGACTTCTACGTCAGTCGCGTCGATCTCGAGACCGGCAGCGTCATCACGCCGACCGGCAGGCGGGCCAACCTCGAGGTCGTCGAGAACAACGACTCGGTGCTCGAGCGCGAGTACAACGGCCTCCACACCCAGTTCCAGTACCGCTTCACCGACCGCCTGAACATCGGCGGTGTCTACACGCTGTCGCACGCCGAGGGGAACTGGGACGGGGAGACCGCCGCCAGCGGACCAATTCGCTCGGACGTGCTCGCTTTTCCTGAGTACAAGGAGTTGGAGTGGAACGCGCCCACGGGGGACCTGGGGATCGACCAGCGTCACCGGGTGCGCCTGTTCGGCACCTACGACGTCTTCCGCACCGAGCACCACTCGCTCAACGTCGGACTCTTGCAGGTCTTCAACAGCGGCACGCCGTACGGCGCACAGGCGAACATACCGGCCAGCTTCCAACCGAATCCGGGCTACGCCATCGCGCCGGCCGCGGTGCAGTACTGGTTCAAGAACCGCGACGAGTTTCACACCGACGACGTCTCCGTCACCGCCCTGTCGCTCAACTACGGCTTCACCTGGGGACTGCTCGGCAAGGAGATCGAGGTCTTCGTCCAACCCGAGCTTTTCAACGTCTTCGACGAAGACGGACAGGAGGTCGTCAACACGACCGTGCAGACGGCGGCCAACGCGGGCAGCGGGTTGTCACCCTTCAACCCCTTCACTACGACGCCCGTCGAGGGCGTGCATTGGCGCAAGGGGGCCAACTTCGGGAAGTCGACCAACGAGCTGGAGCTCCAGCAGCCGCGCACCTTCCGGCTGTCGGTGGGCTTCCGCTTCTAGACCTCGCGCCTGCCGTCGTCCACCTGGGGCCCCGGTCGGCCGACCGGGGCCTTTCCTTTTCAGGCCAGGGCTGCGGCGAGGCGGGCGAGGGCTTCGCGCCAGCGACGGCGATAGGCCTCCCACACCGTCAGGCAGGTGGAGAGGGGGAGGCGCTCGAACCCCTGGTGCAGGACGTCCAGCTCGCAGCCGACGGCGGCGGGATGGAGCTGCAGGGTGACACGGGTGGGAGCTCGCCAGCCGGTCTCCTCCCACGAGAGCAGCAGGCGCCGCGGCGGGTCGGTTTCCAACGGCCGCAGGGTCTCGCCGGGGGCGGGAGCGAGCCAGCGGCCGAGGCGGTCCGGCTCGACCAGCCAGGGCCAGGCCTCACCGCAGGGGACCGGCAGCGGCTGGCGGCGGCGGAGCTGGACCCCCGGGATGTCCCCCTGCCGGATCCTCTCCATCGCGCGCCTCAGGCGGCGCGCCGCTTGCCGAGAAGGTCCTGGAGCGCCGGCTCGATCGCGGGAAAGCGGAACGGGTAGCCGAGCTCGCGTAGGCGCTTGGGGACCGCGCGCTGGCCGGTCAGGAGCATGTCCGCCATCTCGCCCAGCGCCAGGCGCAGCGCCGGCGCCGGCGCGGGCATGAAGGCGGGGCGACCGAGGGTGCGGCCGGCGGCCCGCGCGAACTCGCGGTTGGCGACCGGCTCGGGGGCGGTGAGGTTGAAGGGACCGCCGGCGCCGGCGCGCTCGAGCAGGAAGCGGATCGCCCCGACCTCGTCGGCCAGGTGGATCCAGGAGAGCACCTGCCGGCCGCTCCCCACCGGGCCGCCGGCGAAGAGGCGGAACGGCAGGAGCATCTTGGGCAGCGCGCCCCCCTCTCGCGCCAGGACGACGCCGGTGCGGACGACGGGGCGGCGCACACCGAGCGCCTCGGCCTCGGCGGTCGAGGCCTCCCATTCGATGCAGACGCGGGCCAGGAAGTCGTCGCCGGGCCGGGCGCTCTCATCGACCGGCTCGTCGCCGCGCGGGCCGTAGTAGCCGACCGCCGAGGCCTGCACCAGCACCCCCGGTCGCGGGCTGGCCGCGCGGATCGCCGCCAGCACCGCCTCGCCTGAGCGCACGCGGCTGTCGCGGATACGGCGCTGGCGCGCCGCCGTCCAGCGGCCGGCGCCGATGTTCTCACCGGCGAGGTGGACGATCGCCCCGGCACCGCTCGCCAGGTGCCCCCACCCCTCGGCGGTGCGGCCGTCCCACGGCGCCGCGGCGACACCGGGCGCGAGCCCGGTCGCCTTCGCCGGGTCGCGGGTAAGGACCACCACCTCGTGCCCCGCCGCCGCGAGGTCGCGCGCCAGCGCCGAGCCGATGAGGCCGGTGCCGCCGGTGATGAGAACGCGCATCAGACCGCCGCCAGCTCTTCCTCCAGGAGCTGTCGCTGGTGGAGGTCGGCGTAGAGGCCGCCGTGGGCGAGGAGCTGCTGGTGGGTGCCGCGTTCGACGATACGGCCGCGCTCGAGCACCAGGATCTGGTCGGCGTCCTTGACCGTGGAGATGCGGTGCGACACCAGGAAGACCGTGCGCCCCGCGAACACGCGACGCAGGTTCTGCAGGATGCGCTCCTCGGTCTGGGTGTCGACGGCCGAGAGGCAGTCGTCGAGCAGCAGCAGGCGCGGCTTGGTGAGCAGCGCGCGCGCCAGCGCGACACGCTGCTTCTGGCCGCCGGAGAGGGTCAGGCCGCGCTCGCCGACGAGCGTGTCGAGCCCGGCCGGAAAGTCGGCGAGGTCGGGTCCGAGCCCCGCCAGCTCGGCCGCATCCTGCACTTCCTCGGCGCTCGCCTCGGGCCGTCCGAAGGCGATGTTCTCGCGCACCGAGGCCGAGAAGAGGAAGGTCTCCTGCGGCACCATGGCGATGGCGCCCCGCAGGCGGGCGAGCGGCAGCCGGCGGACGTCCGCACCATCGACGAAGAGGCTCCCCGGCGGCGGGTCGAGCAGGCGCGGCACGAGCGCCAGCAGCGTGCTCTTGCCAGCGCCGGTGCGCCCGACGAGCGCCACTCGCTCCCCCTGCGCCACCCGCAGGTCGATCGCGGCGAGCGCCGGCGGCAGGCCTTCGCCGTACGCGAAGGTGAGATCGAGGAAGCGGACAGCGCCCGCGATCGCGTCCGGGTCGGCGAGCGGCTCCTCGTCGCGGATCGCCGGCTCGGCCTCGAGCACCTGCCGGATGCGCCCCAGCGAGGCGCTGCCGCGCTGCGCCAGGTTCGCCACCCAGCCGATCGCGATCATCGGCCAGATGAGCTTGCCGAGGAAGAAGTTGAAGGTCACGTACTCGCCCAGAGTGAGCGCGCCGCGCGTCACCAGCAGGCCGCCGTACCAGAGGACGGCCACGAAGCCGACGCCGACGAGCGCCTGGATCGCCGGATGGAAGGCGGCCGACCAGGCGATGAGCCGCCGGTTGCGCTCGACGTATTCGCGGTTGAGCCGCGCGAACTCGCCCTCCTCGGCCGCCTCGCGGGCGTAGGCGCGCACCACGCGCACTCCCGCCAGGTTTTCCTGCACCCGCGCCGAGAGGTCGGAGAAGCGCGCCTGCACCTCCTCGAACATGCTGTGGATGCGCTGGCCGAAGACCTTGGTGACGACGGCGAGCAGCGGCATGGCGAGCAGCGCCAGCAGGGTCAGCCGCCAGTTGATGCGCGTCATGAAGAAGAGCGCCCCCACGCCGGTGAAAAGGGTGTTGGCGCTGTACATGATGGCGGGGCCGCAGAGCATGCGCACCGCCTGGAGGTCGTTGGTTGCGCGCGCCATCAGGTCGCCGGTTGGGTGTTCCTGGAAGTAGCCCGGCGCCTGCCGCTCGAGGCTCTCGAAGTAGAGGTTGCGGAGGTCGTACTCGACATCGCGGCTCATCGTCACCAGGAGCATGCGCTGCAGGTAGCTGAAGACCCCCTGGAGCGCCGAGACGAGGAGCAGCAGGCCGGCGTAACGCAGCAGCGCCTCGCGGATGACGGCGGCGCGCAGCGTGTCGACGGCGTCGCCGACGAGCAGCGGCGTCACCAACCCCAGGGCCGCGGCGGCGAAGATCGAGCACAGCCCGGCCGCGAGCTTCAGGCGGTAGCGGCGGAAGAACGGGAGGAGGTAGGCGAGGCGCCGGAAGAGCGGGGCGTCCACGCGCGGGAACCTATCACCCGGCGGCGACGAGCACGGCCGCGGCGCCCTCCGGGTGGAGCGGCGCGACGGGGACGGCCAGGGAGGCTTCGAGGCGCAGGATCGGCCGTCCCTCGGCCGCGTACTTCGCCTCGTAGTTGGTCCGCGGCCCCTCCGGCCAGAGATCGAGGCGGCGCAGCGCGAGGCCCGGCACGCCGGCGAGGATCGCCGCCACGCTCTCGCCGTACTCGAGGTAGTCGGTGGCGAAGGCGAGCCGGCCGCCGGGGGCGAGGAGGCCGAGCACGAGGTCCACGGTCGCCGGGTCGAAGAGCCGGCGCTTCTGGTGCCGCTCCTTGGGCCAGGGGTCGGGGAAGTAGACGTGCACGGCGGCTGCGAAGCCGGCCGGGAGCACCGCGGCCAGCAGGTACAGCGCCTCGCCGCGCAGCGCCAGCCAGTTGCCCAGCCCCCGGCGGCGCGCCCGCTCGACGAACAGCCGCTGGTACCGGGCGGCGATCTCGACGCCGAGGAAGCGGCGCTCCGGCTCCGCCTCGGCGCGGCGCAGGAGGTAGCGCCCCTTGCCGAAGCCGAGCTCCACCTCCCAGGGGCCGGCGCCCGGGACGAGCGCGTCGAGGGGGAGCGGCGCGGGGAGCGATGCGAGGGGGCGGTCGGCGGCGGGGAGCGAGACGAGCACCGGCACCATCGCGGGTGCGCCGGCTCAGAGGAGGTCGCGGCGGCCGCGCGCCTCGAGCTCGGAGACCAACCGCCGCACCTCTTGCGAGCGGCCCTTGGGAAGGACGAGCACGGCGTCGGCGGTGCGCACGACGACCAGGTCGGAGACGCCGAGAACCGCCACGGTGCCCCCTTCGCCGACCAGCAGGTTGCCCGCGGCGTCGACCGCCAGGACGTCGCCGCGCGCGGCGTTGCCGGCGGCGTCGGCGGGCAGCACCTCGGCCAGCGCCTCCCAGGAGCCGAGGTCGCTCCAGCCGCAGTCGAGCGGCAGGGTGGCGAGCCCGTCGAGCTTCTCCATCAGCGCGTAGTCGATCGAGATCGACGGCAGGCGCGGGTAGAACTCCGCCGCGCGCCCGGGATCGGCGGCGATCTCGGCGACGCCGGCCGCGAGCGCGGGCTGGTGCCGCGCCAGGAGCTCGAGCAGGGTGGTGCCCCGGAAGACGAAGATGCCGGCGTTCCAGAGATGGTTCCCGGCGTGGAGGAAGCGCTCCGCGGTCTCGGGCGGCGGCTTCTCGACGAAGCGGGCGACGCGCCGCAGCTCGGGGTCGCCGGGGAGCGGCTCCCCGAGCTCGAGGTGGCCGAAGCCGGGCTCCACGCGGTAGGGCTTGACGCCCAGCGTCATCACCCGGTCGTCGCGCTCGACGACCGCGGCGGCGCGGGCGAGGACGTCGCCGAAGGCGGCGGGGTCGGCCACCCGGTGGTCGGCCGGGAAGACCGCGACCACGCCGCGCCGCACGTCCTCCGGCATCGACGCCACGGACCAGGCGATGGCCGGCGCGGTGTTGCGCCCCACCGGTTCCTCGAGCACCTGCTCGGGCGGAACCTCGGGGAGCTGGCGGCGGACCGCGTCCCCCAGCTCGCGCGTGGTGCAGATCCAGAGATCGGCGGCGGAGGCCAGCGGCGCCAGGCGCGCGACCGTCTCCTGGAGGAGGCTCCGCTCCCCTTCGAGCGCCAGGAGCTGCTTCGGACGGCTGCGCCGCGACAGCGGCCAGAAGCGCGTCCCGCTGCCGCCGGCCAGGATCAGGGCGCGCATCGGCGCGCGAGTATACTCAGCCCCTGTAACGCCGCGCCTTGGAATCCGCCCAACCTCTTCGCACGCTCTTCCCGCCGTTGCGCGGCGGGCTCCCCTGGTCGTCCCGGGGAATCCCGGGAGAAGGAGCTCTCATGAAGCACGGCGTTTGGACCCTTTCGGCGCTCCTCGCCGCGGCGGCGCTGTCGCTCGCGGCGCCGGCGGGGGCGTCCACCTTCCTGGCGATGGAGCGCGAGGAGCTGGTCGCGCAGGCCGAGGCCGTGGTGCTCGGGCGGGTCGTCGAGGTGAGCTCGTTCTGGAACCGCGAGCACACCGCGATCCTGACCGAGGCGACGTTCGAGGTCGAGGACGCGGTGGTCGGCGTCGCCCCCGCCTACCTCACCCTGCGCACCTTCGGCGGACGCGTCGGCGACCAGCTCATCGTCGCCCACGGCTTCCCCCGCTTCGTCCTCAACGAGAAGCTGCTCCTCTTCCTCGAGCCGGAGCGCGACGGCGCGCACAAGGTGCTCGGCTACCTGCAGGGGCAGTACCGCGTCCGCAACGACGCCCAGGGGCGGCCGATCGCCGAGCCGCTGCTCGACACCGGCGCGCACATCCTGCGCCGGGACGGCACGCTCGCTCCGGCCCCGCGGCCGGCGCCGCTGGCGGAGCTCAGCGGTCAACTGCGCGAGATCGCGGGTCGGCTCGGCCGGCCGGCGGTCCGCTGAGCGGAGGGGAGGCACGACCATGGACAAGCTCGGTCTCTCTCTCGGCTCCCTCCTCGTCGTGGCCCTGCTCGTCGGCCTCGCCGGCAGCGTGTCCGCCTACGTCCTGCTCTCGCCGGCGCGCACCTGGGACTGCCCGCCGGGCTACATCGTCGACAACCGCATCGGCGGCGTGCCCTCGATCCTCGACGCCGACGGCGGCCGCACGCGGGTGATCAACGCCATCACCTCCACCACCGACGCCTGGAACAGCGAGGGCTCGGGCAGGGTGATCAAGGCCCACGCCGGCTCCATGGCCGGCTTCGCGCTCGGCGACAACGTGCCGATGCTCAACCTCACCGACCCGCTGGGGGCCTGCTCCGGCACCTGCCTGGCGGCGACCTTCACCGGCTACTACGCCGAGCGGACCGCCGGCTCGGGCTCGTGGAAGATCAACGACGCCGACATCGTGACCAACTCGACCGGCTACAACTGGACTTCGCAGGGCGAGGACCCGGGCGGCGCCGGCTGCTCCACGGAGATCTACATCGAGGGCGTCATGGTGCACGAGGCGGGGCACGGCCTCGGCCTCGGCCACAGCGCCGTCGCCGGATCGACGATGTTCGCGTCGGTCTCCTACTGCAACAACGGCCCGGCGACCACCGAGACCGACGACGCGGCCGGCCTCAACGCGCTCTACGGCTCGAGCTTCAGCTCGGCGTACGACACCTACACCAACTACCTCAGCGGCACCGGCGTGACGAAGTACCAGCCCTGCGGCACCTACTACTGGGGCAACGCCGGCTGGCACTTCGGCTCGCTGCGCGGTCCGGGCGGCACCGACTTCGACCTCTACCTCTGGAGATGGAACGGCAGCTCCTGGGTGCAGGTGGCGAGCGCCACGTCGATCTCGAGCAACGAGAACATCAGCTACAACGGCACCGCCGCCTGGTACCTCTGGGGCGTCTACTCCTACAGCGGCAGCGGCACGTATCACTTCTACCTCGACCGGCCGTAAGCGGCCGCGGGTACCGTTGGGCGGAGTCCCCTCCGTCCACCGCTCTTCCCTCATCCCGCGGGACGCGGTAGAATCGTATTCGCTCCACCGCCAACCGACTCTTCCCCGGGAGGACCGAATGCACCACCGTAGCGCCCGACCCGTGCGCCTGGCGCGCCTGATCGCGCCCGCCGTCCTGCTCCTGCTGACAGCGCTCCCCGCCGTCGCCGCGACCGACCTCTACTTCACCGAGTACATCGAAGGCAGCTCGAACAACAAGGCCCTCGAGATCTACAACGACACGGGCGCCGCGGTGAACCTCGCGGCCGACGGCTACAACATCCAGATGCACTTCAACGGCAACCCCCTAGCCGGGTTGACGATCAACCTCACCGGCACCAACCTCGCCGACGGCGACGTCTACGTCGTCGCCCAGAGCCTGGCCAACGCCGCGATCCTCGCCCAGGCCGACCAGACCAACGGCGCCGGCTGGTTCAACGGCGACGACGCGGTCGTGCTGCGCAAGGGGACGACCGTCCTCGACGTCATCGGCCAGATCGGCTTCGACCCCGGGACCGAGTGGGGAACGGGCCTCACCTCGACCGCCGACAACACCCTCCGCCGCAAGACCACGGTGACCGGCGGCGACACCAACGGCGGCGACGCGTTCAACCCGGCCGTCGAGTGGAACGGCTTCGCCAACGACACCTTCAGCGGCCTCGGCTGCTACCCGGGAGTCGACCTCCGCGGCGCCTGCACCCCGCCCGTGGAGAAGGAGATCTGGGAGATCCAGGGGAACGGACTCGCCTCCCCCTTCGCCGGGCAGGAGGTCCTGACCCGGAACAACGTCGTCACCGCGGTCTTCGCCAACGAGTTCTTCATGCAGGACCCGACGCCCGACGCCGACCCCGAGACCTCCAACGGCATCCACGTCTTCACCGGCTCGGCGCCGACCGTCGCGGTCGGGGACTTGGTGGACGTCCAGGGCAACGTGGCCGAGTTCTTCAACATGACCGAGTTCGGCGGCGGCGCGGCGGTGGTCGAGATCTCCTCGGGCAACCCACTGCCGGCACCCGTCCTCTTCAGCCCCACCGTCCCCTCCCCCAACCAGCCGCAGCCGGCGACCGAGATGGAGCGCTTCGAAGGGATGCTGGTGCGGGTCGAGAACGGCACCGTCTCCGGCCCGACCAACCAGTTCAACGAGGCCTCGGTCGTGGCCTCGGCGCAGCGGCCCTTCCGCGAGCCCGGCATCCTCTTCCCGGGCGAGCCGGGGCTCCCGGTCTGGGACGGCAACCCCGAGATCTTCGAGATCGACACCGACTTCTTCGGCGACCTGCAAATGCCGGCCGGCGCCATCGTCGTCGCGGCCGAAGGGCCGCTCGCCTTCGCCTTCAGCGACTACCAGATCTGGCCGACGGAGCTGACCGTGGTGGGCACCATCACGCCTGCCCCCGTGCGGACGCGGGAGGCGGGCGAGCTGACGGTGGGGAGCCAGAACCTCTTCCGCCTCTTCGACACGGTGAACGACCCGAGCTGCGGGGACGTCGTGTCCACGCCGGCCGCGTTCGCCAACCGGCTCGCCAAGCTCTCGCTCCAGATCCGCGACGTGCTCGGCTCCCCGGACGTCCTGGCGGTCTCCGAGGTCGAGAACCTCGGCACCCTCCAGGCGCTGGCGGCGAAGCTCAACGCCGACGACCCGACCCTCAACTACACCGCCTACCTCGAGGAGGGCGACGACGTCGGCTGCATCGACGTCGGCTTCCTGGTGCGCGACACCGTCGAGGTCGACTCGATCACTCAGTTTGGCAAGGGCGACACCTTCGAGTTCAACAACACGACCTTCCTGCTCAACGACCGGCCGCCGCTGGTGCTGGAAGGCTCCTACACCGCCAACGGCGCGGCCTTCCCGCTGACGGTCATCGCGGTGCACCAGCGCTCGCTCGGCGGCATCGAGGACCCCGGCGACGGCCCGCGGGTGCGAGAGAAGCGGCACCAGCAGGCGCTGCGCCTGTCGCAGTTCATCCAGGGGCTGCAGACCGCCACCCCGGGGCTGCGGCTGATCGCCATCGGCGACTTCAACGCCTTCGAGTTCACCGACGGCTACGTCGACGTGATGGGGCAGGTGACGGGCAACCCGGACCCGGCGGGCGCTCTGATCCCGGCGACGGACGAGGTGAACCCCGACCTCAACCAGACCTTCTCCGAGCCGCCCGACCAGCGCTACTCCTTCGTCTTCGACGGCAGCGCCCAGGCGCTCGACCACGGCGTCACTTCGCAGGGTCTCGACACCTTCATGCGCGGCGCCGAGCACTCGCGCGGCAACGCCGACGCGCCGTTCTCCTTCGACGACGACCCGACGACGCCGCTGCGCTCCGCCGACCACGACGGGCTGGTGCTCTTCGTGATGAGCGACTTCGACGCCGACGGCGACCCCGACGACGCCGACAACTGCCCGACCACGCCCAACCCGGACCAGGCCGACGCCGACGGTGACGGGGTGGGCGACGCCTGCGACAACTGTCCGACCACGCCCAACCCGGGCCAGGCGGACGAAGACGACGACGGCCTGGGCGACGCCTGCGACGCCTGCCTCGGCACGGCGATCCCGGAGACGGCACCGTCCGGCGGTCTCAAGCCGAACCACTGGGCGCTGATCGACGACGACACCATCTTCGACACGGTGACCCCGGGCGGCGGCTCGCCGACGCCTTACACCCTGCAGCAGACCGCCGGCTGCTCGTGCGAGCAGATCATCGCCGCGATGGGCCTCGGCAAGGGGCAGGGCAAGTTCGGCTGTTCGACCGACACGATGGAGGACTGGATCGCTTCGCTGGGCGAATAGAAAAACGCCCGGGACGTGGCCCGGGTACTACGGGTGTGAAGGACGAGGGCCGGGGAAACCCGGCCCTCGCTGCATCGAGCCGCCGCTACGGCAGGTACGTCACTTCCAGAACCGGCCGGTTGGTCGCGGTGCCGTTCTCGCCCGAGTAGAAGCCCAGGTAGTCGTTACCCGTGTCGTCGTTGTCGTCGAGCGTGAAGTAGACGCGGAACTGGGTGGTGCCGGTCTTGTTGATCGCGGCCAGACCGGCGGCGTTCAAGGCCCCCTCCGAGAGCGCGCCGTTGACCGTGGGGTTGGTCATCGTCGCCACGCCGGTGGCCGTGGCCGCGGCCTGGAAGTCGCCCGTCGCCAGCGTCGTCGAGCCGCCGAAGGCGCCGGTGACGATGTCGGCCAGGCAGCTGCCGTGCGTGCTGAACGGGTTGGTGCCCGTCAGGCTGCCACGCCGCAGGCGCACGGTGGCCGACTGGATCGTCGCGCCGTCGGGGATCGAGGACGTGTCGAAGGAGACGATCCCCTTCTGCTGTCGGTCCTGATTGGTGTCGCCGATGCGGATGGCGTTGGCGTTGGTGTCGTTGTCGTCGACACTGCCGCCGACGTTGGTGTTCTCCCCCGACTCGATGACCCGGCCGTCGTGGGCGGCGATGGAGGTGAAGGTCACCGTCACCGGCTGCGGCACGCCCGTAGTGCAGGTCTCGAGCGCGATGTCGTCGACCCAGAAGCTGGTGGGGAGGGTGGAGTCGTTGACCTCCATGAAGGCGATGCGCACCGTCTGCCCTGCCCACGGCGTGAGGTCGAGGTTGCGTGCCTGCTGCCAGATCGCCTGGAGGCCGCCGTCGTTGCGGTTGTCCACGACCGCCAGCACCGCACCGGCGGTGGTGCGGATCTCGGTGCGCAGCGGGTCCCAGCCGAAGCCGGAGCTCCCCTCCTGCGTGGTCATGTACCAGTAGTTGGTCAGCTCGGCCTTGTTGGCGTCGGAAGGGATGGCGACGTCGAGCGTCGCCTCCTGCGTCGAGGAGTTGGTGCTGCCGAGGCGGATCGAGAAGCTGCCGTGGCCGGCGGCGGGAGCGGTGACGCGGGTGGCGCCACCGGTGAGCGTCCAGCCGTCGTTTCCCGTCTCGAAGCCCCAGCTCTGGGTGCTGCAGTTGACCGGGTCGTAGGTTGCCGCCGCCGTCGAGTAGGCGAGGGCGTAGCTCTGCGGCCCCTGCGGCACCGTCGTCCCCGTCACCCGCACGGTCCAGGTGCCGGCCGCCGGGTTCTCGACCAGCACCTGCTCCTGGTTGTCGAGCGAGTTGGCGCCGGTCGTGGCCGGCAGGTGCGGGTTGGCCGGGTCGAGCACGAAAGCCCGGCGGACCGAGGCGTCCGGCGCCACCAGCTCGAGCGTCAGGTCGTTGACGGGAGCCGTCGCGGCGAAGGCGGCCGCGGCGAAGTCGTCCCAGGCGAGCGTGGCCTTGAGGACGGCGGTGCCGGCCGCGACGCTGAAGGAGAAGGTGTCGACGTCCGAGTTGCCGACGGCGTCGGTGCCCCAGACCACCGGCCCGGCGGCGCCGAGGACGCCGGTGCCGGCGCGCAGCACGTCCACCGCCGCCTGCAGGTCGACCTCGCCGTAGCCGTGGCCGTAGTCCGGGCCGTCCTGGCCGAGGTCCTTGGCGGTGTGCACGAGCCAAGTCTTGACCAGCGCCGGCAGGGGCCGGGCGTTCGCCCCGCCGTGCCCCGCGGCCCGCCAGTCCTGGGTCAGCAGCGCGATCGCGCCGCCCACGGCGGGCGTCGCCATCGAGGTGCCGCAGAAGCCGCCGTAGGAGGAGTTGTTGGTGCTGAGCGAGGAGTAGACGTTGGTCTCGCCGGTCACCCGCCCGCTCTCGCAGCCGGGGGCCGAGACGACCGGCTTCATGCGCCCGTCGTCGCATGGGCCCCAGGAGCTGAAGGAGGTCATCGAGGCGCCGTCGGAATTGAGGGCGCCGACGTGGATCGGGTTCTTGGCGCAGGAGGGCTCGGCGGTGGTGTGGTAGTTCGAGCCGCAGCGGCCGCGCGGCGACCCGCCGGTACGCTCGTTGCCGTTGGCCCAGCTCAGCGCCACGGCGCCGACGACCGACGGGTTGTCGCCGCGCACGATGCCGTCGAGCAGGGCCGAGGAGACGCCGTAGTCCCCCTCGCGCTCGCAGGGGTAGCCGTTGCTGGCGGTGTTGCTGCCGATCGAGTTGGTCCCGAGGTCGGCGTTGTGGGTGTTGCGGGCGAGGGCGTAGTCGGCCTGGATGTCGCCGGCATTGTCCCAGAAGAGCATCGTGCCGTCGGTCTGCTCGTAGCCGGCCGAGAGGACCGAGACGCCGGGGGCGACGCCGCGGCCGCGGCCGCCGCTGCTGCCGCTGCCGTCGCCGGCGGCGGTGCCGGCGACGTGGGTCGGGTGGTCGGAGACCGGCTCGGCGTCGAGGATCGTCACCCGGCTGCCGGTCCCGGGGTTGAAGGTCTCGTGGGTGGAGCGCACGGTGCCGCCGTCGAAGACGAAGAGGCGGACGCCGGCGCCGTCGAGGCTGTAGGGCGGGTTGTTGACCGGGTCGACGCGCATCGTCGCGCGCACGCCGTCGTTGGTCGGGGTCAGGGGGGGCGGGCCCTCCTCGATCCAGAGCACCTCCTCGCGCGCGGCGAGCTCGCCGACGCGCGCCTCGGGCACCCAGACGGTGGCGCCGTGGAGGCCGTCGATCGGCGCCATCGCCACGCCGCCGGCGGTCTCGACGACGGCGTCGATCGCCGCCAGCGGCACGTCGAGGTGGAGGAGCACGAAGGTCATCACGTACTCGGGGCGCTCGGGGTCGCGGGTCCAGGGAGCGAAGTCGCCACGCGCCACCCGCGGGTGGAGCTTGCGCGAGGCGTCCCAGGGAGTGACGAAGCGGACATCGGGCCGCTGGGCGAGCCCGGCGACGAGGCCGGGCGGGACCGCCGCGATCCAGGCGCGGTCCGGGACGTAGGCGCCGAGGTCGATGCCGTCGCGCGCCAGGAGGGCTTTCTCGGGAAGGGATGGGATGTGATGGAGCTGGAGGAGCACGTGGACGCGCTCCTGTCCCTGCGCCGCGGCCGCGGTCGCGGCGGCGGCGAGCTTCTTCTGCACGCCTGCGGGGGTGCCGGCGGGCGGGGTGAAGCGCCCCGCCAGCAGGCGGATCTCGTAAGGCGTGGGACGGTCCGCCTGGACCGCTCCCGCGCCCGCCAGCGCCAGGGCCGCGAAGGCCAGGGCCGGCAGTGCATACGGCTTGTACATCGTCCACCTCCTACGGTAAGAGGTTGGCGAATATAGCAGATTATCTATAGACGGAGTAGCCGGATGCTCTGTCGACGCCGGCGCTGGCGGCGAAGAAGCGGTGGTAGACCTCGGCCGTCCACCGGGGGTAGGTGCCGGGATGGCCGATGTGGCCGCCGTCGGTGGTGGCGACGAGGTGGAGGAAGGGGTTTGCGGCGGCGGCGGCCGCCAGCTTCGGGACGCCGGCCGGGGAGAGGACCGGGTCCCGCAGGCCGATCACCAGCAGCAGCGGCCGGCGCACGGCGGCGAGCTGCGGGAGCGGGCCGGCGCGCTCGATCGCCCGCTCGGGCGTGGTGCCCGGCGGGAACGGCGGCTGCCGCACCACCCACGCGAGGAGCGCCGCGAACGGCCGCCGCTCCGGTCCCTCCTCCACCCCCAGCGCCCGCATCCGCACGCGCAGCGCCCAGCGGAAGAAGCCGCGGATCAGCGCCTCGCGGCCGTGCCGGACCAAGGAGGGGCGGTCGTCGAGGCCGGCGAGCGTCCGCGCCAGCGCCGCCGGCAGGGACACGGCGACGCCGCCGGCGCGGAAGGAGCCGCCGTCCGCGGCGAGCGCGTGGACCACGGCGAGCGAGCCCAGGCTGTAGCCGACGAGGCCGACCGGGCTCCGCGGCTGGCGCGCCGAGAGCCAGCCGCTCCAGGCGGCGAGGTCCAGCCCCTCCTCGACGCCGAGCGTCGGCAGGAAGTCGGTCAGCAGACAGCCGTGCCAGCGCATGTCCGGCGCCAGCACGCCGAAGCCGTCCGCCGCCAACCTCTCCGCGGTCACCCTCACGTAGCGGCTGTGCTTGCTGTCGTAGAGGCCGTGGACGACCACCACCGTCGGCTTGCCGACCGCGGGCGGCCGGTAGTAGGCGCGCAGCGGCGCCCGCCCGGACGCCGCCGCGTCCGCGGCGACGGTCTCGAAACCCGCCGGCA
>DASUNQ010000337.1:0-3885 GCA_036277075.1 Thermoanaerobaculia bacterium
CTCGCCGGCGCCGCGGCCTGGCTGCGGCCGGACGCCCTCGCCGGCGCCGCGCTCCTCGGCCTTCTCGCATGGTGGGAGGAGCGGCGCTTCCCGCGCCGCTACGCGCTCGCCGCCGGCGTCACGATCGCCGCCGGTCTCCTCGCCGCCTGGGCCTGGTTCGGCACGCCGCTGCCGGAAACGGTCGCCGCGAAGCGCGCCGACGTCGCCGCCGAGACCGCCGGCGGCGCGGAAGCGGCGCGCTTCTTCTGGCGGCGCGCCTCGCGCCTCGCGCCGCGCCACTTCGGCGCGGAGTGGCGGTGGCTCCTGGCGCTCGGCCTCGCCGGGCTCGCCCCCTTCTGGCGCCGGAGCGGGCGCGCCGGGCGGCTCCTGGTGCTCCACGCCGCCGCGGTCGCGCTCGCCTACACGCTGCTCGGCGTCCCCTTCTTCTCCTGGTACCTGGTCCCGGTCGTGGCGGCGCTCCTCTGCGGCCTCGCGGCCGCGCCGTTCGACTTCGCGCGCTGGGCGGGACGCCGCCATGCCGCGCTCGGCTTCGTCGCCGGCGCGTTGGTCGCGGCGGTCGTCGCGCTGCCCGTGGCCCGCTCCGCCTGGCGGTGGGCGGGCGCCTTCGACGGCTACGGCCACCTCGACACCTACCGCCGCGCCGGCGCCTGGCTGCGCCGCGAGACGCCGCCCGAGACCTCGGTCGCCTACGTCGAGATCGGCGTCCTCGGCTGGGAGAGCGACCGCCGGATCGTCGACATCATGGGCCTGGTGACGCGCGCGGCGCGGCCCTATCTGCGGGCGCGCGACGTGGCCGGCGCCTTCCTCGCCGCGCCCGCCGACGTCGTCGTCTTCCACACCCGCGGCCGCATGGCCCCGCTCCTCCGCGAGCCCTGGTTCCCCGGCACGTTCGAGGAGGTGGCGCGCTTCCGCGACCGCGACGGGGGCGGCTGGCTCGCCCTCCACCGCCGCCGTCCCGGCGATTCGCCACGGTAGACTTCGCGCTCGCATGCGCCGCCCGCTCGCCGCCCTCGCCCTCGCCGCCCTTTTCGCCGGCTGCGGCGGCGACGGCAAGACGCCGCTCGTCGTCTACTCGCCGCACGGGCGCGACCTGCTCCAGCTCATGGAGCGGAGCTTCGAGGAGCGCCACCCGGAGGTCGACGTGCGCTGGCTCGACATGGGCTCGCAGGAGGTCTACGACCGCCTGCGCTCCGAGGCCGCCAACCCCCAGGCCGACGTCTGGTACGGCGGCCCGCAGACGATCTTCGCGCGCGGCTCCCGCGAGGGGCTGCTGGCGCCGTTCCGGCCGAGCTGGGCCGAGGCGGTGCCGGAGCGCAGCCGCCACCCCGAGGACCTCTACCTCGCCTCCTACCGCACCGCGCCGGTGCTGGTCTACAACGCCGCGGTGGTGCCGGCGGCCGAGGCGCCGCACGACTGGGGGGACCTGCTCGACCCTCGCTGGCGCGGCGAGATCCTGATCCGCGACCCGCTGGCGAGCGGCACGATGCGCACCCTCTTCGCCATGGTGCTCGCGCTGGCGGTGCAAGAGACCGGCAATGAGGAGGCCGGTTGGCAGTACCTGCGCCGCCTCGACGCCCAGACCAAGGAGTACGTCCTGAACCCCGCGCTGCTGCTCGAGAAGCTCTACCGCCGCGAGGGGTCGATCACGGTCTGGGAGCTCACCGACATGCTCTGGCAGCAGAAGCGCGGCTCGCCGCTCGCCTTCGCCTTCCCGGCGAGCGGCACGCCGGTGATCGACGACTCGGTCGGCCTGGTGCGCGGCGCCCGCCACCCCGAGCCGGCGCGCGCCTTCGTCGAGTGGGTGGGGAGCGAGGAGGGGCAGCTCCTCGCCGCGCGCGAGGCATTCCGCCTGCCGGCGCGCAACGACATCCCTCCCGAGCGGCTCCCGGCCTGGGCGCGCGAGGTCTCGGCGAAGCTGGTGCCGGCGCCGGTCGACTGGCAGCTCGTCGAGCGGCGCGAGGCGGAGTGGATGGCGACCTGGGACCGCACCATCCGCGGCCGCGGATGACGCCGTCCGGCGCGCCGGCGCCGTTCCTCGTCCTCGACGGGCTCGCCAAGCGCTTCGGCGGCCACACCGTGCTCGACGGCGTCGCCCTCGCCGTCGAGCGCGGCGAGGTGCTCGCCCTCCTCGGCCCTTCGGGCAGCGGCAAGACGACCCTCCTCCGCCTCCTCGCCGGCTTCGAGACGCCGGACGCCGGGCGCATCCTGGTCGCCGGCGAGCGGCTCGACACGCTGCCGCCGGCGCGCCGCAACGTCGGCATGGTCTTCCAGCACTACGCCCTCTTCCCGCACCTCTCGGTGGGGGAGAACGTGGGGTTCGGCCTGCGCCTGCCGCGCGCGGAGGCGGCGGCGCGGGTGGCGGCGGCCCTGGCGAGCGTCGACCTCGAGGGGTTCGAGCGGCGCCGCGTCGGCGAGATCTCCGGCGGCCAGCAGCAGCGGGTGGCGCTGGCGCGGGCGCTCGCCCCCGAGCCGCGCCTCCTGCTGCTCGACGAGCCGCTCTCGAACCTCGACCCGACGCTGCGCGAGCGCACCCGCCGCGAGCTGCGCCGGGCGCTGGCGAAGGTGGGGATCACGACCCTCCTGGTGACGCACGAGCAGGAGGAGGCGTTCCACCTCGGCGACCGGGTCGCCGTGCTCGGGGGCGGCCGGCTGCACCAGGTCGGCACGCCGGAGGAGCTCTACGAGCGGCCCGCGACGCGCTTCGTCGCCGGCTTCGTCGGGCGGGCGAGCGCGCTGCCAGGGACGTTCCTGGGCCTCGAGGGCGCCGCGGCGCGGATGCGGATCGTCGCCGGGGACACCGAGGTCTGCTGGACGGGGGAAGCCGCCGAAGGTCTGGCGGCGGGGCAGCGGGTCGAGCTCCTGGTGCGCCCGGAGGCGCTCGAGCTGCGACCCGCCGGCGGTTTCGAGGCCCTTCCCGGCCGCGTCGTGGAACGGCGCTACGCGGGGCACGGGACCTACTACACCGTGGCGCTCGACGGCGGGACGGCGGAGGTCGAGGCGCTCGCGGGGCCGCACACCGCGGCGCCGGGCGAGACGGTCCACGTCGGTCTGCGCCGCGGGACGCCGTTGCCGCGCATCTTTCCGCTGGAAGGGGCGGCGTGAGCCGCGGCCGCGCTCTCGCCCTCGCCGGCGCCGCGCTCGCCCTCCTCCTCGCCTGGCTCGTCGGCTGGCCGCTCCTGATCACCTTCGCCGAGGCGCTCGGCGGCCCCGGCGGCTGGACCCTCGCCCACCTCCGCGCCTTCGCCCGCCGCCCCGACGAATGGCTGGCGCTCTGGCGGAGCCTCTGGACCTCCGCCGCCTCGGTGGCGCTCGCGGCCGCCATCGGCATCCCGCTCGGCTTCGCCTTCGAGCGCGCCGACTTCCCGGGCCGGCGCCTGCTCGGCGCCGCGGCGGCGCTGCCGGTGGCGCTGCCGCCGCTGGTCGGGGTCATCGCCTTCCTCTTCCTCTTCGGCGAGAGCGGCTTCGCGACGCGCGCGGTGCAGGCCGCTCTCGGGCTGGCCGAGCCGCCCTGGCGGCTCGCCGGTCCGGGGGCGATCCTCCTCGTCCACACCTACTCGTTCTACGTCTACTTCTATCTCTTCACCCGCGCCGCGCTGGCGCGGCTGGACGGCTCGCTCCTGGAGGCCGCGGCGTCGCTCGGCGCCGGCCGGCTGCGGACGCTCGGGCGGGTCACCCTGCCGCTGCTCCGGCCGGCGCTCGCCGCCGCGGCGCTGCTGACCTTCATGACCGCCCTCGCCTCGTTCTCCGCGCCGTACCTCTTCGGCGGCTCCTTCCGGGTGATGACGACGCAGATCGTGGCCTCGAAGCTCAACGGCGACGACGCGATGGCCCAGGTCGAGACGGTGACGCTGGCGGCGCTCGCTCTCCTCGGGCTCGCCGCGATGC
>DASUNQ010000338.1:0-2388 GCA_036277075.1 Thermoanaerobaculia bacterium
GGGCGTCCAGGGCGCCGGCCTCGAGGTCGGCCGCGAGGACGGTCCCGGCGAGCGGCGGGTAGGCCGCCGCGGTCTCGGCGGAGACGACCGCCGGCAGGCCGCAGGCCATCGCCTCCTGCACGACCAGCGGGAAGCCCTCGCCGGTCGAGGGCAGGACCAGCAGGTCCGCCGCCTGGTACCAGGCGACGAGCTCGGCGTGGGCGAGGCGGTCCAACCGGCGCACCTGCGGCAGCCCCCAGCCCGCCGGGTCGTCGGGCCCCCAGCCGGCGAACGCCCAGAGCCACTCCGGGCGCCCCGCCGCCAGCGCCCGCAGGAGTCGGAGGCCCTTCTTCTCGACGAAGCGGCCCACGAAGAGCAGCACCGGGCGGTCGCCCGGGAGGTCGAGCGCGGCGCGGCGGCGGGCGCGCGCCGCCTCGTCGGGCGCCGGCCGGAAGACGGCGTGGTCGACGCCGTTGGGCACCAGCAGCGGCTCGCGGCGGAAGCGCACCCGGTCCGTGAAGTAGGCGCGCACCACCGCGCTCACCACGACCACCCGGTCGGCGCCGCCCAGGACCAGGCGGCCGAGGGTGCGGTTGGCGAGCTCCATCGACGTCCGCAGCAGGCGCCGCGAGTAGGGCACCCGCCCGATGTGCTGGGTGACCAGCAGCGGCCGGCCGGCGAGGCGCGCCGCGAGGTAGGCGGCGACCGAGCCGAGGTAGAGCGACTCGTGCAGGTGGACGAGGTCGGCCCGGCGGACCGCCGCGAGGAGGCGGAGGAGGCCGAGCGGGCCCCAGAGCGGGTAGGGGAAGCCGAGGCGGCGCTCGGCGAGGTTCCAGGCGCGCATCGGCAGGGGCCGCACGCCCGGCGGCACGCCGTCCGCCGGCGCGCTCGCCGCCCATTCGATCTCGACGCCGCGGCGGGCGAGCCGCCCGGCCAGCTCGGCGGCGACGATCTCGACGCCGCCCGGGTGGGCCGGGTAGTAGTGGGTCACCAGCAGGACCCGCACGCCGCGCCGTCCCCTCAGCGCCGCGGCGCGGGACGCGCCAGGACCAGGTAGACGCAGGCGTTGTCGCGCCGGGCCGCCGCCGGGGTGATCGCCTCCTCCAGGGCCATGCGCAGGTTCATGGCGCAGGCGAGGGGCGGCAGCGCGAGCGCGCCCAGGAGCGGCACCTTGCGCAGCGCCTCGCGCATCCCGAGCAGCCGGAACTGCGTCGTCCAGGCGAGCGGCCCGACCAGCGGCTCGACCCGCTCGACGGCGAAGCCCCGCTCCTCGAGCTCGCGCACCAGGCCGTCGCGCGTCCAGCGCCGGAAGTCGGTCGGATGGGGGTGGTAGAGCCAGGCGCCGTGGGTCGAGAGCAGGAGCCAGCCGCCCGGCGCGAGCAGCCGCGCGCACTCGCCCAGGTACCAGTCGAGATCCCAGACGTGCTCCAGCACCTGGAACGAGACCACCCCCGCGGCCGAGCCGGACGGCAGCGCGACCGGCCGGCCGGCCTCGATCCGCACCTCCGCCGCGCCGTCGAGATCGCAGGTCACGTACTCGCACCCCCGCCGCCGGAAGAGCGGCGCGTAGGGCGCGTCGCCGCTGCCGAGGTCGACCACCCGGCGCGCCTCCAGCGGCCCGAGCTCGCCGACGGCGCGCTCGACGGCCGCCCGCAGGGCGACGAGGACGTGGCGCTGATGGTCCCACCACGGCGGGGAGCGCCGGCGGGCGCCGGGGTCGCGGCTCATCCCGGGTTTCGGCGCCAGAGGGCGACGAACTGCAGGCCGTTGGTCGCGCCGCCGAGCGCGCCGCCGTGGCAGGGCGCCGGGTGGATCAGCCGCTCGAGCGTGAAGCCGGCGGCCGCGATCTGCGGCAGCCATTCCCAGCCGCGCTGGTAGCGGTAGAGCGAGGGCACGCCGAAGCGGCGGTTGCCGATCTCGTCGAGAAGGGCGAGGGTGCAGCGCTGCCGCAGGCCGCGGTGCGTGTGGTCCTTGAGCAGCAGCCAGCCGCGGGTGACCCGCAGCAGCTCGGCGAGGCTGGCCGGCGGATCGGGGCAGTGGTGCAGGACGTCCACCGCGTAGGCGAGGTCGAAGCTGCCGTCGTCGAAGGGGAGCCGGGCGCCGTCGTAGAGCCGCGGCTCGACGACGGTGCGGCGGCGGCGCAGGACGTCGACCGGCACGACCTCGCCGGCGAGCCCGGCGGCGCGGAAGGAGGCGGCGAACCAGCCGTCGCCGGAGCCGAAGTCGAGGGCGCGCGCGAAGGGGCGGTGCGGCGCCGTCAGCTCGAGGGCGAGATCCAGGATCCGCCGCCGGTACGGGTTCACGCCGGCACGTTATCCTAAGCGGTCGCGGACCACGGCTCGCCCATGCCCCTCCTCGACCTGCTCGGCGCGGCGCTGACCCTCGTCTGTCTCGCCGTGCTGGCGCTGG
>DASUNQ010000339.1:0-13409 GCA_036277075.1 Thermoanaerobaculia bacterium
GGCGCGGAGTGCGGCCACGCGCCGCGCGGCGAAGAGCGCGACGAGCGCCGCGGCGGCGAGCGCGCCGAGCGCGCCGATCTCGTAGAGGAGCTGCACCGGCAGCGAGTGCAGCTCCCCCACCGCCTCGCCCGGCGGGTTCACGCCCGGCAAGGGTTCGAGGAACCGCGCCGCGGTCCACGGGGTCGCTCCAGGACCCCAGCCGAGCAGCGGCCGCGCGAGGAACCCCTCCCAGCCGGCCCGCCAGTAGACGGCGCGTGCGCTCGCCGAGGGATCGGCGCCGGCGAGGACGCGGAAGAGGCGGGGCAAGGCGAGCAGGAGGGGGATGCCGGCGGCGGCCGCGCCGAGCGCCAGTCGGCGTAGGCCGAGGGTCCGGCGCGAGGCGAGAAGCAGCGCCGTCCCCTGGACGGCGACCGCGACCCACGCCGCCAGCGAGCGGCTGAGGAGGATCGCGGCGAGCGCCAGGCCGGTCCCCAACCAGCCCATCCAGCGCCGGCGCCCGCGCTCCAGGGCCGGTAGAGCCGAAAGCGGCAGGAGGGTGACGAGCCAGGCGGCGAGGAGCCCGTGATGCCCGAGCGGCGCCGCGGGCCGCGGCGAGCCGCCGGCCAGCCAGTCCACGAGCGACCAGACAGCGACGCCTCCGACCACGGCCGCCAGCGCCCGCAGGCCCCGCCGCCGCGACTCCTCCTCGCGCCAGCAGCGCTCCACGATGGCCGGCAAGAGCAGGTACGCGGGGAGGAGCAGCAGGCCGACCCGCCCCGCGCGCGGCACGGGGGACACGGTCCAGCTCGCGGCGGCGGCGAGGAGCAGCGTGACCAGGGCCCATCTTCCCCACCCGCCCAGCCGCAGCGGGTCGGCCGCCGCCGGCCCGGCCGCGGCGAGGAGGAGGAGCGGCAGGGCCTGCGCCACCGCCGCCTCCGCCCACCCCACTCCCGCGAGCGTCCCGCACCAGCCCGCGAAGAGCGCCGCGAGGGCGGCGGGCAGCAGGGCGCGGGCCGGCATCGCGGGGATTCTGCGCTATCCTTCCCTCCTCCGTCGCTTCCGTTCCACCTCTCAGGAGACCCCCCGATGGCCGTCGAGACCGCAACCCACGCCGCGCGCATCCTGCGTGCGCTCGGCGTCGACGACGAGAACCCCGGCGCCTTCGCCGGCGAGTGGCTCCCCACCGCCGGCCCGCGCGTCGAATCGATCAACCCGGCAAACGGCGAGCCGATCGCCGCGATCCGCCTGGCCGGCGAGGCCGACTACGAGCGCGTCGCCGCCACCACCGTGCGGGCCTTCGAGGAGTGGCGCACCTGGCCCGCCCCGCGCCGCGGCGAGATCGTGCGCCAGCTCGGCGACGAGCTGCGGCGGCACAAGGAGGAGCTGGGGGCGCTCGTCACCCTGGAGGTCGGCAAGGTCCTCTCCGAGGGGCGCGGCGAGGTGCAGGAGATGATCGACATGGCCGACCTCGCCGTCGGCATGTCGAGGCAGCTCTACGGCAAGGCGATGCACTCCGAGCGCCCCAACCACCGCATGTACGAGCAGTGGCACCCGCTGGGGCCGGTGGGGATCATCACCGCCTTCAACTTCCCCGTCGCGGTCTGGGCCTGGAACGCGATGGTGGCGGCGGTGTGCGGCGACTCGATGATCTGGAAGCCGTCGCACCAGGCGCCGCTCTCGGCCGTCGCCACGACGCGCATCGCGCAGCGCGTGCTGGCGGCCAACGCCGCGCCGCCGATCTTCAACCTCGTCATCGGCGGCCGCAGCGGCGTCGGCGAGCGGCTGGTGGCCGACCCGCGCATCCCGCTCGTCTCGGCCACCGGCTCGGTGAAGATGGGCAAGCAGGTGGGCAAGGTCGTGGCCGACCGCCTCGGCCGGTCGCTCCTCGAGCTGGGCGGCAACAACGGCATCGTGGTGATGGACGACGCCGACCTCGACCTGGCCTTGCGCGCCGTGCTCTTCGCGGCGGTCGGCACCGCCGGCCAGCGCTGCACGACGACGCGCCGCCTGCTCCTGCAGCGCGGCGTCGCCGCGACGATGAAGCGGCGGCTGGTCGAGGCCTACCGCTCGATCCCGGTCGGGGACCCGATGGAGGCGGGCACGCTCATGGGGCCGCTCATCGACGCGACGGCGGTCGAGAACATGGAGCGCGCGCTCGACGCGGTGCGCGCGCAGGGCGGGCGCGTGCTCTGCGGCGGCAAGACGCTCGACCGGCCGGGCTTCTACGTCGAGCCGACCTTGGTCGAAGCGCCGGGGCCGATGCCGATCACCTGCGAGGAGACCTTCGCGCCGATCCTCTACCTCTTCGAGTTCGACGACCTCGACGAGGCGATCCGCCTGCACAACGACGTGCCGCAGGGGCTCTCGTCGGCGATCTTCACGATGAACGTGCGCAGCGCCGAGCGGTTCCTCTCGGCCACCGGCAGCGACTGCGGCATCGCCAACGTCAACATTGGAACCTCGGGAGCGGAGATCGGCGGCGCCTTCGGGGGCGAGAAGGAGACCGGCGGCGGCCGCGAAGCGGGCTCGGACTCCTGGAAGGCCTACATGCGCCGCCAGACCTGCACCGTCAACTGGGGCACCGACCTGCCGCTGGCGCAGGGGGTGGAGTTCGAGGTCAAGCCGGGGGCGTGAGGCAGGGCGGCCGCCTCAGCCGGCGACCGCCAGCCCGCCGGGGACGACTTCCACCCGCACCGGCTCGACGGGCGCCAGCCGGTGCATCGGCTCGCCGCCGCCGTAGATCTCCACCGCGCGATCTGCGGCGATCTCGGCCCAGGGGGTGCGGGCGATGGTCACCGCCGGATGACCGACGTGGCGGCCGCGGTAGACCTTGGGGAAGACGGCGAGGAGAGTGCGGCGGGGGACGGCGCGGACGATCACCAGGTCGAGCAGTCCGTCGTCGATCCGCGCGTCGGGAGCGATGCGCATGCCGCCGCCGAACCGCGGCAGGTTGGCGCAGACCGCGAACATGGCGGCGCCTTCGAAGGCGCCGCCTTCCCAGGCGACGCGCAGCCGCGGCGGCGCGAACGAGAACAGCGTCGAGAGCACCGCCCAGGGGTAGATCAGCGGACCGCGCACGAGCCCCGGCCGCGCCCCGGGCGGCGCGGCGGCGCGGCGCGCCACCTCGGCGTCGAGGCCGAGCCCGACGTAGCCCACGGCGACCCGGCCGCCGGCGCGGAGGAGGTCGATCCGCCGCAGCGGACCGGTGGCGGCGCGGCGGAAGGCTTCGGGCAGGGAGCGCGGCAGCCCGAGGGTGCCGGCGAGGTCGTTGCCGCTGCCGAGAGGGACGAGGCCGAGCGCGCAGCCGCTCCCGGCCAGCCCTTGCACGGCGTGGTGGGCGGTGCCGTCGCCGCCGGCGACGAGCAGCCGCTCGATCCCCTCGCCCACCGCGCAGCGCGCCTCGCGGGTCAGGTCGTCGGCGCCGGCGGAGACCCGGGGCGGCGCGATTCCGTGCTCGGCGGCGAGCCCCGCCAGGCGGGGCAGGTGCCGCGCCCCGGCGCCGCGGCCGGCGGCGGGGTTGACGAGGAGGCGGAGCCGCACCTACCGCGCGGGGGGGCCGGAGGCGCCCGGCGTCACCGCCCGCCGCACCGACTGCATCGCCATCTGGATCATCGCCGCGACGTTCGAGAGGTCTGCCGGCACGACCAGCGTGTTGCCCTTCTGCGCCAGGTGCCCGAACTGCTCGACGTACTGCTCGGCGACGCGAAGCTGCACCGCCTCGAAGCCCCCCGGCTTCTGGATCGCCTCGGCGACGAGGCGGATCCCCTCGGCCGTCGCCCCGGAGACCGAGAGGATGGCGGCCGCCTGCCCTTCGGCCTCGTTGATCTGCTGCTGCTTCTTGGCCTCCGAGGCCTTGATGACCTGCTGCTTCTCCCCCTCGGCGGTGTTGACCGCGGCGTCGCGCACGCCTTCGGAGGTGAGGATCACGGCGCGCTTCTCGCGCTCGGCGCGCATCTGCTTCTCCATCGCGGCGAGGACGTCCTTGGGCGGGGTGATGTTCTTGATCTCGTAGCGCAGCACCTTGACGCCCCAGGACTCGGAGGCCTTGTCCAGCTCCCCCACGACCGCGATGTTGATGTTGGTGCGCTCCTCGAACGTGCGGTCGAGCTCGATCTTGCCGATCTCGCTGCGCAGCGTCGTCTGTGCGAGCTGCGAGATGGCGAACACGTAGTCGGCGATGCCGTAGGAGGCGCGCTGCGGGTCGAGGACCTTGAGGTAGAGGACGCCGTCGACGCCGACCTGCACGTTGTCGCGGGTGATGCAGATCTGTTCGGGGATGTCGAAGGCCTGCTCCTTGAGCGAGTGGCGATAGCGCACCACGTCGAGGAAGGGGACCAGGACGTGGAAGCCGGCGCCGATGGTGCCGGCGAAGCGCCCCAGGCGCTCGACGACGTAGGCGTTCTGCTGCGGCACCACGACCGCCGTCTTGGCGATGATGACCAGGACCAGGACCGCGAGCACCACGATGACGACCATGCCGAATTCCATCGCCTCTCCTTTCCGTTGCGTCGCTACCGGGTGTCCGCCGTCACCCACAGCAGCAGCCCCTGCACCCGCTCGACGCGCACCCGCTGGCCGGCCGCCAGCGGCTCGGCGCCGGCGTTGCGCACGTTCCACGAGCTGCCGCGCATCGCCGCCTTGCCGATGCCGCCGGGGGGCAGCGGCTCGGCGAGCACCGCGGTCTCGCCGATCAGCGCGTCGAGGTCGCCGGAGTCGCCGCCGATCTTCAAGCGGCCGAGCAGAGGGCGGCGGAACATCATCATCGTGCCGAGCGAGAGGACGGTGAAGAGCAGCCACTCCACCCAGGCCGAGCCGGCGTCGACGAAGGCGAGGAGGCCGATGGCGAGCGCGGCGACGCCGGGGAAGATCAGGTAGAGCGTCCCGAGCAGGAGCTCGAGCCCCAGCAGGACGAGACCGAGGAGGATCCAGGCCCACCAGGGCATCGCGAGCTCCCGAACGAGTGCGCTGCGTCAGGTCGGCCCAGAAGCTACCACAAGGGCGTCCCGGCGCCGGCCGCGCTCGCGTTAGGATGCCGACGCCGCCATGAACCGCGTCGTCGCCCGCTTCCAGGACGGCCGGCTGATCAAGGGTCTGACGCTGGACTTCCAGCCGGGCAAGGCCGTCTTCCACCTCATGCCCGAGGACCGGGTGTCCGGCGGCCGGCCGGTGGAGGTCCGGGTCGCCGAGCTCAAGGCGGTCTTCTTCGTCAAGAGCCTCGCCGGCGATCGGGAGCGGCGCTCGCGGGAGAACGACCCCGCGGCGGCCGGCGCCGGGGCGGGGCGCTTGATCCGCGTCGTCTTCAAGGACGGCGAGGTCCTGGTGGGCACGACGCAGGGTTACGACCGCTCGCGGCCCGGCTTCTTCGTCGTGCCGGTGGACCCGAAATCGAACAACCAGCGCTGCTTCGTGGTCGCCGCCGCGACGCAGGAGGTCGCCTTCCTCTAGGCCCCCTCCGAGGCTCCCGGTGCCCAAGCCGCGCGTCCAGATCCTGGTCTGCACCAACGAACGGCCGCCCGATGGGCCGAAGCCGAGCTGCGGGCCGCGCGGCTCGCTCGACGTCTATCGCCGTTTCAAGGACCGGGTGCGCGAGCTGGGGGTGCGCGGCGAGGTGATGGTCGTGCGCACCGGCTGCCTCAAGCACTGCAGCCAGGGGATCACGGTCGCCGTCTGGCCCTACAACGTCTGGTATCGGCAGGTGACGCTCGACGACGTCGACGAGATCCTCGCCCGCACTGTCCTCGGCGGCGGCGAGGAGATCGAGCGGCTGCGCATGCCGGACGTCCCCTGGGAGTGAGCCTCACCCCTTCCGCGCCAGCTCGATGACCGTCTCCCCTTCGAGGAGCTTCATCCCCGTCACCTTGCCGCCGCTCTCGACGACCTCCAAGCCGTAGGCGGGCGGCAGCCCCTCGACGCGGAAGCGCGTGGCGGAGACCGGGACCAGGAAGAAGGTCTCCTCCAAGAAGAAGACGCGGAGCCGGTCGCCGGCCAGCTCGACGCGCAGCTCGATGGCGCCGTCGGGCGCGGCGTAGGTGCCGGCGAGCGCCGCCAGCCGCGCCGGCTCGAGCGCGACGTCGCGCGGCAGCTCGAGGACGAAGGCCGGCCGCTGAATGGCGGCCAGGCAGGAGGTGTCGAGCCCCTCGACGGAGCCTTTCTCCACCAGTTGCACGGCGAGCCGGTCGACGCACTCGGCGCCCTTCATCCCCTCCAGCGAATGCCCGGCGTCGGGGATCACCACGTGCAGCGCGCGCGTGAGGTGCCGCGCGACCGCGTGGCCGTCGCGCGGCGGCGTCACCGGATCCCGCTCGCCGGAGACGAGGAGGGCCGGCACGTCCGAGCGCACCGGCTCCAGCACCTCGCGCGGCAGCGGCGGCACGCCCCACTCGCGGCAGGCGGCCTGCTGGGCGCGGAGGCGGAAGTCGCCGAGGAAGGTACCGCGGGCCGCAGCCGTCGCGGCCGCGTCGTCGATGAAGGGGACGTCCTCGGCGCAGGTGACCGAGAGGTAGAAGCCGTCGGAGAGCTGGTTGCCGCTCACCATCGCCGCCTGCTTGGCCACCAGCTCGGCCATCGGCCGGTAGTCCCCCTCGAACGCGGCGTGCACGTAGAGCGGCACGAGGACGGCGGCGGACGGCGAGTAGAGCATGTAGCGCAGGCCCTGGGCGAAGCCGGCGCGGCTCAGGCGGAGGGAGAGCGGCTCGCCCGTGTTCGGGTGGCGGAGCTCGACCGTGACCGGCGCCTTCGCGAGGCGCTCGAAGACCGCCGCAAGCTCCTCGCGCGTTCGCGGAAAGGCCTTGGCGCAGGCGGAGTCGGCGGCGCACTCGGCGAGCGTGCCGTCGAGCGCCGCCTGGGCGTCGCTCGCCACCGTCGCCGGGTAGCCGGAGTCGGGCGTCACGACGGCGTGCAGGACGGCGGTGCGCGCGCGCTGCGGGTGGCGGCGGATGAAGGTCAAAGCCGAGCGCGTGCCGTAGGAGCCGCCCATCAGGTTGGCGCGCTCGTAGCCGAGAGCGGTCAGCACCTCGGCCACGTCGTCCATCGCGACGGGGGAGTTGTACCAGGCGAGGTCGCGGTCGGCGTGCTCGCGGCGGCAGGCACGCACCTCGTCGACAGGCAGGAAGTGCTCGAGGAACCCCTCGATGCCGCGCGTCCCGGTCATCGCGGAGCAGAACAGGGGCGCCGACTTGCCGGTGCCGCGCAGGTCGACGAGGACGATGTCGCGGCGCTGGCGCAGGTCGGCGAGGGTGTGCGCCAGCCAGGAGGCGGAGTCGATCGCCGACTCTCCCGGGCCGCCGCTGAAGTAGACCAGCGGGTCGGGCTCGCGCGCCGCGCCGGTGGCCGGGAGGACGACGACCGAGAGCGGCAGCTTCCGCCCGCTCTTGGCGGCGCGGTTCTCGAAGACCTCGTACGTGCCGCAGCGGGCCTCCGCCGCCATGCCGGGCGGCGTGCAGGGGGTGAGCTGGAGGGCCGTCGATCCGTTGGCGAAGGACGCGGAAGGGACGAGGAGCAGGGCGAGAAGCGGGACCGTCGCGGAGGTACGCATGCCCCCCTTCTACCGCCAAAAGGGGGCGAGGGTTTCAGCTTCCGGCCGGCCGGGATCGTCAGCCCAGGACGGGCAGCGCCGGGGCGAGGTCGCGGTGGGCGGCGGTCAGCGCGTGGCGGTACCTCCGCGCCAGCTCCGCGGTCTCCTCGCGGGTGACCAGCCGCTCGTAGAGGTTGGTCCGCTGGCGCGGCAGGTAGCCGGCGGACGCGATCAGGTGCTCCATCTCGTCCTGGCTCATGGTGTACGAGGTGCCGGCCGAGGAGACGACGTTCTCCTCGATCATGATCGAGCCCATGTCGTCGGCGCCGAAGGAGAGCGCCACCTGGCCGATCTTCTTGCCCTGCGTCACCCAGCTGGTCTGGAAGTGGACGATGTTGTCGAGGAACAGGCGCGAGACCGCGAGCGTCCGCAGGTACTCCTCGGCGTAGGTCTCGGGCACGTCGGCCATCTCCGTGTGCTCGTGCTGGAAGGTCCAGGAGATGAAGGCGGTGAAGCCGCCGGTCTCGTCCTGGAGGTCGCGCACGCGCTGGAAGTGCTCGACGCGCGACTCCAGCGGCTCGCCCATGCCGTACATCATCGTCGCCGAGGTGCGCAGGCCGTTGCGGTGGGCCTGGCGCATCACGTCGATCCACTCCTCGGCCGAGCACTTGGGGTAGGCGAGGACGTCCTTGCGCACCCCGTCGGAGAGGATCTCGGCGCCGCCGCCGGGGATCGACATGAGGCCCGCCCGCTTGAGCCGCGCGATGATCTCGTGGAAGCTCATCCGCTCCTTCTTGGCGATGAACTTGATCTCGGGGGGCGAGAAGGCGTGGACGTGCAGCGCCGGGTAGTGCTCGCGGATGTAGCGGAGGAGGTCCTCGTAGTAGGAGAGCGGCAGGTCCGGGTGCACCCCGCCCTGCATCAGGATGCCGGTGCCGTGGAGCGCCAGGGTCTCCTCGATCTTGCGGCCGATCTCCTCGAACGGCAGCAGGTAGCCCTCGTCGTCTCCGGGCTCGCGGTAGAAGGCGCAGAACCGGCACTTGTAGACGCAGACGTTGGTGTAGTTGATGTTGCGGTCGATGTTGTAGGTGGCGACCGCCGGGTCGTTCCAGCGGCTGCGCACCGCGTCGGCGGCCTCGCCGAGGTCGAGGAGGTCGCCGTCGACCAGCAGCGTGTGGGCGTCGCCCGCCGCGATGCGCCGGCCCGCCAGCGCGTCGTCGAGGATCTCGGGGACCGGGCGGGCGGAGGGGCGGAGGTCCATGGCGCCCGTCATCCTACCGTAGCCCTCAGCTCCACCACTCCAGCGGCCGGGGCTCGAGGATGAGCCCGTGCGCGTGGGCGCGGCGGTAGAACTCCTCGAGGCCGAGGAGCTCGTCGCGGCGCAGGAAGTAGGCCAGGTTGTCGCTCAGGTAGGAGCGCACCTCGGAGGTGTCGAGGTCGAGCTCGGCCGCCGCCTCGCGCACCAGGACGTCGAGCGACGAGAGGCCGTAGCGGAGGCTGCTCTTGAAGTAGAAGGACAGGTCCGGGAACTCCACCTCCGGCCGCACCGCCCACAGCGCGAAGACGAAGGGCAGCCCGGTGAGCGCGTGCCACTCGGCGGCGAGGTCGAGCACGCGGTAGCGGCCGCGGTCGACCTTGAGGGCCGGGTCGCCGATCAGCAGCGCGGCGTCGGCGTCGGCCAGCATGCGCTCGAGCTCCGGCCGCTCCTGCGTCATCTCCGGATCGATCCGGAAGCGCTCGCGGAAGAGGATGCGCGTGAGCGCCGCCGAGGTGCGGCTGTTCTGGTCGAGCGCCACCCGCCGCACCTCCTCCCACGGGCGCTCGGCCACCAGCAGCACGCTGCGCGCCTCGTGCGTGGCGGCCACGCAGAGGTCGGGGAGGACCTTGAGCCCGGGGATCTTCTGCACCTCGATCGAGGGCACCAGCCCGACGTCGAGGTTGCCCTGCGAGAGCAGGCGCGCCACCATCGCCGGCGAATGCACGCTGGGGGCGAAGAGGTCGGCGTGGTGCCCCTTCAGGAACCCCCAGGCCAGCGGCTTGCTGTTGAGGAAGTTGACGATGCCGACCCGCAGCTTGGGCAAGCCGTCGCCCCCTACTTGGACATCGCGCTGAGGAAGTCCTGGTTGGTCTTGGTTTTCGAGAGCTTGTCGAGCAGCAGCTCCATGCTCTCAACCGTCGACAGGGGATTGAGCACCTTGCGCAGCACCCACACGCGATGCAGCTCGGACTCCGGCATCAACAGCTCCTCCTTGCGGGTGCCGGACTTGTTGATGTCGATCGACGGGAACACCCGCTTGTCGACCAGCTTGCGGTCGAGGTGGATCTCCGAGTTGCCGGTGCCCTTGAACTCCTCGAAGATGACGTCGTCCATGCGGCTGCCGGTGTCGACGAGGGCGGTCGAGATGATGGTCAGCGACCCCCCTTCCTCGATGTTGCGCGCGGCGCCGAAGAAGCGCTTCGGCCGGTGCAGCGCGTTGGCGTCGATACCGCCGGAGAGGACCTTGCCCGACGGCGGCTGGACGGTGTTGTAGGCGCGCGCCAGCCGGGTGATCGAGTCGAGCAGGATGACCACGTCCTTCTTGTGCTCGACCAGGCGCTTGGCCTTCTCGATCACCATCTCGGCGACCTGCACGTGGCGGGTCGCCGGCTCGTCGAAGGTCGAGGAGACGACCTCGCCGGCCACCGAGCGCTGCATGTCGGTGACCTCCTCGGGGCGCTCGTCGATGAGCAGCACGATGAGGATCACCTCCGGGTGGTTCTTCTCCACCGAGTGCGCGATCGACTGCAGCAGCATGGTCTTGCCGGTGCGCGGCGGGGCGACGATGAGCGCCCGCTGCCCCTTGCCCATCGGCGTCGCCAGGTCCATCACCCGCGACGACATGTCGCCCGGGATCTCGAGCTTGATCCGCTCGCTCGGATAGAGCGGCGTCAGGTTGTCGAAGAAGATCTTGTTGCGGGCGACCTCGGGGTGCTCGAAGTTGACCGCTTCGACCTTGATCAGGGCGAAGTAGCGCTCCCCCTCCTTGGGCTGCCGCACCTGGCCGGAGATGGTGTCGCCGGTGCGCAGGTCGAAGCGCCGGATCTGCGACGGCGAGACGTAGATGTCGTCCGGACCGGGCAGGTAGTTGTACTCGGGGGCGCGCAGGAAGCCGAAGCCGTCCGGCAGGCACTCCAGCACCCCCTCGGCGAAGATCAGGCCGCTCTTCTCGGTCTGCGCCTGGAGGATCTTGAAGATCAGCTCCTGCTTGCGCATCCCGGTGGCCCCCTCGACGCCGAGGTCCTTGCCGATCTGGGTGAGCTGCGAGATGGACATCTCCTTCAAGGCGCGGATGTCCAGCGCCTCGGCCGCCCGCCCCTCGGGGCGTCCCTCGGGCCGCCCCTCGGGCCGTCCCTCGATCCGCCCTTCGACCCGCCCCTGTTCCGCGTGGTTCTGTGTCGTCTTTGCCATGGTGTCCTCGTTCAATCCGTGTTTCTGGGGTCCGGTCGAAGGAAGAGCTCGATGGTCCGCCAGAGCTCCCCCATCCCTTCTCCCGTTTGCGCCGAGACTTCGATGATCCTGCTGTCTGCGTCCTCCAGCACCTGCCGGATGTCGCGTTGCATCTGGACCCGCCGGCCGCGCGGCACCTTGTCGACCTTGGTGGCGGCGAGGACCGGCACGGCGCCGAGTCCCCCGAGGTATTGGTGGGCTTGCACGTCGAGGTCGGTCGCGCCGACCTTGCCGTCCACCAGCATCACCACCTGCGCCCCGGGCAGCGCCCGGTGCAGATAGCGGTCCACCAGCGCCCCCCACGCCCGCCGCTCCACCCGCGCCGCCTTCGCGTAGCCGTAGCCCGGAAGGTCGACGAAGTAGAAGCGGCCGTTGACCAGGAAGTAGTTGACGGCCCGCGTCCGCCCCGGCGTGGAGCTGGTGCGGGCCAGCCCCTTCCGTCCCAGCAGCCGGTTCAGGAGGCTGGACTTCCCCACGTTCGACCGCCCCGCGAACAGCACCTCGGGGCGGCCGTCGCGGAAGAAGTCCTCGTCCACGTGCGCCGACCGGACGAACTCCGCCGATTCGACTCTCAAACTGTCACTGGACGGTCCGCGCGCCGCCCCCGCGGGGCCGGGCGCCGACCGAGCAGAGGGTCAGTGCGCCAGGGAGTCCGGCCCGACCGGCGGCTCGGACGAGACGTCGCCGAGCTTGCCCGCCGTCTCGGGCAGCGGCGCGAGCTCGGAGTCGAGGGCGAGCCGGAGCACTTCGTCCATCGACTCGACCAGGTGGACCTCCATCACCTCGCGCACTTCCGCCGGGATCTCTTCCAGGTCCTTCTCGTTCTCCTTGGGGAGGATGACCTCGTTGATGCCGCCGCGGTAGGCCGCGAGCACCTTATCCTTGATCCCGCCCACGGGCAAGACCTTGCCGCGCAGGGTGATCTCGCCGGTCATCGCCACGTCCTTGCGCACCGGCACCCGCGACAGCGCCGAGACCAGCGCGGTCGCCATGGTGATGCCCGCCGAGGGGCCGTCCTTCGGGATCGCCCCCTCGGGCACGTGGATGTGCAGGTCCTGGGAGTCGTTGAAGTCCGGGTCGACGCCCAGCAGGTCGGCGCGGCTGCGCAGGTACGAGACCGCCGCCCGCGCCGACTCCTGCATCACCTCGCCGAGCTTGCCGGTCAGGATCAGCTTCCCCTTGCCGGGCATCAGCCCGACCTCCGTCTCCAGCAGCTCGCCGCCGACCTCGGTCCAGGCCAGGCCGGTCGCCACGCCGACCTCCGAGCGCTCGTTCTTGCGGCGGGCGCGGAACCGGATCTTGCCCAGGTACTCCGAGATCATCGCCGGCTCGACGCGCACCTCGATCTGCCCGCCCTCGCGCACCACCTTGCGGGCGATCTTGCGGCAGATCGAGGCGATCTCCCGCTCCAGGTTGCGCACGCCGGCCTCGCGCGTGTAGCTCTCGGTGAGCACGCGCAGGGCCTCGTCGTCGAAGCTGATCTTCTCCGGCGACAGGCCGTGGTTCTTGAGCTGCTTCGGCACCAGGAACTGCTGGGCGATGGCCAGCTTCTCGAGCAGCGTGTAGCCGGAGAGGTGGATGACCTCCATGCGGTCCTTCAGCGGCGGCGGGACGGAGTGGGTGACGTTCGCGGTGGCGATGAACATCACCTTGGAGAGGTCGTAGTCGACGTCGAGGTAGTGGTCCAGGAAGGAGTCGTTCTGCTCCGGGTCGAGCACCTCGAGCAGCGCCGCCGAGGGGTCGCCCCGGAAGTCCATCGACATCTTGTCGACCTCGTCGAGGAGGAAGACCGGGTTGATCGTCCCCGCCTTGCGCATCATCTGGACGATCTGCCCGGGGAAGGCGCCGATGTAGGTCCGGCGGTGGCCGCGGATCTCCGCCTCGTCGCGCACGCCGCCGAGAGACAGGCGCACGAACTTGCGGCCGGTGGCGCGGGCGATCGACTTGGCGAGCGAAGACTTGCCGACGCCCGGGGGGCCGGCGAAGCAGATGATCGAGGACTTGGTCTGCCCGACGAGCTGGCGCACGGCCAGGAACTCGAGGATCCGCTCCTTGATCTTCTCCAGGCCGTAGTGGTCCTCGTTGAGGACCTTCTCGGCGACGTCGATGTCCTTCTGCTCCTTGCTCTTCCGCCGCCAGGGCACCGACACCAGCCAGTCGATGTAGTTGCGCGAGACGGTGGCCTCGGCCGAGACCGGCGGCATCGCCTCGAGGCGCTTGAGCTCCTGCTCGGCCTTCTCCTTGACCAGCTTCGGCAGCCCCGCCTTCTCGATCTTCTCGCGCAGCTCGGCCAGCTCGTCGCCGCGGTCGTCCTTGCGCCCCAGCTCCTGATGGATGGCCTTGATCTTCTCGTTGAGGTAGTACTCCTTCTGGGCCTTCTCCATCTGCTTCTTGACCTTGACGTTGATCCGCTTGTCGATGTTGATCTTC
>DASUNQ010000340.1:0-16048 GCA_036277075.1 Thermoanaerobaculia bacterium
CTCGCGCCCGGCGCGCAGCGGCTCGGCCCCCTCGCGCAGCAGCCGCCGCCGCAGCTCCGCCGTGCGCTGCTCGGCGCGCGCCACCCGCTCGACCAGGAACTCGGCCGCCATCGTCGGCGTCTTGAGCGCGGTGTGGGCCACGTGGTCGGCGATGGCGCGGTCGATCTCGTGACCGAGGCCGGTGAGCACCGGGTACGGCGCCCGCGCCACGGCCTCGGCGATGGCGCGGCTGTCGAAGGCCGCGAGGTCGGTGCGCGAGCCGCCGCCGCGGACCAGCACCGCGCAGTCGACCCGCGCGCGGGCCAGCGCGGCGAGCGCCGAGACCACCTCCCGCTCGGCCTCCCGCCCTTGCACCGAGGCGTGGACGAAGACCACCTGGAAGCCGTAGCCGCTGGCGGCGAGGCCGGAGAGGAAGTCGTGGTAGGCGGCGCTCCCCGCCGAGGTGACGAGCGCCACCCGCAGCGGCAGCTCGGCGAGCGGCAGCGCGCGGTTGCGCTCGAGGAGGCCGTCGGCGGCCAGCGCCGCGAGCGTCTCCCGCCGCCGCCGCTCGAGCTGCCCGAGGGTGAAGGCGGGGTCCACCTCGCGGACGCAGAGCTGGAGGCGCCCGCCGGCCGCGAAGAAGTCGAGGTTGCCGCGCAGGCGCACCTCCTGGCCGTCGGCCAGGCGCTGCCCGGAGGCGGCGAGGACGCGCGCCACCCGCTGGTGGTCGGTCTTCCAGAGGACCGCCTCGAGCTTTCCCACCACCTCGTCGCTCCCCCCCTTCTCGGTGAGCTCGAAGTAGAGGTGGCCGCGCGGGCTCGCCTTGACCCGCTGCAGCTCGCCGACGACCCAGACCGTCGGGAAGGCGCTCGCCAGCAGCCCCTTCACCTCCGCGCACAGCTCGGAGACGGTGAAGGTGGTCTCGAAGAGCGAGAGGGTGGAGACGCTCAAGGGGGCTCGCCTAGTGGGGCGACTTCAGCTCCTTGGCCGACGCCAGCGGGATCGACTCCGCCCACTCGACCGCCTTCTTCTCGCCCATGGTCAGCTTGGAGAGGAAGTCCACCGCCTCCTGGCGCTCGCGGAAGAGGCGCCAGATGAAGGTGTGGCCGGCGGGTGCCGTGAAGTAGGTGTAGTGCTTGGCGCCGTTCGACGACAGGTCGAAGCCGAGGTTGGTCTCGCCGTTGACCCCGACGCAGGCCAGGGCGATCGCCCGGCAGGCCACGGCCAGCGCCTTGATCTCGTCCTCGTAGTCGGACAGCTCCTCGCGCGACAGCGGCGAGTGGAACAGCGAGATGCGGGTGCCGTCCTCCTCGGCGAGCAGGTTGTAGGGGATGTCGTTGCGGTCCAGCGCGTCCTTGGTCTCGGCGGTGGTGACGAAGACGTCCTCGGTGCCGTGGACCTTGTAGGTGATCGCGTAGACGTCCTTGTCGAGCTGGGCGAAGCTCTCGGCGAGCATCGACTCGTCCTCGATCGTGAAGTAGAAGAGGCGGTTGCGGGAGCGCCGTGTGGCCATGCGGAAGACTCCTGGAGTTGGAAGGAGCGGCGGGGCCGGATCTCCCCGGCCGCCGCGAACGACTCAAGATAGCAGATGGTTAGCCCGCGGCCGGTCGGGCCGCGGTGCGGCGCAGGTAGTCGTCGAGCAGGCGGCGCTCCTCGCGGGTGAGGGTCCCCTCCGGCACCAGGACGACCTCGCCCGGGTCCGGCAGCTCGATGGTGACGTTGCGCACCGCCCGCTCGACGCCCGAGCAGTCCATCGCGAAGCCCGGCACCAGCGCCGTCGAGGCGCAGAGGTCGAGCAGGCTGTCGCCGACGCCGCTGCGCACCGCCACCTCGACGCGGCGCGGGAGCTGCTCGGGGGTGATGCGGTAGCCCCCCTGGACCCGCGCCACCTTCGCCCGTCCCTCGAGGGTCTTGGTCTGCCGCGGGATCTGCACGTCGTCCTCGAGACGGCGGGTCACGCCGCCCATCGTCACGTCGGCCACCAGCCAGCCGGTCCCCTCGAAGGTCAGCGTCAGCTCCGCGGCGTGGCTGTCCCCGGCGCCCGGCTCGAGGCGCAGCAGGTGGTCGCGCACGGTGACGGCGTGGCGCGGCGAGGTGAGGTGGAGCGAGAGGTCCCCTTCGGTGACCGTCCCCAGATCCGGCGCGAGGTCGCGATAGGTGCGGTTGGCGCGCTCGAGCCGCAGGCGCAGGCCGGGCTCCGGCGAGGCGACGGGCGTATCGGCCGCCGGCGCGGCGCCGAGCAGCGCGAGGGCGGCGAGGGGCGGCAGGAGGCGCTTCACCTCAGGGATAGTACCCGCGGATCGTCCGCGCCTTCAAACCGTTGCGCACCCGCACCTCGACCTCGCGGAACCCCTCGCCGCCGCCACCGGGGGTGAAGGCGAGGTAGTAGCGGCTGCGCAGCTCCTTTTCGATCTCGTCGTAGACGCCGATGAGCTGCCCCGCCTTCTCGACGAAGAAGGCGCGGCCGCCGGTCTCGTTGGCGAGCCGCGTGAGCTTCGACCGGATGTCCGCCGAGAGCGGCGAGACGCCGAGGCCGATGGTGTACATCGCGACGCCGCTGCGCCGGGCGTACTCGAGGGCGAGCCGGTAGGAGGTGTGGCTCGAGGTGTCGTCGCCGTCCGAGAGCAGGACGAGGGCGCGCTGCCCGCGCACGCCGCGGAAGTAGTAGAGGCTGGTCACCAGCGCGTCGTGGAGCGAGGTGTAGCCCACCGCCTGGAGGCCCTTGAGCGCCTGGATCACCGCGCCGGCGTCGTCGGTCGGCGGCATCAGCACCACCGGCTTGTCGGCGAAGGAGACGGCGAAGCAGCGGTCGCGCGGCGTCACCACGTCGCGCACGAAGTCGGCCGCCGCGCGCTGCGCCTCGACCAGCGAGGAGACCATCGAGCCCGAGGTGTCGATGACCAGCCCGACCGAGAGCGGCAGGTCCTGGACCTGCTCGAACTTCGTGACCTTCTGCGGCTTGCCCGCTTCGAGCACCTCGAAGTCCGCCGGCCCCAGCCCCAGCACCGGCTGCCCCGAGCGGTCGGTGACCGTGGTGTAGAGCTCGACCAGGGTGACGTCGACGTTCTCGAGGTTGTCGGGGGCGTTGAGGAAGCGGGTGTCCTCGGCCCGGGTGCCGTCATCGAGCGTCGCGACGACGGTCAGGTACACCACCCCGCCGCCGCCCGGCACGTCGATCGGCGTCTGCCAGGGGGGCCGGGTGAGGGTCGCCGCCGTCGCGTCGTTGACCCGGAACTCGACCGACTCGACCCGCCGCCCGTCCGGCACCGCGACCTCGGCGCGCGCCAGCGTGCGGCCGGCGACCTGAGCGCCGCGGCCGGGGGCGGAGATCGTCACCTGGAGCGCGCCGCGGGCCTGGTTGACGACCACCTCGTCGGACGCCACCAGCTCCCCGCCTTCGTCGTAGCCCTCGGCGCGGACGACCTGCTCGACCGGGTACTCGGCGAGCCGCACCTCGGCGGTGAAGGGGGGCTTGCCGCGGGTCAGCTGCACGGCGCCGTCGACGAGGAAGACGACCTTGGCGATGCGCCCGCCGGAGACCAGCGCCTCGGCGCGCCAGAGCCCGAGCACCACGTCCTGCTCCGGCGGCACCAGCAGGAGGCTGTCGCGCCCGGCCGGGCGCTCGAAGGAGAGGTCCTCGCCGAGGGCCACGACGACGTTGCCCGCCATCGCCTCCTCCGCGACCTCGTCCGGCGCGCGCGGCACCCGGAAGCCCTTGGCCAGGCGCGTGCGGGCGCCGCTCACCTCGTCCTTGAGCTCGAGGCGCAAGAGGAAGGTGCCGGGCCGGAGGGCGCGCTCGAGCGCCAGCGCCACCGGGACGCCCTCGGCCGGGGGCTCGAGGCGGAAGCGGAGGCGGAACTCCTCGAACGGGCGCCCCTCCTGCTCGAGCAGGCCCTGGAGCGTCAGGCGGATCTCCGGCTTCTCCTTCTCGGTCGATTGACCAGGGGTCGGCGTCGAGGGGCGGACGCCGCTCCCCGGCGGCAGGGTCAGGAGGGCGCGCGCGAGGAGGCGCTGGCCGCGGCGGTTGGGGTAGAGCATCTGGACGTCGCCGATCGTCAGCGCCGCCGGCGGCGGTTGGACCTCGGTCCCGGCCGCCGCCGCCGCCCAGCGAGCGAGGTCCGCCGGCGGCTCCAGGAAGCGCTCGAAGGCCTGGGCCGTGGGCCGCCCCTTGCGGAAGCCGAAGAGACCTTCGACGCCGGTCGCCACGTCGACGCGCGGCGTCTCGGGGCAGACCTGGAGGTCGAAGCGCACCGCGCGCACCTTGCCGCGCAGCGCCTCGAGGTCCTCGAGCAGCTTCTCCATCTCCGGCGCGTAGAGCGCGCGCTTGCCGTCGCTCGGGGTCCAGAGCTGCCAGGGCGCGCTGGGGCGCGGGCGGTAGACGACCAGCTCGCGCCGCACCTCCTCCCCCGTCGGGCCCTTGCCCACCGCGAAGGCCCAGATCTCGAGCGGCACGAAGGCGGTGCCGCAGTCGATGAGCAGGCGCTCCGCCGGCTTGCCGTTCAGGAACAGGAGGCGCGCGCGGACGTCGAGCGGCGAGAGGAACTCCTCGGCGGCGAGCGCCCGGCGCCGCTCGATGCCGGTCGCCAGCTCGTTCTCCGGAGTGTCGGGGAGCGGGTCGCGCGCCAGGAACTCGCGGATGAACGCGTCGCGGCCGGCCTCGTCCATCGCGGCGAAGGCGGCGCGGTCGGACTCCGGCAGCAGCAGCGCCGGGCCGTCCTGGAGGAAGGCGCGCTGCGCCTCCGGCCAGAGGAGCGGGTCCTCGGCGGCGCGCGCGGGTGCGGCGAGGACGAAGAGGGCGAGCGCGCAGAGCGCGGTGAAGGGGGCGACGGCTCGGGGGCGCACGTAGGGGACCGGCTTTGCAGGCCCGGTGCCAGAGACTACACTTGCTCCATCCCATGACCAAACCGTTGCGCAACGCGCCGATCCGGACCTGGCAGGCCGGGGACGTGGTCCAGGGGTTCGCCCTGCTGACCAAGAAAGAGGTGCGCCAGGACCGCAACGGCAAGACCTTCATGGACCTCGAAGTGGTCGACGCCAGCGGCTCGATGGTGGCCAAGGTCTGGAACGACAGCCCGGCGCTCTCCGGTCAGTTCGAGGCCCACCGCTTCATCGCCTTCCGCGGCCAGGTCAAGCTCTACCGCGACCAGCTCCAGCTCTCGATCGACGACTGCCGCGAGGCCGGCGAGGAGGACCGCCGCTTCGGCTTCGACGAGGCCCTCCTCGTCCCGTCCACGCGCGAGGACGTGGACGACCTCTGGCGCCGGCTCGAGCGGCTGATGGAGGTCGAGGTCGAGCGGCCGGTCTTGAGGCGCCTCGCGCGCGAGACCCTCGCGCTCCACGGCGCCGCGCTGCGCCAGCACCCGGCCGCCAAATCGATGCACCACGCCTACCGCGGCGGGCTGCTGGAGCACGTCGTCTCGATGGCCGAGCTGGCGGTCGCCGTCTGCCGCCACTACCGCGACCTCGACCGCGACCTGCTGCTGCTCGGCGTGCTCTTCCACGACCTCGGCAAGCTCCAGGAGCTCGGCGCGATGCCGGTCAACGACTACACCCTCGTCGGCCGCCTCGTCGGCCACGTCGTCCTCGGCCGCGACCTCCTGCGCCAGCGCTGCGCCGCCATCGAGGATTTCCCCGAAGACCTCCAGCTCCTCCTCGAGCACATGGTCCTCGCCCACCAGGGGAGGAAGGAGTTCAGCTCCCCCGTCGAGCCGATGACTTGCGAGGCCCTCGCCCTCCACTTCCTCGACGACCTCGACTCCAAGCTCAACCAGCTCCGCGGCGCCCGCGAAGACCGCCCCGGCGTGCAGTACCACCGCGGCCTCGGGAGATTCGTCTACCTGCCGGCGCTCGAAGAGATGCCGTCGGAGGACGTGACCGTCATCGCGGAGGTGCCGTTCGAGCGGCCCGACGAGCCTCCCGAGGAAGAGCTGGCCCCCGAGCCGCGGCCGCTGACGCTCTTCGAGTAGATGAGCTCGCGGCTCGCCGTCAGCCGGCGGCTGGCTTACACCTTCGGGATCGTCGCGCCGCTCGGCGAGACCGTTCGACGGTGGGGCAGCTGGTGGGACTATCCGCCGATCTTCCTCGACGACTGGCTGCTGGGCGCCCTCCTGATCGCCGGCGCCTGGGCGACGCGTGACGCGCGCTCGCGACGCGGCCGGGCGCTCCTCGCCGCCGGCTGGGGGTTCGCCTGCGGCATGGCCTATTCGAGCGCAGCGGCCCACTGGGTCGCCTTGCAGGCGGGACAGGTCGATCCCGCCCCGATCCCGTCGGGATACGTCTTCGCGATCAAGGTGGTCGGGCTTCTGGTCGCCGCCGGCGCTCTCGCGCTGACGCTCGCCGACGCGGGAGAAGCTCCAGCCACCCGGCAGCCTTAGCGGCGCGACGCGGCAGACGTCGCGGCGACACCTCGAGATGTTCCAGCGAGAGTCGAGGACGTTCCGGCAGGTGTCCGAGACAATCCGGCCGGTGCCGGGGATCATCCCGGAAGTCCCGAGGATCTTCCGCCGGCGTCCGGGGGCTTTCCGGCCGGCGCCGAGGATCTTTCCGCCGCGACGGAGGATGTGCCGGCGGCCGCCGAGGATGCCCCCGCAGTGCCCGCCGCAAGATCTCCAGGAGCCGCCGGAACGTCCCCAGCACCCGCCGCGGCATTTCCCGCCCCGCCGGCGGCATGTCCCCCCGCCGCCGCGGAGTTTCTCCCACCCGCCGCGGTATGCGCCGCAACGCCCGCGGCATCTGCCGCAGCCGCCGCGGGATCTCCCCCGGCGCCCGCGCCGTTTCCCGGAGCGCTTGCGGCATTCCCCGGACCCGCCGCGGCCTTTCCCGTGGCGGCCGCGGAAGCCCGCCTCCGCGCCGAACCTCTTTCGCTCCTGAATTTCCCTCGCAGCCGGCAAGGGGAACGGTTTCAGCCGCCGATAATCTGGTCGAGGCCGTCCAGGATCAGCGCGAGCTCCTCCGGCGACGCGCGCCCGAGCCGGCGGCCGAGGCGCTGCGTCGAGAGCGTCCGCACCTGTCCCGTCTTGGCCCACGATCGCTTCGGCAGCTGCGCCGACCGGAGCTCGACGGAAAGAGGAAATCCCGCTTTCGGCTCCTGACTCGTCACCGCGAAGGCGATGACGGTTCCCGACCGCTCGTTGAAGACTTCGTGGCTCAGCACCAGGACCGGGCGTTGGCCGGCCTGCTCGCGACCTCGGGTGGGATCGAGGTCCGCCCAGAAGATGTCACCTCTCAGTATTCGGGCCACGCCGCCTCGCCGCTCAACCACTGCTCGGCCTCGGCCCGCTCGGTCTCGGGGTCGAGCTTGGCGCACGCTTCGGCGAGGCTCGTCCGCTTCAGCCGCCGCAGCTTCTCGCGCACCGCGTCCTGAATCAGCTTGCTGCGGCTGGCGCCAACGCCTCGCTGCACCAGCTCGTCGAGCTCTCGCAGCTCCTCGGGGTCGATCGAGATGGCGATCTTGGCCGTCGGCATGGAATCCATGGTATTACTCCGGGTCGTACTGAGCAAGTCCCGGCGGCCTTGGGAGGCGAGCTGAATGAGTCCGATCGATCTGCACGGCCCGGCGGTGCCCGGGCATGAGCGGGTGTTGACGCCGGAGGCGCTGGCGTTCGTGGCGGAGCTCCAGCGGCGCTTCGGGCCGGAGCGCGAGGCGCTGCTCCAGCTCCGCGACAAGCGCCTGGCCAACCTCGCCGCCGGGGGGAGCTTCGACTTCCTCGTCGAGACCCGCGACGTGCGCGCGGGCGCCTGGATGGTGCCGCCCGCGCCCGCCGACCTCGAGGACCGCCGGGTCGAGATCACCGGGCCGGTCGAGCGCAAGATGATGATCAACGCGCTCAACTCCGGCGCCCGGGTCTTCATGGCCGACTTCGAGGACGCCCTCTCCCCCACCTGGGCCAATGTCGTCGAGGGGCAGGCCAACCTCCAGGACGCCGTCCGCCGCACCCTCGCCTTCACCAGCCCCGAGGGGAAGGAGTACCGGCTGGCCGAGAAGACCGCCACCCTCCTCGTCCGGCCGCGCGGCTGGCACCTCGAGGAGCGGCACGCGCTGCTCGACGGCGCGCCGGTCGCCGCGAGCCTCTGGGACTTCGGCCTCTACTTCGTCCACAACGCCGGCGAGCTGCTGGCGCGCGGCAGCGGCCCCTACTTCTACCTGCCCAAGCTCGAGAGCTACCGCGAGGCCCGCCTCTGGAACCGGGTCTTCGAGTGGGCGCAGGAGGCGGCCGGGGTGCCGCGCGGCAGCGTCCGCGCCACGGTCCTGATCGAGACCCTCCCCGCCGCCTTCGAGATGGAGGAGATCCTGCACGAGCTCGGCCCGCACGCCGCGGGTCTCAACGCCGGCCGCTGGGACTACATCTTCAGCGTCCTGCGCAAGCTCGGCGACCGCGCGCCGCTCCTCCCCGACCGCGGGCAGGTGACGATGGAGGTGCCGTTCATGCGCGCCTACACGGAGCTCCTGGTCGCCACCTGCCACCGCCGCGGCGCCCATGCCATCGGCGGCATGGCCGCCTTCATCCCCAACCGGCGCGACCCCGAGGTCACCGCGGCGGCGCTCGCCAAGGTGCGCGAGGACAAGGAGCGCGAGGCGCGCGACGGCTTCGACGGCACCTGGGTGGCGCACCCGGACCTGGTGCCGGTGGCGCTGGAGGTCTTCGACCGCGTCCTCGGCGACCGGCCGCACCAGAAGCACCGCCTGCGCGAGGACGTGGGCGTGACGCCCGAAGACCTCCTCGACTTCCGGGTCGAAGGCGGCAGCATCTCCGAGCGCGGCGTGCGCAACAACCTGACCGTCGCGCTCCAGTACCTCGACGCCTGGCTGCGCGGCACCGGCGCGGCGGCGATCCTGAACCTCATGGAAGACACCGCGACCGCCGAGATCTCGCGTTCCCAGCTCTGGCAGTGGGTGCGGCAGGAGGCGGAGCTCGAGGACGGCCGGCGGCTGACGTCCGAGCTCTACCGGCAGTGGCGCGACGAGGAGCTGGCGCGGCTGCAAGGGGAGCGGCTGGACGAGGCGGTCGAGCTGCTGGACTCCCTCGTCCTCGCAGCGGAGTACGTGCCGTTCCTCACCCTGGCCGCCTCCGAGCGGCTCGACGGAGCGGTGTACAGTCCCGGGGGATGAGCCCCGAGCCCTCGCTTCCCCGCCTCGCGCACGGGGAGTTCTTCGGCGAGACGGTCCGCAGCCGAACGGTGGCCGGCCTGGCCTGCCACGAGTCGCGGTACGCCCCGGGCGCGGTGCTGCCGGAGCACACGCACGAGGTCGCCTACTACTGCCTGGTCCTCCGCGGCGCGTACGAGGAGCGCTGCGGGGCCCGCCGCCACGCCTGCGAGCCGGCGACGCTGACCTTCCATCCGCGCGGCGAGGCGCACGCGGACCGCTTCCACGCCGGAGGCGGGCATCTGTTCAGCGTCGCCCTCGCGCCGCGCTGGGCGGAGCGGCTGCGCGAGGAGGGGGTGCGCCTCGACCGCCGCCTCCACTGTCGCGGCGGGAGGTTGAGCCACCTGGCGATGCGCCTCCTGGCCGAGTTCCGCTGCGACGACACCGCCTCCGCGCTGGCGATGGAGGGCCTGGCCTTGGAGCTGGTCGCGGCCACGCAGCGGGGGGAGCCGGCGAGCGATCGCGGCGGCGGGCGGGTCGAGAGCGCGCGAGACTACCTGCAAGCCCACTGGTCGGAGCCGGTGAGCCTCGGCTCGGTCGCGGCGGCGATCGGCGCCCACCCGGTGACCCTCGCGCGCGCCTTCCGCCGCCGCTACGGCTGCACCCTCGGCGACTACCTGCGCCGCCTGCGCATCGAAGGGGCCTGCCGCCAGATGCTCCTCACCGACGAGCCGCTGGCGAAGATCGCCGCCGACGCCGGCTTCGCCGACCAGTCGCACTTCGCCAAGACCTGCAAGAGGATCACCGGCCACACCCCCGGCGCCCTGCGCGCCGCCTGCCGCTCCCGCTAACCGCGCACCAGAGGTGCCGGGCGTACAAGACGCGCCCGCGGCGGCCCGGTACGCTGACGGCGATGAGAACGGTCACCACTCTCTCGGCGCTCCTCGCGTGCGCGGCCGCCGCGGCGGCGGGAAGCCCGGCCCGCGCGGACCCGGCGCCTCCGCGGTACGACCTGCGGGTCGAGCTCGATCTGCCGGGAGCCGCCATAGAGGTCACCGGCACCCTCGCGCTCGCGGCGGACCTGGTCGAGAGCGGCGGCCTCGAGCTCTCGCTCTCAGAGCTCGCCGACTCCCTGACCGTCGAGCTGGTCGAGCCGGCGGCCAACGCCGGGCCGGTGCGCCTGAGCTCGCGGCTGCGGCCCTATGCGCGGCCCGGGTGGGGGACCGTCACCTGGCGGATCGAGCCGGCGACTCCTCTCACGCCGGCCGCTCCCGTGCGGCTCCGCTTCTCGTATCGGCTGCCTGTCGGAGATCGCACCGGCTTCATCTTCGCCGTGCGGCCCGAGGCGGCCTTCGCCGGCGGGATCGCCACCGCCTGGTACCCGCAGATCGAGGAGCCGACCACCGAGACCGACGGCCGGCTCCGGGGGCGCCGCGGCGTCGGGGTGGTGTCCTTCGGCGCCCCGCCGGGCGTCCTGGTCCATGCTTCGGGGCGCAACGCGGAGACGCGGGACCCCGGGCGCCAGGTGTTCCGGGCCGACTCGCCGGTCTTCTTCTCCTTCGCGGCCGGGCGCTACGGCCGGACCGGCTCGGCCGGCGCCATCCCGTCCTCGCTCCTCCTGCTCCACGACCGGCCCGGCGCCCGCTCCTACCTCGAGCGGGCCAGCCGCATCCTCGCCGTGCTCGCCGGCGAGTTCGGGGACTACCCGTTCTCGCACTTCGCCGTGGCGGAGGTGCCCGCGGAGCTGGCCGGCCGCGCCGGCTTCGCCGGGGCGAGCCTCGACGGCTTCCTGCTCGCCACCGACGAGTTCCTCGACCAGCCCTTCAACACCGCCTACTTCGGCCACGAGATCGGCCACCAGTGGTGGGGCAACCTCGTCCGGCCCCTCGGCCGAGAGGGACGCTGGATGCTCTCCGAGGGGATGGCGCAGTACGGGTCCCTGATGGCGGTCCGCGGCATCGAGGGGGACGAGGCGGCCGAACGCTACCGGCGCGACGGGTACCCGGGCTACATCTCGCACGAGGTGCCCATGGGCGGGATGGGGTACCTGATGCTCAGCGCGGCGGGCCTCGATGCGCCCCTCGCCGACCTGCCCGCCGAGGGAGCGCTCCCCCGCCTGCTGGTGAACACCAAGGGGTTCCTCGTCTGGGACATGCTGGCCCGGGCGGTGGGGCGCGCCGAGCTCCGCGAAGCGCTGCGCGGGGTCGTCCGGCGACACGCCAACGGGCGGATCCGCTGGACCGAGTTTCGCGCCGCGCTGGAGCGGGAGCTTGGGCGGGAGCTGGGGTGGTTCTGGAGCCCGTGGATGGAGGGGACCGGCGCGCCCGACTTCCGGCTCGAGGGGACGCCGGACCTCCGGCGCGAGGCGCGGGCCCTGGTGCCCTACACGCGGGCGTACGTGCAGCTCAGCGACGGCAAGGAGGACGAGGCGCTCGCGGGGGCGACCTCGGCGCTCGCGGGCAAGGACGGCGCGCTGGACCCGGGGACCCCCGCGGAGTTCATGCTGCGGTACCTGATCGGCCAGATCCACGCCGCGAAGGGGCGGTGGCCGGAGGCGATCGCGGCCTACCGCCGCGCCCTGGCGGTGAAGACGAAACGTCCCGCCACCGTCCCCTGGGTCTCGGTGAGCCTGGCGTTCGCGGCCCTGGAGGCGGGCGACCGCAAGACCTTCGCCGAAGCGGTCGCCGCGACCCGCGCGGCGGCGGCGGCGGTTCCGGGCGGCGACTCCGCCCTCGCGATCGTCGAAGCGGCGGCGCGGCGAAAGCTCAAGCCTTGAGTCGCCGCGGGAGGCGCCCCAGCTCGGGCGCCGACGCGAGCGCCAGCGCCGCCAGGCCGAGGCCGGCCCAGAACCTCCCCCGCGACATCGCCACCACTCTCCCCCGCAGCACCGGGCTCTCGTAGGGCTCCGGGTCGGGCCGCGGCCGCTTGGCGGCGATCTCCACGCGCTGCGCCGCCGGCAGGCGGTGCGGCAGGTGCGGCGGCTGGAACGAGCGCAGCTCCAGGAACGGCGTGAAGTAGCGCTCCAGGATCAGGTTCTCCTTCCAGGCGTGGAGCCAGTCGCCGCGGTGGAAGCTCGCGTTGCGGTGCTGGACGTGCCAGCCGGCGGCGCTCAGGAAGAAGTCCTCGCGGCCGAGGGGCGAAAGCCCGCGCGGCGGATCGACCGCCCAGGCGCGCATCCGCTCGTCCCGCTGCTCGACCAGCCGCTGCCGGGGCACGAACGAGAGGAAGCGGCCGATCTCGGGGTCGGCGATCTCGTAACCGAGGTGCGCGCGGTCGAAGAAGGCGGCGAAGGCGAGGAGGACGAGCGCCGCGGCCCGGCACAGCCGGCGCGCCGCCGGCCGGTCGAGCCGCCAGCGGAAGCCGCGCGGCGGGTCGAGCGCCACCCCGAAGAGGAGGCCGCAGAGCCCGGCGTAGGCGTTGAGCGCCACGTCGCGGACGTCGCCGGTGCGCACCGGCACCCACCACTGGACCACTTCATCGACGATGCCGACGAGCGCCACCGCGAGCACCGAGAGCGGCAGCACCGAGGCGTCGGCATGCCGCCGGAAGGCGCGGTAGAAGAGGAGCCCCAGGCCGCCGTACTCGAGGAAGTGGATGCGCTCGACCGCGTCCACCTGGAGGTTCCCGGTGCCGAAGCCCACGACCTGGACGCCGAGGAGGACGAGCGCCAGCGCGAGGCCGCCGAGCCGGAGCAGCCGCAGCGCCGGGCGCGGCTCGCGCACCGAGAGCGCCGCCGCCGCGACCAGCCCGGCCACCACGACGCCGAACCCCGCCGCCAGCGCCACGACGAAGCGCCGCCCGAAGAGGTCGAGGAGGAGGTCGCGCAGCGTCCCCATGAACGGCGCCGTGGCGACGATGAAGAGCGCGAGGAGGAGCGGGGCGCGGAGGCCGGCGGCGCGGCTCACCACTGCATGCGGTAGAGCATCCAGTAGACGACCACGCCGGTCAACGAGACGTAGAGCCAGATCGGCAGGGTCCAGCGGGCGATCCGGGTGTGCTGCGGGTAGCGGCGCCGGAAGGCGTGGGTGACGGTCACGGCGGCGAGGAAGGGGACCGTCGCGGCGAGGACGGTGTGGGTGAGGAGGATCGCCAAGTAGACGGTGCGCGCGGCGCCGGAGCCGGGGAACCGCACCGAGCCCACCTGATAGTGGTAGGTCAGGTACGAGGCGAGGAAGAGCGCCGAGCAGGCCAGCGCCGCGAGCATGACGTTGCGGTGCGCGGCGATCCGCCGGCGGCGGATCAGCAGCCAGGCGACGACCAGCAGCACCGCGGCGGTCGTGTTCAGCGCCGCGTTGAGGGCCGGCAGGTCGCGGACGCTCGGCATCGGAGGAGGATTCTAGGCGCGAAGGCTTCCGCGGCCCTGCTATCCTCGACGCCGCCGGGAGCGGCGGCACGGATGAACGCAGCGCGGCATGAGCGTCCCCGGCGGGCCCCGGTCGTGGCGGCCCTGCTGCTGCTCGTTCTCGCCGCCCCGCCGCCTCCCCTCTCGGCCGCCCCGCACGCCTCGCCCCGCTACGCCGGCCGGTCGCTCGAGGACGCCCTCCTCGACCTCCGCGCCCGCGGCCTGCGGATCGTCTTCACCAGCCACGTGGTGCGCCCGGAGATGCGGGTCGAGCGCGAGCCGGCGGCCGGCGAGCCGCGCCGGGTGCTCGACCAGCTCCTCGCGCCGCACGGCCTGGCGGCGCGGGAGGGCGCCGGCGGCGTCCTCGTCGTCGTGCCGCGCCCCGAGGCGCCGCCGCCCCCAGCCTACGCGGAGTCTCCGCCCGCCGCCCCCGACCCGGCCCCCGTCCTCCTCCTCCACGAGGAGATCGTCGTCACCCCCAGCCGCATCTCGCTCCTCGACGCCCAGCCGGCGGGCCTCCTCGCCGTCAGCCGCCGCGAGATCCTCAGCCTGCCCCACCTGGGGGACGACTTCTTCCGCGCCCTGACGCTGCTGCCGGGGATGGCCGCCAACGACATCACCGCCCGCTTCCACGTCCGCGGCGGCCGGCGGGACGAGAGCCTGGTGGTGATCGACGGCCAGGAGCTGTTCGCGCCCTTCCACCTCGAGGACCTCGACAGCCCGCTCAGCGTCGTCGCCCCGGCGACTCTCGCCGGCGCCGAGCTCTCGACCGGCGGCTTCTCGGCCCGCCACGGCGACCGCATGAGCGGCGTCCTCGACATGACCACCCTGCGGCCGGCGGGCGCGCCGCGGGGGCGGCTCGGCGCCGGGGTCCTGGGCTTCCACCTGGGCGGCGGCGGCGCCTTCGGCGGCGAGCGCGGCGCCTGGCTGGTCGAGGCGCGGCGCGACACCAGCGACCTGCTCTCGGCCGTGCTGCGCGACGAGACGCCCGACTACTGGGACGCCTTCGGCAAGCTCGACTACCGCGCCGGCCCGCGCCACGCCCTGCGCTTCAACTCCCTCCTCTCCGGCGATGCGGTAGACGTCGAGGAGACGCGGAGCGACGAGAGCAAGCGCTACGACATCGAGGGGGAGAGCGCCTACCACTGGCTGACGCACCTGGCCAGCCTGGGCGCGGACCTCGCGCTCGAGTCCGCCGTCGCATCCGCCGGCCTCGAGCGCGAGCGGCTCGGCGTCGAGGAGGAGGAGGACGCCCGGTTCGCGATCCGCGACGAGCGGGAGTCCGCGGTCGTCGAGCTGCGGCAGGCCTGGCAGCTCCAGGCGACGCCGCGCCACTTCCTGCAGTGGGGCTGGCAGCGCCGCGACTTCGAGAGCGAGTACGAGTACGACGGCACCCGCCGGCTGGAGGACCCGCTGGCGCGCATCCGCCACGACTTCGGCCGCGAGGCGACGCGCTTCGCCGGCCGCTTCGACGAGCGCGACACCGGGCTCTATCTCGTCGACCGGATGCGCCTGCGCGAGCCGCTCACCCTGGAGCTGGGGGTGCGCCACGACCGGCACTCGCAGACCGCGGAGAGCCGCACCAGCCCGCGCCTCAACCTGGCCTGGCTGCTCGCGGAGCGCAGCGTGGTGCGGCTCGCCTGGGGGCGCTTCCACCAGAGCCAGCGCCCCTACGAGCTGCAGGTCGAGGACGGCGAGACGGCGTTCCACCCGGTGGAGCGCGCCGAGCACCGGGTGCTGGGGTTCGAGACGCTCGTCGGCGAGGGGGCGGCGGGGGGCGGCCTCGAGCTGCGCCTCGAGCTCTACCAGCGGCGGGTCGCCAACCCGCGCCCGCGCTACGAGAACCTCTTCGAGGCGATGAACTTCTTCCCCGAGGTGGAGCCCGACCGCGTGCGCATCGCGCCGGAGCGCAGCGTCGCCGAGGGGGCCGAGCTCTTCCTGCGCGGCGAGCTCGGGGACCGCGCCGCCTGGTGGATCAACTACGCCCACGCGACGACCGAGGACGAGATCGCCGCCCGCCGCGCCCCCCGCCTCCACGACCAGACGCACGCCGTCAACGCCGACCTCGACCTGCGCGCCGGCCGCCACTGGCGCGTCAACCTCGCCTGGCGCTACCACACGGGCTGGCCGACGACGCCGCTCGCGCTGCGGGCGGAGGAGGACGAGGAGGGGGAGGTGGAGCTCGTGCCGGTCCTCGGGCCGCTCAACGCCGCGCGGCTGGCCGACTACCATCGCCTCGACCTCCGCGCCAGCCGGCGCTGGCAGCTCGGCCGCGTCGCGCTCGACCTCTTCGTCGACGTCCAGAACCTCTACGACCGGCGAAACCTGGCCGGCTTCGACGTGGCGATCGACGAGGACGAGGGGACGGTGGTCTTCGAGCGCGAGGACTGGCCCGGCCTCGTCCCCTCCGCCGGCGTGGCGCTGGAGTTCTAGCGCCGGAGGCGCAGCGTCCCGCCCTCAAGATCCCAGGCGAGGCCGCTCCCCGGCAGGACGACGCTCGCCGACTCGTCGGGCACCATCCCCGCGATCGTGCCGTGGAGGCGGATCGTGCCGGCGAGCGCCGCCAGCGACGGGTCCTCGTAGACCACCCGCCAGCCGGTCTCGCGCGCCAGCCAGCCGAGGTACTCGGCGAGGGTCGCCCC
>DASUNQ010000341.1:0-13081 GCA_036277075.1 Thermoanaerobaculia bacterium
GGACCCGCGCGCGCCCGGCCTCGCCGCCGACAAGCGCCTGCAGACCCTGATCGACCGCGTCAAGCTCGAGCAGCGGAAGATGCGCACCCTCGAGGCGCGCTTCGTCCAACGGCAGGAGAGCTCCATGCTGCTCCAGCCCGAGGAGTCGCAGGGCACCTTCTCCTACGCCGCGCCCGACAAGGTGCGCTGGGAGTACACCGCGCCCAACCCGATCTCGATCGTCATCCTCGGCGACCAGATGACGACCTGGTACCGCGACCTCAACCGCGCCGACCGCTTCAAGGTGGGCCGCTACTCGAACCAGGTCTTCGAGTACCTCGGCGCCAAGGGATCGATGGAGCGGCTCAAGGAGTACTTCACCGTCTACCTGCACACGCCGGGCAAGCGCGGCAACCCCTTCAAGCTCCGCCTCGACCCGCGCTTCGCGCGCATTCGGAAGCGCCTCAAGCAGATGGAGATCTGGATCGACGACACGACCTACCTGCCGGTGCGGCTGCGCTACGTCGAGGCCGACGGCGACACGACCGAGTACGAGTTCCGCGACGTCAAGCTCAACGCCGCCATCCCCGCCGAGCGCTTCGTGCTCAAGCTGCCCAAGGGCGTCGAGGTGCGGGAGCGCGAGATCGGGCGGGGGCGGGAGTCCAAGGGCTGACCGCGGCGCGGTTCGAGATCCTCTCCACCTGCGGCGCCGCTCGCCGCGGCCGCCTGACCACCGCGCACGGGGTCGTCGAGACCCCGGCCTTCATGCCAGTCGGAACGCTCGGCGCGGTCAAGGGCGTTTTGCCGCAGGAGCTCGAGGCCGCCGGCGCCGAGATCCTCCTCGCCAACCTCTATCACCTGGCGCTGCGCCCCGGCGTCGACGTCGTCGAGCGCCTCGGCGGCCTCCACGCCTTCACCGGTTGGTCGCGGCCGATCCTGACGGACAGCGGCGGCTATCAGGTCTTCAGCCTCGCGGGCCTGCGCCGCGTCGACGCGGACGGCGTCACTTTCCGCAGCCATCTCGACGGCGCGCTCCTGCGCTTCACGCCGGAGGGGGTCGTGGAGCTCCAGGACCATCTCGGCGTCGACGTCGCGATGGTCCTCGACGAGTGCCCCCCCTGGCCGATCGAGCGCGAGCTCGCCGAGGGCGCCTGGCGGCGCACCCTGGAGTGGGCGCGGCGAGCGCGCGCGGCGCCGCGGCGCGGTGGGGCGGCGCTCTTCGGCATCGTCCAGGGGAGCGTCTTCCGCGAGCTGCGCGAGCGCGCGGCGGCGGAGCTCTCCGCGCTCGACTTCGACGGCTACGCGATCGGCGGCGTCTCCGTCGGCGAGCCGGCGCCCGAGCGGCGGGCCGTCGTCGAGTGGACGGCGCCCCGCCTGCCGGCAGACCGGCCGCGCTACCTGATGGGGGTCGGCTACCCCGAGGACATCCGCCACGCCGTGGCGCAGGGGGTCGACCTCTTCGACTGCGTGCTGCCGGCGCGCAACGCCCGCCACGGCGTCCTCTTCACGCGCGAGGGGGCGCTCAAGATCGGCAACGCCCGGTTCCGCGACGACCCGCGCCCGCCGGACCCCGGCTGCGGCTGCCCCTGCTGCGCCCGCGTCTCGCGCGCCTTCCTGCACCATCTGGCGCGCGCCGGCGAGACCACCGCGGCGGTCCTCGCCACGCTCCACAACCTGCGCTATTACCTTGACTTTATGCGGGACCTCCGGCAGGCTATCGCGCTGGCCGACCGGTCGCTGCTCCTCCCCCTCGCATCAGGGAATCTCGGGCCGCCGTACCCGGTGGGAGCGTCTCGATGAACGCACTCATTCACCTCGCCGTCCTCCCGGCCTTCCAGGGGCAGCCCGCGGGCCAGAGCCCATGGCTCGGGCTGGTGCCGATGGTCGCCATCTTCGCGATCTTCTATCTGCTCCTGGTGGCGCCGATGCGCAAGAAGCAGCGCGAGCTGGCGCAGACCGTCGCCGCCCTCAAGAAGGGGGACAAGGTGATCACCAACGGCGGCCTCTACGGCGAGATCGCCGGTCTCGATGGCAACGTCGTCCTGCTCAAGGTCGCCGACAACGTGCGCCTGCGGGTCGCCAAGTCGGCGATCGCCGGGCTCGAGGAGCGCAAGGAAGAGGTGAGCACATGAACCGCAGTCTCCTCTGGCGCGGGCTGCTGATCCTGGCGGTGGTCGTCGGCTCGGTGCTCCTGGTCTATCCGCCCGCCGAGAAGATCAACCTCGGCCTCGACCTGCGCGGCGGCATGCACCTGGTGCTCCAGGTCAAGGCCGAGGACGCGTTGCGCGCCGAGACCGACGCCGACATGGAGCGGCTGCGACAGCAGGCGGCGGAGGAGGGGCTCGTCGACCTCGTCACCCGCCGCACCGGCGACGACGCGTTCGATGTGCGCGGCGTGCCGCCGGCGTCGGAGCCGGTCATCGCCAAGGCGGCGGCCGACTTCCTGCCGGGCTGGAGCTGGGAGCGGCAGGGGGACCGGCTGGTCTTCGAGATGACGCCGGAGAACCGCGCCGCCATCCGCCGGCTGGCGGTGACCCAGGCGCTGCAGACGATCAACAACCGCGTCGACCAGTTCGGCGTCGCCGAGGCGACCTTCGCCGAGATCGGCAACGAGCGCATCGTGGTGCAGCTCCCCGGCGTCGACGATCCCGACCGCGTGCGCCGCCTGATCAAGAACACCGCCTTCCTCGAGTTCCGCCTGACCGAGCTGCCGCGCGAGGGGGGGGCGGGGTTCGACAGCCGCGAGGCGGTCGTGGCACAGCTCGGCGGACGCCTGCCCGAGAACGTGGAGATCCTGCCGCGCGACGAGCGCGACGATCAGGGCCGGCTCATGGGGCAGCGCTACTACGCGGTGACCAAGCAGCGGGTCATCACCGGCCGCGACCTCAAGAACGCCCGCCCCGGCCTCGGCCAGATGAACGAGCCGGTGGTCAACTTCACCGTCTCCGCCTCGGGCGCCGAGATGTTCGGCCGCGCCACCGGCGACAACATCGGCCGCGGCCTCGCCATCGTCCTCGACGGCAAGGTGGTCTCGGCGCCGGTCATCAACGCGCGCATCACCGACAGCGGCGTCATCGAGGGGGGCTTCACCCAGAAGGAGGTCGAGGACCTCTCGACCGTGCTGCGCTCGGGCGCCCTGCCGGCCGGCATCGTCACCCTCGAGGAGCGCACCGTCGGCCCCTCGCTCGGCCGCGACTCGATCGAGAAAGGTCTCAAGGCCGGGCTCATCGGCACGGTCCTCGTCGTCCTCTACATCCTGATCGTCTACAACCTCACCGGCCTCAACGCGGTCCTGGCGCTGGCGCTCAACGTGCTGCTCGTCTTCGCCGGCCTCGCCTTCTTCCGCGGCACGCTGACCCTGCCCGGCATCGCCGGCATCATCCTGACGATCGGCATGGCGGTCGACGCCAACGTGCTGATCTTCGAGCGCATCCGCGAAGAGCTGCGCGCCGGCCGCACGGTCAAGTCGGCGATCCAGCTCGGCTTCGAGAAGGCCCTGTCGTCGATCATCGACTCGAACCTGACGACGCTCATCGCCGCGCTCTTCCTCTTCCAGTTCGGCACCGGGCCGATCCGCGGCTTCGCGGTGACGCTCTCGATCGGCATCCTGGCCTCGATGTTCACCGCCATCTTCGTCAGCCGTTGGCTGTTCGACACCGTCCTCTCGCGTCGGCACGGCCTGCAGAAGCTCTCGATCTAGGGTCCCAGGAGCGCGCCATGGAGTTCCTCCGCGACACCAACTACGACTTCATGAAGTACCGGAAGTTCTGGGTCTGGGTCTCCCTGCTGCTGTTGGGGCTCGGGGTCTTCTCGGTCTTCGTCCATGGCCAGCTCAACGTCGGCATCGACTTCGCCGGCGGCACCCAGATGAACCTGAAGTTCCGCGAGCGCCCCGACCTCGACCGGCTGCGCGGCGTGCTGGCGGGCATCGGCTTCGGCGACGCGCAGATCCAGCGCTTCGGCGAGGAGGATGCCAACGAGGTCATGTTGAAGACGCGCATCCTGCGCGGCACCGAGGAGGGGAGCCGCGAGCGGGTGGTCTCGGCGCTCACCCGCGAGCTCAGCCCGGCGAGCGCCGGCAAGCCGGACCTCAACGCCGTCGGCGTCGAGCGGCTGACCCAGATCCTTGCGCGGCGCAACCCCGACGCCGTGGCGCCGGGGGCGGCGCGCGCCCACTACAAGGCGATCGCCGAGCGCATCATCGAGGAGCGGCGCGAGCGCGGCCTCTTCGCCTCCTGGGACGACCTGGCGCGGGTGCCGGGGGTCTCGCCGCGCGCGGTGGCGGCGCTGCGCGACGCGGCGGCGCTCGGCGAGTTCGCGATCCTCGGGGTCGAGAACGTCGGGCCGCAGATCGGCCGCGAGCTGCGCCAGAAGGGTTTCCTGGCGGTGCTCATGTCTCTGCTCGGCATGCTGGTCTACATCTGGTTCCGCTTCGAGCTGCGCTTCGGCGTCGGGGCCATCATGGCCTGCCTCCACGACGTGCTGGTGACGCTCGGCCTCTACGCCCTGGCCGGCTTCGAGTTCAACCTGACGACGATCGCCGCCTTCCTGACCCTGATCGGCTACTCGGTCAACGACACGGTCGTCATCTTCGACCGCATCCGCGAGAACATGCGGAAGAACCGCCGCGAGCCGCTGATCCAGCTCATGAACCGCAGCATCAACGAGACGCTGTCGCGCACCATCCTCACCGGCGGCTCGACGCTGCTGGCCGTGGGCGCGCTCCTGGTCTGGGGAGGCGACGTCATCCGCGGCTTCGCCTTCGTCGTGTTCGTCGGCATCCTGGTCGGCACCTACTCCTCGATCTACGTCGCCAGCCCCTTCGCGTTGCTCTGGGAGCAGCTCTTCGGCCGCGAGCGGCGCGCCCGCAAGGGCGCGCAGCCGCCCGGCGGAACGAGCAGCCGGCGCGCGGCCCTATAATCCGGCTCGCCCCTCGCGGGGATCTCCGCGGGGGGCGCCGGCATGGCCGTCCCCACCAAGCACCCCGCCGCCAAGAGCGTCCCGCCGCCGGTGCAGCCGCGCCCGCGCGTCCGCTTCGAGGACGTGCTGAGCCGCCTCGAGGCCAACGGCCGGAAGGTGGACGTCGCCTTCCTGCGCTCGGTCCACGACTTCTCGGCGGAGATGCACAAGGACCAGCTCCGGCAGTCGGGGGAGCCCTACCTCACACATCCTCTTCAGGTCGCCTTCCTCTTGGCCGACCTCAAGTTCGACCAGACCTGCGTCGCCGTCGGGCTCCTCCACGACGTCCTCGAAGACACCCTGACCACGCGCGAGGTCCTGCAGTCCACCTTCGGCCCGGAGCTCACCGAGCTCGTCGACGGCGTGACCAAGATCGGCCGCCACGCCTACGTCCGGCACGACGAGGCGCAGGCCGAGACCTTCCGCAAGATGATCCTGGCCTCGGCCAAGGACATCCGGGTCATCGTCGTCAAGCTCGCCGACCGCCTGCACAACATGCAGACCCTCCACCACTTGGCGCCGGAGCAGCGGCGGCGGATCTCGCGCGAGACGCTCGAGATCTACGCCCCGATCGCCCACCGCCTCGGCATGTCGCGGGTCAAGGGGGACCTCGAGGACCTCGCCTTCTACCATCTCTACCCGCACCAGTTCGCGGAGCTGCACAGCAAGATCGCCGAGAAGCTCAAGCTCGGCCAGCAGGCGACGCAGCGCATCCGCGATCGCCTGGCCGAGACGCTGGGCGGGGCCGGGGTGGACGCCGAGATCAGCTACCGGGTCAAGCACTACTACTCGATCTACGAGAAGCTTCGGCGGCAGGGGATCGACATCTCGCAGCTCTACGACTACCTCGCCTTCCGCATCGTCACGCAGAACCTCAAGGACACCTACGCCGCGCTCGGCATCGTCCACCAGGGCTGGCGCCCCATCCCCGGCCGCTTCAAGGACTACATCGCGATGCCCAAGCCGAACCTCTACCAGTCGCTGCACACGACGGTGGTGGACGAGCGCGGGCAGCCCTTCGAGGTGCAGATCCGCACCGTCGAGATGGACATCTTCGCCGAGGAGGGGATCGCGGCCCACTGGCGCTACAAGGAGGGCAAGGCGGAGGCCGCCGGCGGCGACCCCAACATCCTCTGGCTGCGCCAGCTGCTGGAGTGGCAGAAGGAGGTGCAGGACCCGCGCACCTTCCTGACCACGCTCAAGATCGACCTCTATCCCGACGAGGTCTACGCCTTCACTCCGAAGGGGGAGGTGCTCTCCTTCCCGCGCGGCGCCACGCCGCTCGACTTCGCCTACAAGGTGCACACCGAGCTCGGCCACCACTGCGCCGGCGCGCGGGTCAACGGCAAGCTCGTGCCGCTGCGGACGCCGCTCTCGAACGGCGACATCATCGAGGTCTTGACCAACCCGGCGCGCAACCCCTCGCGCGACTGGCTCGGCTTCGTCGCCACCTCGCGCGCCAAGAGCAAGATCCGGCAGTGGCTCAACACGCAGCAGAAGCAGGGGGCGGTGGAGATCGGACGGCGGCTGTTCGAGAAGGAGCTCAAGAAGTACGGCCTCACCGCGCGGCGGTTCCTGGAGTCGCCCGAGCTCGGCCGCTACCTCAAGGACGAAGGGCTGGCGCGGCTCGAGGACCTCTACGGCCGGCTCGGCTTCGGCAAGCTCGAGGCGCGGCAGGTGCTGTCGCGGGTGGTGGGGGAGGAGCAGCTCGGCGAGCCGGCGGCGGCGCCCAAGCCCGGCCTGCTGCAGAAGGTGTCGCGCCTGCTACCATTCGGCGGCGGCGGCCCGATCGCGGTCAAGGGGCAGGGGGACATGCTGGCCTACCTCGCCAAGTGCTGCAACCCGCTCCCCGGCGAGGAGATCGTCGGCTACGTGACGCGCGGCCGCGGCGTCTCGGTCCACTCGATCGACTGCACCAACGTCAAGAACCTGCTCTACAACCCCGATCGCGAGATCGAGGTCGAGTGGGCCAAGCAGAAGGACGACGTCTACTCGATCTCGCTGACCATCGAGACCGCCGACCAGCCCGGCATGCTCGCCCGCCTCACCGAAGCCATCGCCAAGGCCGACAGCAACATCACGCGGATCGAGGCCGACACCCGCGAGACCGGCCGGGGGAAGATCCAGGTCGTCGTCGAGCTGCGCAACCGCAAGCACCTCGACAAGCTCATCCGCGAGATCCGCGCCGTCGCCGGCGTCCTCCGCATCGACCGCCGGATGACCGGCGAGGCGACCCGGGCGGAGGCGTTCAGCTAGCGCGACAGGACGACGCGGCCGGCCGAATCAGCACGGCCGCCGGGGATCACCAGTGATCTTGGAATGCGTGCCCGCACCCCCGGTTGCCGCAGGTGCCGGCGTTCCCTTCGAATCCCTGGCAGCCGCATTTCGAGCAAGCTCCGTAGCCGCAGCGCCAGCGCGGCGGCGCGCCGTCGCTCGAGAACTGGGGCTCGCCGAGGCCGATGCCTTCGAAGCGGCCGTCGCCGTGGCTGGGTACGTCAGGGTAGGAGGAACGAGTGGTCACGTCGGCGTGCATTCTGGACCCTTCCCTCTGGGTTCGGCGTTCGTTGGCCAACAGGCCGTAGCATACCTCCCACGCGCGGGGATCTCAGCCTGCGCAGCCGCTACTCGCCGTGCCTTCGCGTCGATCGCCGCATGACCGGCGGCGCGACCCACTTGGGCAGCGGGACTTCGCCGGGATGAGCGGCGACACGGTTCCAGAGGGCCTGGATGAGTCGAGCTTCTCGTCGGGCGTCAACTCGTCGAATCCGGGCGGGGGATCGCCGGCCGTGCCCTTCGCTAAAGCCCCACCGGGGAACACTCGGGCGTGCAGGGAGACAGCTCGCGGCGCCGGGAAGAGTTCCCAGCCCTCCTAGCTGTAGCTGCGAGCCGGTCCGTCGTTCCGAGCACGCGCGGCCCGGCGACCTGCTCCACATCGACGTCAAGAAGCTTGACCGTAGCCACCCTCGGCGGCCTCCCCCAGCCGCCCGAGTGAACGTGTTGAGCACTGACAGCTAGCGCGGTGCGCGTTCCCTTCCTCACCCATCCCGGTAGCAGGTACTTTCACTTATATAGTTACCTCGATCGGCCTAAATAGCCGGCCAGCGCCCTTCAGTGAGCTGGTGCTCGCGCCGCCCGTCTCGGAGGAGGCCGGCTCTCGGCCTGCGCTGAAAGCTGGCGCAGGCTGGGCTAAGGCCGGCGTCGGCGCCGAGCGGGGGCGTCGCCGCGGCGCTGGCGGAGGAAGCTCTGCTCCTGCAGCGCCAAGTGCGCGGCGATCTGGACGTGGCGGACCTGGGTATGGATGTCGGCGAAGGCGCGGTCCAGGGCCGCCCGGCGCGTGCGGTCCGCGGGCGGCGCAAACGGCTCGCCGCCGAAGTCGAGCAGGAGCTGCGAGGTATCGCTCAGCGGGTAGAGCGCCTCCGCGGCGCTCCTGACCGACGAAGGCCAGCCGGCGCGCCAGGTCAGGAACAGCGCGACGTCGAGGACGGTGATCCCGAGGGCGTCGAGGATGCGCTCCAGCACGGCGAGGGTGGGCAGCTCTCCGTGCTCGTAGCCGCTGATCTGTGCCTCGCCGGTGTGCGAGGCCTCGGCGAGCTCCGCCTGGGTCATGCCGGCGTCGCGGCGGGCCTGCTCAAGGGCCTCCCCCAGACGGTCGAACGTCCCCACGACCGAGAAGATAATCCTCCAGGCGAGCACGTTGCAAGAGCTAAGTTGCTGATTACGAACAACTTCGCTCCATACGCCAGATGCCGGAGGAGGCGTTTCGTTGCTCGCTTCGACACGGCTCTCGCCCGGAATAGAGTTGCTTTGCGCAACTTTCCGCTGCAAACAGGAAGGTTCTTGGAAGGGGAGAAGACGGAAAGCTGAGGGGCGCTACTCGCCGCCGGCCGCGCTCTCTTCGGGCGTCCAGCGCCGCACCGGCGCCTTCTGCACGCGGCCGCTGCGCAGGCAGCGGGTGCAGACCCGCACCCGGCGGACGGTGCCGTCGACGATGGCGCGCACGCGCTGGAGGTTGGGCTCCCAGGTGCGCGGCGTGACGTTGTGGGCGTGGCTGATGTTGCGGCCGGTGACCGTGCCCTTGCCGCAGACGTCGCACTGTTTGGCCATGGCGAGAACTCCCCTGCACCCTCTCGAGAGGGGCGGCGCAAGATAGCAGAAGGCGCCCTCCCGGGCAAGCGCGCCACCCCCGGATCCGGCGCCTTTCCGACTGACCACGCAGTGCGCAATCACTTCGCAAGGAGTTGGCGATAAAGGCCCTTATCGCCTCTCTGCCCCTCGTGTACAGTCCGCCCCATCGGATCTATAGCCATAGACGCATTGGCGCCTTAATACGGAGGGAGCCACCGGGCGATCGTGCTGTTCTCCAGGCCTAAGGGCGTCGTCGGTCTCGACATCGGCAGCTCGGCCGTCAAGCTGGTGGAGCTCAAGGAGCGCCGGCCGAACGAGTTCCACCTCCAGCGGCTGGGGGTGGAGCCCCTCTCGCCCGAGGCCATCGTCGACGGCTCGATCATGGACTCCTCCCTGGTCGTCGACGCCATCCACAAGCTCAACGACCACACCAAGGTCAAGGGGACGCAGTACGCGACCTCCCTCTCCGGCCACTCCGTCATCATCAAGAAGATCCAGCTCCCCGCGGTCAGCCAGGAGGAGCTCGCCGAGTCGATCCAGTGGGAGGCCGAGCAGTACATCCCCTTCGACATCAACGACGTCCGCCTCGACTACATGGTGCTGTCCGACGGCGAGCCCGGCCGCGACACGATGGAGGTCCTGCTCGTCGCGGTCAAGCGCGACAAGGTCAACGACTACGTCTCGGTGATCAGCCAGACGGGCAAGACCCCGTCGCTGGTCGACGTCGACGCCTTCGCCCTGCAGAACGCCTACGAGGTCAACTACGACCTCGACCCGCGCAAGATCGTGGCGCTGATCAACACCGGCGCCTCGGTCACCAACATCAACATCCTGGCCCGCGGCTCGACCGTCTTCTGGCGCGACATCTCCTTCGGCGGCAACCAGTTCACCGAGGCGCTGCAGCGCGAGTTCAACCTCTCCTTCGACCAGGCCGAGACGCTCAAGCGCGGCGAGCCGGTGGACCGCTACAGCGCGGGCGACGCGCGGCCGGTGCTCGACACGGTGTCGAACGAGCTGGCGGGCGAGATCCGCAAGACCTTCGACTTCTTCTCCGCCACTTCCTCGGAGGGGCCGGTCGACGAGCTGGTGGTCGCCGGCGGCTGCGCCCTGACCCCCAACCTCCTGCAGGTGCTCCGCGAGCGCTTCGAGGTGCCGACGGAGCTGATGAACCCGCTCAAGCGCATCCACTTCCGCGACGGCGACTTCGACGGCCAGTGGCTGGAGTCGGTGGCGCCGATGATGGCGGTGGCGGTGGGCCTCGGGATCCGCAAGGTCGGCGACTAGATGGTCAAGATCAACCTCCTCGCCGAAGGCAAGCGCGCCGCGGTGCGCAAGGCGCGCCCGACGGCCCTGCTCGAGGGCAAGGACGTCGGCCTCTACATGCTGGCCGGCGGGTTGCTCGTCGGCATCCTGGCCGCCCTCGTCTGGTGGTGGGTGCTCGACGGCACGATCGAGCGCAAGCAGGCGGAGATCGGCGCCGCCGAGGCCGAGCTGGCGCGGCTCGAGTCGACCAGCCGCGAGGTCGAGGAGTACAAGGTCAAGAAGGCCGAGCTCGAGCGCAAGATCGGCGTCATCAACGACCTCAAGCTGGCGCAGCGCGGCCCGGTGCGGGTGATGGACCAGGTCTCGCGCGCGCTGCCCGAGCTGCTCTGGCTCGACCGCCTGCGGATGGCCCCCGACCTGATCGAGATCGAGGGGCGGGCGCTCAACACCAACGCCGTCGCCAACTTCATCGAGAACCTCGACAGGGTGCCCGAGTTCGAGGAGCCGACGCTGCAGGACGCCACCGAGCAGCCGGGCGGCACCTACAAGTTCGTCGTCAACTTCCGCTACTCCTTCGGCCCGCCGGCCGCACCCGCGCCGGCGCCGGCGACCGGCGGTTAGGGGCGCGCGGTGGCGATCAAGACCGGGATCGAGGGCAAACCCTGGTACTACGCGCTGGGCGTCGGCCTGGCGGTGGGCGTGGTGCTGCTGGGCGTCGTCTTCTTCTTCCTGCTGCGTCCGATGCGCGAGCAGATCGCGGGGCAGGAGGTGCAGCTCGGCGAGCTCCAGAACCGCATCCAGGAGGCGCAGGCGGCCGAGCGCGATCTGCCCAAGTTCCGCGAGGAGGTGCGGCGGCTGGAGCTCGAGCTCGACAAGCTGCTGCGCATCCTGCCGGCGCGGCGCAACACCCCGGACCTGCTGCGGCGCATCCGCTCGCTCGCCGAGCAGGGCAACTTCACGCTCAAGCGCTTCACGCCGGCGCAGCTCGCCGACAAGGACTTCTACAGCGAGTGGCCGATCCAGCTCGCGGTCGACGGCACCTACCACAACCTGGCGCTGTTCTTCGACAAGATCGGCCGCTTCTCGCGGATCATCAACATCGAGGACCTGCAGATCTCCTCCCATCCGCAACAGGCGCAGCTCGCCGCCGCCAGCGAGGGGGGACACACGATCGCCGCCGAGTTCAAGGCCAAGACCTTCGTCTACAAGGAGCCGGAGCCGGTGCCGCCGGCGGGACCCGCGGCCGGCAGCCCGGCGGCGGCCGCCATGGCCACCCCGCCCGGCGGCTAGCGAGGAGCCGTCCGCATGCCGCGCCGCCGCTTCGTCGTCCCCGTCCCGGGCCCGCTCTTCGCGGCCGCCGTCCTCGCCCTGCTGGCGGGGACCGCCGCCGCGCAGCCGGAGGCCGCGCCACCCGCCGCCCCGCCCGCGGAGCGCGCGCGCGAGCAGGCGCTGACCACGCCGAGCGAAGAGATCGAGCAGATCCTGGAGGAGGAGGAGGAGGTGCTCTCGGGCGAGGGGTACACCTACGACCCGGGCAACCGCCGCGACCCCTTCAAGTCGCTGCTCTCCGGCCCCGAGCGCACCCAGTTCAAGGGCCCGCGGCCGGAGGGGATCCCCGGCCTGCTGATCGACGAGATCGACCTGACCGGCATCTTCCGCACCTCCCGCGGCTACGTGGCGCAGGTCAAGGCCGCCAATCAGGCCAAGAGCTACCTGCTCAAGGAGGGGGACCAGCTCTACGACGGCGACGTCGTCAGCATCGGAGGCGGCGAGGTGGTCTTCAAGCAGACGGTGCAGGACCCCACCGCTCTGAAGCCGTTCCGCGAAGTGGTCAAGAAGCTGAACCCGGCGTAGCGGCGAGGGATGCCCGCAAGGGAGGCGAGTGCCATGGGGAATGTCGTCACACCGGAATACGGCGCCGAGCGGCGGCGGGCGAGCGCCCTGGGCGCGGTGGTGGCGGTCGCGCTGGCCGTCGCCTGCGCCTCCGGCAAGCCCGTCCGCGTGGCGGAGGCGCCGGTCGAGCCGGCGGCTTCGCCGGCGGCGAGCGGCGCGAGCGCCCCGATCACCATCCGCTCGCTCGACGTCGCCGAAGGCGCGCCGGAGGCGTTCCTCAACCTTGAGGGCAACGGGCCGCTGGTCTGGACCAGCTATCGCGACACCGAAGGGCGGGTCGTGCTGGAGCTGCCGAACGCCGTGCCGGGCGCGGCGGTCACCGACCTCGCGCCGGAGGAGGGATTGATCGAGATGGTGCTCGTCGAGCGCGGCCAGGAGGGCGGCCAGCCGCTCACCCGCCTGGTCGTCGCCACCCGCGAGCAGGTCGAGCACGCCGTCACCGCCGACGGGCCGCGCCTGCAGCTCCGGCTGCTGCCGCTCGAGGAGGAGACGGTGGCCGCGACCATGCCGCCCCCGGTCGCGGCGCCGGCGCCAGGCCTGATCTACGAGCCGCTGCCCGAGCGCGGCGGCGCCGCGGCCGAGGACGCCGCCGCCGAGGCGGCGGAGGGCGCCGTCCCGGAGGCCGCCGCCGAGACCCTGGAAACGGCGGGCACCGCCGAGTCGCCGGCGGTCGCGCCGGCGCCGCGCGGCGCCGCCGCCACCGTCCTCGTGGACGTCCGCGCCTCGACCGGCGATGGCGACACGCTGGTGCGGCTCGAAGGGGACGGCGAGCTCCCCTACGCCACCTTCCTGCTCGAGCAGCCCACCCGCTTCGTCATCGACCTGCCGGGGGTGACGAACCGCACGGCGCGCGCCAGCCTCG